>JBGUSZ010000031.1:0-14949 GCA_045132795.1 Tidjanibacter sp. | reverse complement strand
AGAAGTTATTGCAACTCTCGGGTATTAAAAAAGATACCCGTGATTAAGGAGGAGAATTTTGAATTTTGAATTTTGAATTTTGAACAGTCGGTCGACGGTTGACGGTCGACGGTTGACTAAAAAGGTATGTCCGCACCACTTGCAGAACGACTCAGGCCACAGAGCCTCGATGAGTACATCGGCCAACAACACTTGGTCGGTGAGGGTGGTGTTATCCGCAGGTTTATCGAGAGCGGCAACATCCCCTCGTTCATCCTGTGGGGCCCTCCGGGGGTGGGTAAGACCACGCTGGCCAAACTTGTGGCCCTCGCTTTGGGCCGCCAGATGTTCACCCTCTCGGCCATTGCGAGTGGCGTGAAGGAGGTGAGGGAGGTGATTGAGGCCGCCAAAAAGAGCCGCTTCTTCTCGTCGGCAGCTCCCATATTGTTCATTGATGAGATTCACCGCTTCAACAAGGCACAGCAGGACTCGCTGCTGGGCGCAGTGGAGCAGGGCGTGGTTACGCTGGTGGGTGCCACCACCGAAAACCCCTCCTTTGAGGTCATCTCGCCACTGCTGTCGCGCTGTCAGGTCTATGTGCTCAAAGCGATGAACGAGAGCGAGTTGCAGACGCTACTTGACAGGGCCGTAACCACCGACAAGGAACTCTTGGCGAGGGGTGTACGGGTGGAGCAGACGGGGGCTCTATTTGAGTTCTCGGGTGGCGATGCGAGGAAGCTGCTCAACATTCTGGACATTATGGCGGGTGCAAGCGAGGGCGAGATTGTCATCAACGACCAGAGGGTTATCGACTGCCTGCAACAAAACATCGCACTCTACGACAAGAACGGCGAACAACACTACGACATAATCAGCGCCTTCATCAAGAGCGTGAGGGGAAGCGACCCCGATGCTGCCATCTACTACCTGGCCCGTATGCTGGCCGGTGGCGAGGATGTGAAGTTCATCGCCCGCAGGCTCATCATCTTGGCCTCGGAGGACATTGGCCTTGCCAACCCCAATGCGCTGCTGCTGGCCAATGCGTGCTTCGATGCGGTGCATAAGATTGGTATGCCCGAGGCCCGTATTCCGCTGGCGGAGACAACGATTTACCTTGCGAATAGTCCCAAAAGCAACTCGGCCTATATGGCTATCAATGAGGCTCTTTCGGTGGTCGAACACGACACCACCAACCGCCCCGTACCTCTCCACCTGCGCAATGCGCCAACGAAACTGATGGATAAGTTGGGCTATGGTCAGGGCTATAAATATGCCCACGACTACGAGGGCCATTGGGTAGAACAGGAGTTTATGCCGCAGGGCATGGAGGGCCGCCGTTTCTACACTCCGCAGAATAAGCGTGAGAGCGACGCTGCCGCTTGGAAGGAGGCATTAAAGAAGCATTGACAAAAAGTTGAGCATAGGAGTTTATGCTCAACTTTTTTTATTTCCCCACGCAGTTACGCACACGGAACGACGAGCCGAGGATGCGCTTCTTGACCGTGTGGTTACACTCCGCCTCAATGATGCCCGTAAGCACATCGGGGCCGTCGTGCCAGCGGTTGGAGCGAAAGCGGCGGTTATAGCCCACAAGGTGTGCCGCCAGCTCCGGCCATCTCTCACGCCAATCCTTCGGCCAGCGCAGCATACGCAACACTGTGGAGGCGTTCGACAAGATACGCGACTCCTTGTTGGCACTCTGATGGAACCACCCCACCGCAACACCCTGCGCAAGTCGCTGGATATTACGTGCAAAGCCTCGGCCTCCGTTGTTACTCTCGATGAGCGCCTCGCGCGTACCACACCGCAACAACATATCGGCCACCTGCGGCTCGGTCTGCTCCATACGCTCCCGCGAGTAGACCACATCCTCCACATAGATTATCCCGTCGAGCCCCACAACATAGCACACCGAGCAGAGGTAGTCGTCGCCCGTGTCGGCCGTGTCGGTATAGTTGGCCTTGCGGATGTAGTCGGTGGGGAGGCTGTCGTAGGTGCTCCACCCATCGCCATACAAGAGGCCCGCAGCATCCGAAGGTCGTCCCTGATACATAGCCTCAAATTGCAACGCATCAAGTCTGCGTTTCTCCAACAGCAACTCCGTCGAGTGGCGCTCGGGCCAAAGGGCCTCGCCAACATCTCGTGGGTCGAAGTCGGTGGGAGGGGTGGTTTTGAGCGCTTCGAGGTTGAGCAGGAGCCAATCGTTGGGCCCGATGGTGTCGAGCTGGTCGAAGGAGGTCAGCTCCACCACCCTCTCCTTCTGCATAATGCGCCCCACAAGATCCTCCTTGTGCCAACGGGTAAAGACGATGAGTTCCTGCGAGAGGTTGTGCTCGCGGGTGCGGACAACCGAGGTGTACCACTCCCAGCAGTTCTCCCTGATGGTGGGCGAGTTGGCCTCCATAGCGTCCTTGTAGAGGTCGTCAATAATGAATACATCCACTGGGTTACCCGTGAGTGCACCCTCACGCCCCACCGCCACGAGGTCGCCACCCGTGCCCACAATCTCCGTGAGCTCGGAGGTGCGCTGATAGCCACCACTACGCCCTGCGGCCTTGATGGTGGTGTCGGGAAAGAGGTCCCCAAAGGCCGAGGAGTCGAGCAGTCGCTGAATACGTTTGTTGAACTTCTGCGCCAACGATGCACTATAAGAGGCTATGGCAACATGGAGCGAGGGGTTGCGCCCAAGCATATAGGCGGGCAACAAGACGCTCGACCCCAACGACTTGCCGTGTTGTGGCGGTACGGTAATTATGAGCCTGCGCACACGCCCCTCGGCAAATGCTTCAAGGAGAGCATAGTATCGTGTGTGAAAAGGCGTTGCGCTGAACGAAGGGTACATAGCCTTCGCAAAATCTATCAAAGACATTTCTGAATTGAAAATTGAAAATTGAAAATTGAAAATTATTTTCTACACTCTCTAACTTCCTTCAATTCACTAACCTCCCTACACTCACAGGTATTAAAAAAGATACCCGTGAGATTAGAAAGCACCACAACCACTCCTCTCCTGAGTTAGGAGAGGTGCCCGAAGGGCGGAGAGGTCTGTCAAAAGAGCAGAAAGGGAATTGAAAATGGAAAATGGAAGCAAATGCGATTAAGCGAGAGCAGAGGCCACTTGCAAGCATCCTAAGGCTCGAAAGAGTGCAGACCTAACATCTACACAAAACAGGCAACGCCTGCAGAGCGGGAGCATTTTAGAGCAAGCAAAGCTTGGTCAATTAACAGACCTCTCTGGCACTACGTGCCATCTCCCCTAACTTAGGGGAGAATAACAGACGTCCCCGGCCTTCGGCCACCCCTCTAACTTAGAGGGGGAGTTATTGCGTTGCTCTTCCTGCCCTTCCTGCCCTTCCTCTCGGGTAACAAAAACGTTACCCGCGAATAAAAAACTCCTCCCCTAAGTTAGGGGAGGTGTCGCAGAGCGACGGAGGGGTATGCTGTCGGTTGACGGTTGTCGGTTGACGGTTGACGGTTGACGGCAGTCGGCAGTCGGCAGCTGAAAAATTATTTTTCAGCTAACAGCCAACAACCCTCTCAATTCGCCAAACGAAAAGTCGTTAAGGCGCTCCTTGCCATCGGTGAGGTCGCAGGTGTGCATCTCCCACCACACGGGCACAACGTCCCGTATGTCGCCCTCAGGAGTGCGGTAGATGATGAGCGTGGCGATGAGTGTGGCATCGAACGTGCCGAAGGTTACCGAAAGGGTTGTCGATAGGAAATCCCTCTCACCGATAGCTTCCAAGAGGTGAGAGGCCACCTGTGAGTACTCCTCGGGAGAAAATTCACAGATGTTGTCATAAGAGTATTTTTCAGTTGGGTTCATAAAAATTGGATTTTAGAAATAAATTTCTTAACTTTGCTGCAAATATAAGTTCATTTTTTGAATTTTGTATTTCAAAACGTAAGAAAAATTCTAACAAATTTCTATATGGCTGACAATAAAGGATTAAGAGTAAAGCAGGTTCGTAAGGAGTTGGGGCTCACCCAAGACCTCTTTGCAAAGGCTCTCGGAGTGGGCAAGAGCGCACTCTCGATGATTGAGACGGGCAAGAGCGCACTTTCGGAGCGCAACAAGAACATTCTTGTTCAAGAATTGAACGTCAACCCCGATTGGATCGACACCGGCAAGGGCGAAATGTTCAATGGCCCACGGGACGAATGGCAAAAGTTCACCAAGCGTACCGACAACACCATACCCCACCAGAGCGTACCTTTATATAATATGGAGGGTACGGCGGGGCTTGTTCCTCTCTTTTTGGACCCCTCGAAGATCAAACCCGTGGACTACATCCACATCCCCAACCTGCCCAAGTGCGATGGTGCGATATATGTTGTAGGCGACAGTATGTACCCCTTGTTGAAGAGTGGCGACATCATTCTCTACAAGCAGATGAACGATTGGAACAACATCTTTTGGGGTGATATGTATCTGCTTTCCATCGACATCGAGGGCGAGGAGTACATCACCGTGAAGTATATCCAGAAGTCGGAGCGCCCGGGTTGCATCAAGCTCGTGAGCCAAAACCCTCACCACGCCGACAAGGACATCGAGATTGAGCGTGTCAGGGCCCTGGCATTCATCAAGGCAAGCATCCGAATGAATTCCATAAAGTAAAATTGAAAATTGAAAATGGAAAATTGAAAATTACTCCTCCTCTAAGATAGGATAATTGTCGAAAGGAACGGGTATTAAAAAGATACCCGTGAGATTAGAAAGCACCACAACCACTCCTCTCCTGAGTTAGGAGAGGTGCCCGAAGGGCGGAGAGGTCTGTCAAAATAGCAGAAAGAGCAGAAAGGGAAGAAAGGAAAAAAATAAAACACTGCGCTGAAAGCGCACCTCAATTTTCCATTTTCAATTTTCCATTTTCAATTTTATTCGACATTATACAAACAAAAAAACTATGAAAAAGAATATATGTTTATTTGTTGCTATGGTGTTGGCCATAGCAACAACACGAGGTGAGGGTAACCTCGTGGGCCAACCCGTACCCGTTGGCGCATTTCAACCCACCGAGTTAAGAGAGTGGACACCCACCGAGTTGCAGGAGTGGGCACCCGCCGACAATACCACCTACCAACCGATGACCTTCTGGCAGCGCAGGAATGTGCAGGTGGGCTTCGGTCTGCTGGGTGTGGGAGCCATTGCCGCCTCGGCCGACCTGCAAACACGCCAGCTCCGTCAGGACTACATTCCCACCTTCCGTATCCACCACGACGACTTCCTACAATTTGCGCCCCTGGCGATTACCGTGGGACTGAAAGCCTGCGGAGTGGAGAGCCGCAGTTCGTGGGAGCGTCTGGCGCTGTCGAGCGCATTGGGTGTGGGTAGCACATTGGCGGTGGTCTATGCCGGCAAGTTCGGCATTGGTCGCCTGAGGCCCGACAACACACGCCACAACTCCTTCCCCTCGGGCCATACGGCAATGGCCTTCTCGTCGGCCACCATACTCAACCGCGAGTATGGCCACCTCTCGCCGTGGGTTAGCGTGGTGAGCTACTCAGCGGCCACCATTACGGGTATCTCCCGAATGCTCAACAACCGCCACTGGCTCACGGACGTAATCGTGGGTGCAAGCGTCGGTATCCTCGGCACCGAACTCGGCTACCTCCTTGCCGACAAGTGGCTCGGTAGTCGTGGACTTATCCGCCCACAGGACGACGAGTGGAAGCCCATACACATCGGCCGCAACCCATCGTATGTGGGTGTGGCTCTGGGAGGCAATATGCTCTTGTGGGACAGCAAACGATATGACAAGGTTGCCCCCTCGGGTGTGGGCTTCAACGTCGAGGGAGCGTGGTTTTTCACTCCCCACCTCGGTGTTGGTGGCCAGGCCAAGGTGGGACGCTATGCCGACCTTGTGGAGAAGGGTGCGCTGGGTGGCGGACACATCACCGACCCCAAGCCACTCAACAGCCTCGCCGTGCAGGGCGGTCTGTTCTACAACCTGACACTCGATAGCAACGAGCGTTGGGCTCTGGGGGCAAAGGCTCTGGCGGGCGTAGCCAAGAACCACTACCAGAAGAACGAGGTGGTGGATAACGAGGGTACACTCCTCGGCCACCTCGAACACTCGCCCATCGAACACCTCACCGCCACGCTGGGACTTTCGCTGCGCTATGTTGCCGCGGACAACCTCGGTGTGAGGCTCTTTGTGGATTATAATTGGATGCGCACGGGTGCGACCTACACCCCCACCACGGGCAGCCCCAAGAACTTTGCCGCCTACCGCACACCACTCTCGGTGGGCATCGCCTTCGACGCAATGCTGTGGTAGGAGAGAAAAATCAAAATTCAAAATTGAGGGCAGAAAGAGCAGAAAGGGCAGAAAGAGCAGAAAGAGCACCACAAAAACTACTCCCCTAAGTTAGGGGAGCTGTCCGAAGGACTGAGGGGTATGTCTGACGTTAGACGTTAGACGTTAGACATTAGACGTTAGACATTAAGAATCAAGCAGTTCAACAAATATAGAAACTTTTTCGCCACACTGCACACTATCTTTGTTACCAAAAAAAGTTTATGGTAACAGAGAAAGATTTTCAGGAGTGTGCCGAGGCTCTCGGAGTGGAGGTTGCGGCACTCAAAGCAGTGGTGGAGGTGGAGTGTAGCAGCAAGGGTGGTTTTCTGGTGGACGGCCGCCCGAGGATACTCTTCGAGGGGCACATCTTTTGGCGCAGGTTGGCCCTGCGTGGCATCGACCCCGAGCCTCTCGCTGCGGAGCACCCCGACATCATCTACCCTCGTTGGGAGCGTAGCCACTACCGAGGGGGCGCTGGCGAGTGGGAGCGTTTCAGGTGTGCCTCGGCCATCTGCCACGGTGCGGCCATAGAGTCGGCAAGTTGGGGTTTGTTTCAGATTATGGGCTTCCATTGGAAGACGTGCGGATGCTCCTCGCCGGAGGACTTTGCGGAACGTATGAGCCGTAGCGAGGGAGAACAAATGAAGCTTGCGATGTGTTTTCTACAAAAAACAGGCATTGCAGAGTGGCTAAAAACCAAAGATTGGAGTACCTTTGCACTGCGCTACAATGGTAGCGGCTACAAGGCCAACCATTACGACACCCGCTTACAGAGGGCGTATGAGAAATTCAAAATAGAAAAATGAAAAAGATAGAACTACTTGCTCCGGCAAAAGACCTACGCACAGCGTGCGCCGCCATTGACAGCGGTGCCGATGCGGTCTATATGGGTGGGCCGAGTCTGGGTGCAAGGGCTGCGGCCACCAACTCGTTGGAGGATGTGAGGGCGGCAGCCGAGTATGCACACCTCTTTGGCGCAAGGCTCTATCTGACACTCAACACCATAGTCTATGAGCACGAACTCTCCGAGGCTCGTCGCATAGCACAAGAGGCCATTGATGCAGGCGTGGATGCGCTCATCATACAAGACCCTGCCTACCTGCGTATGGGCCTCGTGGGTGCCGAGTGGCACGCCTCCACACAGTTCTACAACGCCACACCCGAGGGGGTTGCCTTCCTCGGCGGTGCGGGTTTCAGCCGTGTGGTGCTCGAAAGGGGACTGACAAGGGAGGAGGTTAAATCTATCTGCGAGGCTACGGATGCCGAGATTGAGGTCTTTGTCCACGGAGCGATATGCGTGTGTGGCAGCGGCAGGTGCTATATGAGCCGTTCGCAGAGCCACCGTAGCGGCAATAGGGGCGAGTGTAGCCAGCCCTGCCGCCAGACCTACGACCTTGTGGACGGAAATGGCAAAATAATACGTAAGGGAGCACACCTGCTCTCGGTGAGGGATATGGATATGTCGGCCCACGTGGGCGAACTATTAGATATGGGTGTGGTATCGTTCAAGATTGAGGGTAGGCTCAAAGATGAGGCCTATGTGCGCAACATCACCGCCCACTACAACCGCCTGCTCAACGAGGCACTCGCCAAGCGACCACACCTCACAAGGGCCTCACAAGGCACCTCAACCATAGATTTCACTCCCTCGCCCGCCAAGACCTTCACTCGTAATGGCGGCCCCTATGTCTTTGGCGGCAAGCGCGCCGGACTCGCCACCTTCGACACCCCGAAGGCTATGGGCGAGCCCCTCGGTAAGGTCAAGGAGATTGGCAGGGGGTGGTTTGCGCTCGACCGCAAAGTGGAGCTCCACGCCGGCGACGGAGTGTGCTACACCCACGATGGGCAACTCTATGGCACCAATATCAACTCGGTTGAGGGCGGACGCATCAGGCCCAACCGTATGGAGGCACTCACTGTGGGCGCACAACTCTTCCGCAACCACGACAAAGCCTTCCACGACACCCTTGCAAGCACACGCACCCGTCGCTCGTTGCCCCTGTGGTTTAGCCTCTCGGGCAACACTGAGGGGATAACTCTCACGGCCCGCGACAAGAGTGACAACACAGCCCAAGCCTCTCTTGCACAGCACTTTGACACCGCTGCCAAGCCCGACACGGCTCTGGCCAACATACGCACCTCGCTCGTCAAGAGTGGAGGCTCACCCTTTGATATTGAGGGCGTGGAGATTGATTTTGTGGGCGCAGTACCCTTCCTGCCCACCTCTCTCCTCAACTCGCTCCGCAGGGAGGTGTTGGAGAGTATGGAGAGGGTGCTGAGGGCCACACAGCCCGAGAAGAACATCGCAACCGAGAACACCTCGCTGCCCTACCCCACCACCACACTGCGTGGCGACCACAATGTGGTCAACTCGCTCTCCCGCAAGTTCTACACCGACCACGGCGTGGAACACATCGACGAGGGCTACGACACCCTGCCCGACCTGACGGGTGTGGAGGTTATGCGCACCCCCTACTGTATCCGCAGGGAGCTTGGTCAGTGCCTTTTGAAGGGCTCGTCGTTGCGTGAACCCCTCACCCTGAGGCACGGCGAGGATGAGTACCGCCTGCGCTTCGACTGCAAAAGGTGTATGATGTATGTGGTGAAGAATTGAGAAAGTTGCGAGTAAGCGAGAGCAGAGGGTGCTTGCACACTATGCAGAGCGAGAGCAACTAAAAGACGCTGAAAGCGGATTAATTGAAAATTGAGAATTGACGGTCGACGGTTGACGCTAGACGTTGGACGTTAGACGTTAGACAAAAGAATATGAAACACCCCGAACTACTCTCTCCCGTGTGGGAAGATTACGAGCTCATCGATTGTGGCGACTTTGAGAAGTTGGAACGCTTCGGCAAGTACATCACTCGCCGCCCCGAGCCACAAGCCATCTGGCACCGCACACTCCCCAATGGGGAGTGGGAACGTATGGCCACAGCATCCTTTGTGCGTGAGAAGGGTGCCGCCAGCGACGAACGCGGACGTTGGCACCTGCGCCCTACGCAACCCGACCAATGGTTTATTCGCCAAAAGGTTGGAGATAAGCAAATTAGGATGCGCTTGGGACTCACCTCCTTCAAGCACGTCGGCGTTTTCCCCGAGCAGGCCGAGAATTGGAATTTCATCTTTGAGAGGGTGCAATCGCAAGCGAAACGTGCCAAAGAGAGCCACCCCAAGGTGCTCAATATGTTTGCATACACGGGTGGTGCCTCGTTGGCTGCCGCAGCCGCAGGCGCCGAGGTTACCCACGTGGACAGCGTAAAGCAGTGCATCAGCTGGGCCAGGGAGAATATGGAGGCCAGCCAGCTCGAAGGCATACGTTGGGTGGTGGAGGATGCGCTCAAATTTGCACGTCGTGAGGTTAAGCGAGGACACCGCTACGATGGTATCATCCTCGACCCTCCCGCCTATGGACGTGGCCCCGAGGGCGAAAAGTGGGTGCTCGAACAGAACATTGCCGAAATGCTCGCCCTGTGTGCCGAGTTGCTTTCCGATGGTGGTTTCTTAGTGCTCAACCTCTACTCTATGGGACTCTCGGCCACTCTCGCCAAGAGTGCCGTCAACCAACTCATTCCGAGCCCCTCGTTTGAGCAGTTCGGCGAGTTGCTCTTCACCGACCGAGCAGGCAAGTCGCTCCCGTTGGGTGTATATTATAGGTGCGTAAAATAGCCCCAAGAGATATGAATAGCGAACTGAGGGCCTACATCGAGGAGCACATCCTGCCCCGCTACGACAGCCACGACGCCGCACACCGCAGGGACCACGCCGAAGGTGTCATCAAGCGCAGCCTCGCCCTTGCCACCCACTACGATGTGGACCTCGACATGGTCTATACCATCGCTGCGTGGCACGATGTGGGACTCTGCGAGGGCCGCGAATACCACCACCTCTCCTCGGGGCGTATGCTCTTGGAGGACAGCAAGATGAGGGAGTGGTTCAGCCCCGAACAACTCCACACTATGAGGGAGGCCATCGAGGACCACCGAGCCTCCTCCGACCACCATCCACGCACCATCTATGGGGCCATTGTGGCCGAGGCCGACCGACAGATTGTACCAGAGGTGGTGATGCGCCGCACGGTGCAGTATGGCCTTGCCCACTATCCTACCCTCAGCCATGAGGAACATTGGCAACGATTCCTGGGCCACCTACACGAGAAGTATGACCACGGTGGCTACCTGAAACTCTATATCCCCCACTCCGATAACGCCGTCCGCTTGGCGGAGCTGCGTGCACTCATCGCACAACCCGCCCTGCTCCGCACCCACTTCGAGGCCCTCTTTGAGGAGGAACTGAAAAGGGAAAATTGAAAGTTCCTCCCCTAAGGTAGGGGAGGTGCCACTTTGTGGCGGAGGGGTATGCAGACGGTTGACGGTTGACGGTTGACGGTTTATGTCGACGGTTGACGGTCGACGGTCGACATAAACAAAACCCCCGACCTTCTCGGAAGGTCGGGGGTTTGTTTTTATTTATTCAACACTCCCCAGAGTGCATCTTTCAGTTCGGTGATACCCTGCATCGCCACCGACGAGATAAAGTAGGTCGGAATGCCCTCCGGCAACTCCGTTTTGAGGTGGTCGATAATCTCATCATCCACCATATCACACTTGGTGATGGCCAGCAGGCGCTCCTTGTCGAGCAACTCGGGGTTGTACTCCCTCAGCTCGCCTAGCAAAATCTCATAGTCCTTGGCGATGTTGTCCGAGTCGGCAGGTACCATAAAGAGCAGCACCGAGTTGCGCTCGATGTGTCGGAGGAACCTTGTGCCGATACCCCTACCTTCGTGTGCGCCCTCAATGATGCCGGGGATGTCGGCCATCACAAACGAGTGTCCGTCCCTCACCTCCACGATACCGAGGTTGGGTTCGAGGGTGGTGAAAGCGTAGTTGGCAATCTTGGGTTTGGCTGCCGACACCACAGAGAGGAGGGTTGACTTGCCCGCATTGGGGAAGCCCACCAAGCCCACATCGGCCAGCACTTTGAGCTCCAAGATGAAAGCACCCTCTTGGCCCTCCTCGCCGGGTTGTGCATAGCGTGGAGCCTGATTGGTGGCCGTCTTGAAGTGCCAGTTGCCCAGACCTCCACGACCGCCTTTGAGCAACACGACCTCCTCGCCGTGGGCCGTAACCTCGCCCACGACCTCGCCTGTCTCGGCGTTGCGTGCAACCGTACCGAGGGGTACCTCGATAATCTGGTCGGCAGCGCTCTTGCCCGACATACGGGAGCCACCTCCCGACTCGCCATTCTGGGCAAAGACGTGGCGGGCATATTTGAGGTGGATGAGGGTCCAATATTGGCTGTTACCCCTCAGGATAACACTACCACCGCTACCGCCATCGCCACCATCGGGGCCACCATAGGCAACAAATTTCTCCCTACGGAAGTGGGCACTACCCGAACCGCCCGCACCCGAGCGGCAAAATATCTTAACGTAATCTACAAAGTTCGACATAACTAATTTTGAATTTTGAATTTTGCATTTTGAATTATTCGAGGTATCCGTAGCGGCGCAGGCTGCGCTGGCTGTTGCGCCAACCCTCGTCCACCTTGACGTGGAGTTGCAGGAAGACCTTCTTACCCAAGAACTTCTCCAACTCCAAGCGTGAGGCTGTACCCACCTTTTTGAGCATCTCCCCACGGTGGCCGATGATGATGCCCTTCTGCGAATCCCTCGCAACGTAGATTATGGCACTGATGCGGTCGATGGTGGGTTCCTCCTTGTACTCCTCGATGACAATCTCCACCGAATATGGTATCTCCTTGTCGTAGTTGAGGAAAATCTTCTCCCTGATAATCTCGCTGGCGAAGAACCTCATAGGCCTGTCGGTCAGAGTGCCCTCATCGTAGTATGGCATACCCTTTGGCAGCAGCCCCATAATGGTATCGAACACGCCGCCCACGTTGAAGCCCTCCAAGGCCGACACGGGTACCACCTTGGCTTGGGGTAGCCTTGCCTGCCACTCCTCCACGAGGGCCTCCAATCGGGCCTGATTGGAGAGGTCTATCTTATTGATGACCACAATGGTCGGTATGGCACTCAGGCGTACCTTTTCGATAATCTCCTCGCTGGCATCGTCGCCCTTCTCCACGGTGTCCGTAACGTAGAGAATCACGTCGGCATCTTTCAGTGCGCCCGTAACGAAGCCCATCATACTCTCCTGCAACTTGTAGTTGGGGCGGAGGATACCGGGGGTGTCGGAATAGACAATCTGGAAGTCGTCGCCACCCACGATACCCATAATGCGGTGTCGGGTGGTTTGTGCCTTGGCGGTGATGATGGAGAGCCTTTCGCCCACAAGGGCGTTCATCAGCGTCGATTTACCCACGTTGGGGTTGCCGATGATATTCACAAAGCCGCTCTTAAAGTTTTCTTTCATATTATTTTTCTTATGCTGTTAGCCGTTAGCCATTAGCCATTTACTTGATTTCCCTTTCTGCCCTTTTTGCTCTTTCTGCCCTTATTGTCCTTATTGTCCTTGTTGCATCAGCAGTTCTGCCTTCACGCCTCGGGTGGCGATGAGCATCAACACGCACCTCACAACGATAAAGCCCGTGTAGGCGAGCCACAAGGCCACGTTGCCCCACACGCCCTCCAACGCAAAGAATATCGCAAAGAAGCCCACCAGCGACCAAAAGGTCGTATTGCGCATAATGCGTGTCTTGGTTGCTCCGATGAGGATGCCGTCAATCAAAAAGGGCACAAAGCTCAACAGCGGAACGCTCACTATCCACTCCACATACTCCTCTGCACAGGCGAGTATCGTGGGGCTCTTGGAGAACAGCCCCAGCAGCGGCTCCCACCACAGCAGGTAGACCACCACAAACAATATCGCTACCCCTGCGCTCCACACCAACAGGTGGCGTATGCAACGGCCGAGTTGCTCCTTGTTTCTCTCGCCAATGAAGCGGCCCGTGAGTGCCTCGGCTGCATAGCAGAAGCCGTCGAGCACATAGCTGAACAGCATAAAGAGTTGCAACAGTAGTTCGTTGGTAGCCAGCACCGTGTCGCCAAAGCGGGCCGAGAAGGCCGTGAAGCAGGTGTAGACCACACACACGCACAGCGTGCGCAGGAAAGCATCCGAGTTGATGCGCAGGAATCTCACAAGTGGCTCCATACGAAGGCACTCCCTGATGTCAATCTCCCTCACATAGGCCCTATATCTCACGGCCAACACACCCAACGAGATAATCAGCGAGGAATACTGCGCCACCACCGTGCCCCACGCAATACCCACAACGCCCATATCCAATCCCAGAGCAAACCACACCGAGCAGGCTATGTTGATGACGTTGTTGATGATGGTAACGACCATCGGAGTAGTAGAGTCCTGCATACCAATAAACCAACCGTGCAGGGCAAACATACCCACCGCAGCAGGGGCGGCCCAGATGCGGGCGAAGAAATAGTCCCCCGCAAAGGCCATAGCCTCCGGCGAGCCCTGCATAATCTTCAATGCCAGCGTTCCGATGGGGCGGTTGAAGAGGAGCAACATAAGTGCAATGGCTCCCGCAGCGGTGAGCGAGCGGCCCAAAATGTTGGCCACCTCCCTCTTGTCGCCTGCGCCATAGGCTTGGGCCGTGAGGCCGCTGGTGCCCATCCTCAGGAAGGCAAAGTTCCAATAGATGAAACTGAAAATGGCCGTACCAATGGCCAAGCCACCAATGGTGCTATCGCCGCCACCCAAGCGGCCCGCAATGGCAATGTCAATCATACCCAGCAACGGTACGGTGATGTTGCTGATGATGTTGGGCACTGCAAGGCGCAATATCTCTTTGTTCATTGCTCGCATAGGGTGGCTAATTTGGTTGTATCTCTATTATTACAAAAAAACTCTCCGTGTTATTGCTGAAAAATGCGCAACTCTTTGGGCATAAGGCTATTGGTGCGAGGGCCGATGCGCTTGGTGTAGCCAATTGGTGCGCCCTCAAAGAGGAGCAGATTGAGTCCGTCGGTAAGCTCGCCCACTGTTCCCAACTCCTCCCTGCGGAGGTAGCGGATGGCATCTTCAAGCGAGAGTTCCACCGTGGGGGTAGCCGTGGGGTTCACAATGGTCGAGAGTGCCAGAGCGTGGTCGGGCTTGAACTTCTTGCCGAAGAGTTGGCCCACACGCACTCCCGAATATATCGCGCTCATCTGTTCGCACACCACCCTGATGTCGTCCCAATGGGCCTGCGGGTAGGCGTAGATGTTTTCGCCAATGGTGGCAAGGTACACTTGTGCCTGCTTGTCGATGTACTTACCCACCATCGCAGCGCTCTGTTTATCCACCACTCCAAAGGGGCTCTTGCGTGCTTTTGGGGGCCTACTATTACCCCTACTCTCGCCGCCCTTGCGTACCACAGCCGCAAACAATCCCTCGCCTACGGTGCGGTGGGGGTAGAAGTGGAAGCACTCGGCTACATCGGCCACGGTGCGGACAATGCCCCACTCCTCGGGGCACTCAATGTCGATGTGTTCACACTCAAACTCCTCCGCAAGCCAAGCCATATTGTCCTCATTCTCGGTGCGGTTGAAGGTGCAGGTGGAGTAGATGAACACCCCTCCCGGCCTGAGGGCCTTCCACGCATCGGCCATAATGCGCCTTTGGCGTGCAGCGCAGAGCCTCACGTTGTCGGGGCTCCACTCCTCCCTCGCCTCCTCGCTTTTGCGGAACATACCCTCGCCCGAGCA
>JBGUSZ010000030.1:0-24586 GCA_045132795.1 Tidjanibacter sp. | reverse complement strand
GACTTGGGTAAAGGAATATATAGCAAAAATTGTGTCTGGGGAAGCACGAACATATCAAGGAAGAAAATATGCCGATAATACCATAAAAATTTGGAAGCAGTTTTTGAGAATATTCCTTGATTTTTGCCAAATGACCGATGACTTTTCTTGGGATGACATTAACCGAAGTCTCGCAAATAAGTTTATATCATTTGTGGAGGAGGATGAAGGCTTCTCAAAGGAGACCTCAAGCAGATATATAAATTGCTTCAAAACTCTAATTAGTATAGCGGAACAAGAGGATATCCACAACAACCACAAAGCAAAAAGTTTGTTCAAGCACTCTGGTGCGAAAGAACACGAGAAGACTACTGCTATATATTTTACAAAGGAAGAGTTGGAAGGACTATACAATATGGAACTTTATGGTTTAGAAGATAAGGTCAGGGATGCATTTATTATTGCTTGCTATACGGGACAGAGATATAGCGATTTTATTAAAATCAACCCTTCCTGCTTTGATACAATCTTTGACGATGTAGAAGTAATAAGGAAAGTTCAAACCAAGACTAAAAGTCAAGTAGTAATACCTATCTTGGACAATAGACTTGAAACTGTATTAAAGAAGTATAATTACAGGGTTCCAAAGATTACTGACCAAGTTCTTAATAGGTATATAAAGCGTATTGGAGAGAAATTATCTCATACCGTAAAGAGTTTAGGCAAAGATGTTAAAACCATATTGACTAAACAGGAGAGAGAGGCAGAAGCAAAAGAGACCAAGACCTATAGATATGATGAGGATGGAAATGTTATCAAATATAAATGGGAGTTAATAGCAACCCATATAGGTAGAAGAACCTGTGCGACAAATATGTATTTGTCAAAAAAATATGACATACGAGAAATGATGCTTGTGACGGGGCATAAAAAAGTTGAGACTTTTATGAAATACATAAAACTCGGTCTTGACGAGGAGGCTCATAAACTTGCAAAATCGAGTGATGGTGAAATGTTTTAAGAGGAATAATCCGAAAGGTTGTTCCTTTTTTCTTTATACCTTCTACTTGTGAATATCACGCAGAATCCCTCATTTTCACGTAAAGATTTAGCGTTGGTCACTTTTGGTCACCTTGTCACACTACAATTGAGTGCATTTTTCGCAAATTGCTCATAAATGCCAAAAACTCAATCAGTTGCAAGCATTCAGCATCAATTAGTTAAAAAATCCCTCATTTTCACGCAATTAGTTCAATTTAGAACCTCAATACACCCTAATATCAGAACTACGGCTCCGGGTACAAGAAAAGGAGAGGCCAAAGACCTCTCCTTTTTTGTGTGTTTTATGGGCCCTCTGTGCCCCTATGCCCGACTAATTCTCCAATGGATGGAGGTTACCTACATAGGTGCTCCAAAAAATGTTCTTCTTGTAGTCATCCATAAGGTCGGCAGGGACATATATCTTCAACTCCGACTTGGCTGCCGCAAAGGCCATATAACCAATTTCCAGCACCCTATCGCCCCTAACATAGACCTCCTTCAAGCTCTTTGCTCCTTCAAAGCAGTTGTTGCCCAAGAATATCACATTGGCCGGAATATCCAGCACCTCCAACGACTCACAGCCATAGAAAGCCTTGTCATAGACATCCTTAACGCCCGTTCCAAAATTGATATTCCTCAGCGATTTACAGCCATCAAAGGTGTGCGTGGCGATTTCTACAACCTCATCGGGAATGGTAATATCCTCCAATGACTCACAATTCATAAAAGCCTCGGAGCCGATGGTTACAATCTTATCACCAAGAATATCCACCCTACGCAGCGATTTACACCCCTCAAAGGCCTTCTTGCCAATCATAGTAACCTCCGAAGGAATCTCCACACTCCACAGCGAGGTGCAATTCAAAAAAGCGATGTTGCCAATCGCAAATACGGGGCTCTCAAAAATAATCTCTCCCGAGCCGCCCTCGCCTTCGGGTGTGAAGCGGTTATCCTGAATACGGGCCATAAAAGCACCCGTAGCAAACGGGGCAGTCTTCTCCTTGGCGGTGTAGGCAATGATGCGTTCGGCAGGAATTTCGGGCTCGGGCACAGGTATATCGGGGCCGTTGCAACCACACAACAGCGCACCAACAGAGGCCACAGCCGACCACAATATGTTCCTACACTTCTTCATTTTTCACCAATCAGCCTTTTGGGGAGATTAGAGATGTTCTCTACTCTTCCTCCTCTGCTGCCTCGGGCTCCTCGATGGAGAAGTCGGTCATACCGGCAGCCACAAGAATGTTGAACCACTGAGCCACCTTACGCATATCGGAAAGGTGGAAACGCTCCCTGTCGTAGCCGGGGATAACAACGCCGAACAGCTCCCTCAACTCACCCTCGGAAGCCTTGTGGGAGATGGTCTGCTCGCCTTTGGTATGTGCATAGAGGTCCGAAAGCACCTGCGAGAGGGTAACATCCTCGTCCTCGGTGAAGATGGAAATCTCGGCCAGCGAGCTAACCCTTGCGTGGGTACCAGAGAAGTTCTTGCGTGCGCCCGTAACGAGCGACTCGGCAATCACACCATTACGGCTGCTTGCGATATATTGATAAAGACCGGGCTCGCCGGAGATAGCCAAAATGTCTTGAAGTTTCATAGCGTTTTCTTTTTTTTACGTTTTTAATATTTAACTCGCAAAGATATATATTTTTAGTGGGTGGAGCAAGTGTGGTTCCCATTTTTACGCTCCTTGCCCAACTATTATAGGGGGGGGGCGAAATAGGAGAGGGCCACTACCCTACTCGTCAAAAGTGATTTTGCAGTCGTCGAGCGAGGCGATGCGTGCAAGCGACTCCACCTTCACACCACGCCCACGCAGCTCTTCACCGCCCCTCTGGAATGACTTCTCAATCAAAAAGCCCATACCCACAATCTCTGCGCCACTCTTTTCGACCAATTCGAGCGCACCCAACGCAGCATTACCATTGGCCAAGAAGTCGTCCACAAAAAGCACCCTATCGCCCTTGTGGAGATATTCGGCACTGACACAGATAGTATATGTTCGGTTTTTGGTAAAGGAAAAGACCTCGGCCGTAAGCACCCCCTCCATAGTGCTCGGCGCCCTCTTTTTGGCAAACACCACAGGTAGTTCCATCAAATAACCCACCATAATGGCGGGGGCTATACCGCTGGCCTCAACGGTGAGAATCTTGTTGGCACCACACCCGCCCAAGCGAGATACCAACTCTTGGGCCATACGTTTCATCAGCACGGGGTCCATCTGGTGGTTAATGAAATTATCCACTTTGAGTATGCCCCCAGGGAGGCAGCGGCCATCACTCAGGATGCGTTCTTTTAGTTCTTTCATCACTATTTGAGTTTCGTTGTCTACACTTTAAGGTAAATCTTTTTTCTATCGAGCAACCACAACACACCCCAGCATACTACAAGGTAGCCCAGCGACAACACCACGGCTCCCCACTCTTTGGGCAGCACCTCGGCAAGGCCTCCCAAAAAGAAGCGAGTCACGCCATTGAAGCTGACAATCTCTTGGAGCAGATATATGGTTATGGAATTAACACCCACGATACGCAAGCAGTTGGCCCAACGTCGATGGCCACGCACGTCGATAATGTAGTAGAAAAGGGCAAACATTGCCAACGAATAGGCTCCTGCCGTGAGCACAAAGGGGCTTGTCCATAGCATCTTATTGACGGGTTGCCAAAGACTCCAAACCATTCCGAGGACAAGCATCACCACCGCAGCCACAGCCATTGCGAGCACCTTACGTCCACCCGACACATTGGGGCGCAACACCCACTCTCCTGTGAAGATACCCAGCATTGCGGTAACAACAGCAGGCAGGGTGCTAAGCACTCCCTCGGGGTCCATAACGCCACGCCAATAGATGTGGTTTGGCATCAGCAGACGATCGATATACCCCACAATATTTCCCTCCTTTGTGAGAGTTCCTACCCCCTCCGCCACATCAGGCGCAGGGATGGTCAACAGTAGCGAATAGCCCACCAGCAGGGCCACCGATACCCACGCCCTCACCTGTGGGCGCAACCACACACACATCAATGCAGCCAAGCCCCACGCCACGCCAATACGCCCCAGCACGCTGGGCAGGCGCAGTGTGTCCCATTGGAGCCTAAAAAGGCCGTTATAGACCAATCCAAGGGCAAAAAGCACCAACATACGGCGCAATACACGAAGGCAAATCGTCCCGTTGGTCACCCCGGCAAGTCGCTGTTTACTCAACGAGAAGGGGAAAGATATGCCGGCTATAAACAAGAATAGTGGGAATATGGTGTCGTGATGTGCAAAACCGTCCCACTTAACGTGGTGCATCTGCCCTGCGAGCCACTCGGCAAAGGGCGAATCGGGGAAGAGACCACAAAGGGAGGAAATAAGTCCTGCACCGCCAATGATAAAAATCATATCGAAGCCTCGGAGTGCATCGAGTGAAAGGAGTCGCAAGCCTCTGTCGAGTTGTCCATCCATAGGATAATGTTCTTGTTTTAGGGATAGGTATTTTGCATACAAAGATAGGAATTTTGTCCGATAATATATTCTCTCGGCACTCAATTTGTATGTATAGCGTGCGACAAACCAACTAAATTTCAGCTCTTATGAAAAGATTTCTACAACTTTTGGTTGCAGTTGTGCCCATCCTTTGGGCCTCACACGATGTTATGGCCCAGCACAAAGGCCACCATCAACACAGAAAAGGCGACCACACAATGACCGAAATGGGTACGGATGTAAACCAATATGGCCTGGAAGTGAGCACCGTCCCCCTCAAAGCCGAATCACAAGACGGTTTTCTTGTGCTCTACAACCGCAAGGCCGACTATCGCATCTGGTTTGATGTGAGGGTACAGACCGATGGCGCTATGTTCTGGGGCGAGCCCGAGGGTGCCGACCCCATTGGCGATGGTGTGAGCCTGCGCAGGGCAAGGTTTGCTGTCAAGGGACAGTTGCGCAAGGATTGGTATGGCGAGTTGGACGTGGACTTTGCCAATGGTGTGCTCGAACTCAAAGACGCCTATATGCGCTACGATGGTCTGCGTAACTTCGCCTTCCAGGTGGGTAACTTCAAGGAGAACTTCGCCATTCAGACCAACACCACAAGTCGCTACCTACAATTCATCGAGCGACCTATGGCCACCGCCTTTGCCCCCTCGCGCCACATAGGCTTGCAGGCCAACTACACCATTCCTCTCTTCTGGGCCACCGCCGGTGTATTCTTCCAGCCCGTGGAGGATGCCGAGGTTAGGACCAATGTGGAGGACAACAACAAGGACTATGGTCGTGGGCCCGGCCACACCTTCACGGGTAAGGTTGTTGTGAGGCCTCTTTACAAGATGGAGGATGCTTCACTGCACATCGGTTTTGCAGCCTCCTACCGCACACCCAAAGCCGACATGTCGCCCTCCAAGTGGGGTTCTGTGCGTATCTCCTCGCGCAATGCCACCAACATCAACCGCAAGAAATATCTCGACACGGGTAACATTGCCGACGTAAACCACGAGGTGATGATGACCGCCGAACTCGCCGGACACTGGAAAGGTCTGCGTTGGGAGGCCGCCTATCTGGCCGACAACATCCACGTTCACAACGGTACCACCAAGCACTTCTATGGTATCTATGCACAAGCCGGCTACTTGTTGTTTGGCGGTAGGCAGAACTACGATGCGGGCGGTGCGAAATATACCCGCATCACTCCCGGCCGTGATTGGGGCGACGTGGAGTTATGTGCACGTTTCGACCACCTCGACCTCGATAGTCAGGGCATCTATGGCGGTGCTGCAAACGCTTGGACTGCGGGCCTTAACTACTACGTTAATCCCAACATCAAGATGATGCTCAACTATCAGTACGTTACCAACAACAAGTACGCCAACGGCAACGGCAAACTCATCGTGGGCCACAATGCCGCAGGCGAGCCCACCACCAACCCTGCCGATGTAGACCCCTCAAAGGGGAGCGTAGGCGTGGGCTACAATATGCTCTCTTGCCGCTTTGAGGTGAATTTTTAAGCGGTCAATCAAGCAAGGCCTATTGGTAGTCTGGGACTGCTGGGATAGAAAAAATATTTACTAATTACTAATTAATAGCTAACAGCTAACGGCTAACGGCTAACAGCTAACAGCTAACAACTAACAGCTAACGGCTAACAGCTAACAGCTAACAGCTAAACAAAAAAACTCTCGGGTAACAAAATCGTTACCCGAGAGTTTTTTGTTTCATCTCCCCTACTCATCCTTGACCTTCTCGATGAACTCATAGGCCATCTCCGAGATGTCGTCATCCCTATCGGCCCAACCGCCATTCAGCACCAGCGACTCTCGGTGGCGTTCAATAGAATAGGTAATGGGGAATTGCGGGCGGCGCATACGCTCATATCTCTCCCTCTCGGTGGGGTTAATACTCCTCCTACCCATAATAATCTCCCTTGTGGGTTTCAGTTCAATGTACCACGCAAAGTTAGGCAGGCGTTGAGCTTGGTCGGCGGGTATCTTATCCATCGGGTAAATCGTATAGACAGGGTCGCCACGATAGGTAATACCCACCACCGTATTGTCCTCAATATCGAAGGTCATATCGGCACTCTCCGCCACAAGGAAGCCCATCATTGCGCCATCGGCATCGTCCACCATATAATAATAGGTCTGCGCATTGCCCACAACGTCGGTCTTGTACATCACACCCTCCTCGTCAAAGAACGACTCAATGGTTTTGCCTGCCACCTGATTGTAGTGGGCCGTATCCAACTCCGACACCATCAGTGGCTTACCCTCCGAAAAGAGTGCTCTGTATGGTTTTTGGTTGCGGGTATAGATATCGGCTCTCTCGGAGGTTATCTGGTTCAGTTCGTTCCACATCACCGAGTTGCGGTGGAGCTGTGCGGTGCTATCCACCGAGAACATCAGCATCGAGTCGCACACGCCCTGGAAGTCCCTACGGAACACCTTCACGTTACGCAGTCCGAGCATTATGCGGTGGGTTGTGGTGTCCTGAACGACACTATCCGTCTGCATCGTAAGGCTATCGGTCGCCATCGTCAGCGAGTCGGCCCCCATAGTAAGACTATCCGTCTGTACCACCTGTTTCTCTATCACATTACCCAGGCTATCCCTCTGTATGTCCTGCATCTTATCGAGCACACCCAGAAGGCTATCGGCCACACTCGAAAGGCTATCGGTGAGTTCTCCTGCCAGCAGGCTCTCTCTTGCCGACGTGAGGCTGTCAATCAAGAACTCCTTGCGCACTGCCTCGGCCAAAGCGGTGCTATCGGCCACAAACTTGGCCCTTATGGCCTGCTGTATGGAGTCGGCTTTGGCAGCCAACATCGCAGCCAGCGTAGCCGAGTCGGGACGGGTGAGGGTGCAATAGCCCAGCGAGTCGATGGTGTAGAGGAACATCGAGTCGGAACGCATATAGACCGTATCGCCCACATTGTCGCCATCGCTATCGCCATAGGTGATATAGGAGGGCTCCATTGTGAGGAACGTATCGCCCGTGCGGTCATCGTAGTTGCCATAGTCGCCAAAGATGATACTCTTGTGCTCTTCGTCACGAATCTGGGCGTTGTGTTTCAGCTCAATGAACTGAATCATCGACTTATAGTCAATCGTATCGGCCCACATCTCCTTGTCCTTGCTCAACACATAGGCATCCGAGCGGAATATATATCGTTCCACCTTGTTGTGGTACTCGCCCTCGTTGGAGGAGAGAATCTCGCCATCCTTCTTCCAGGTCACACTGCGGGTGAAATATTTGGCCACCTCCGAGTCGGAGTTGTAGTTGACCGAGTCGGATTTCATCTCGTAGGTATCGTTACGCAACTCCACCCTATCAACACCTACCATCTCGTCCAAGTCGGCATAGAAATATCCCCTCTCCGACTCCATCTGGTTCTCGCCATTGGTGAAGCAGCCACCGCCATAGAACCTACCGATGTTATCCTTGGTATTGAACGTAAGATTGTAGGTATAGAGCGTTGCGTCCTTATTGAGCACCTTTACCAGCGGCGAAAACACCCTTGCTTCGTTCTCCTCGCCACTATACTCTGCCCTGTCGCCATAGATGTAGGTGTCGTCCTTCTTGATGATTACATTGCCAAAGCAGGTCATCTGCTTATCGCTGTAACGCACCATACTATCGCACGTAATGACCGAGCCATTGTGGACCAGCACCACATCGCCCACAAGTGCATAGCCCGTGGAGTCGCCCACAGGTACGGGCCTTGTGCGGCGTGATTTCATATCCACCGGTTTGAGCTCCTCGCCCTTCTTGTTGCGTGGGCGTTGGGCATAGGCACTTCCGTCTGCTCCGCCCACGCAAAGCAGTGCCAGAAGCAATATGTAGGTAATACGTTTCACTCTCTCGTTCCTCTCTTCTTTTTGCTGAATACCTACTTAATCCACGCTTTGTTCTCAAACTCCGAGGTGTCCATCGAGGAGTCAATCTTCACATACATAGTGGCGATTTTCTTGTCTAACCACTCCTCAAACTCTCTCTGCTGTTTGTTTTGCAGGGCAATCTCCTCAATTTGGAGGTAGTCATTAGCAAGGCTTGCGGTGTGCGAGGGGATAATCTCAATGAGTTTGATAATCTTCGTAAGGGTGTTACCCCTCATGTCGGCACTCTGGAAAGGAGTGGATATGTCGCCCGGTTTAAGGGAGCGCATATAGGTGTAATCGGCACCGAGCTCCTCCTTATAGAAGGCCGTGCGGGAGTAGCTGGTGTCGTTGGCACCATACATTTCGAGCATCTCGTGGTTGGTTACAAGGCCACCATTCTGTTTGGAATACTTGTCGTCGGAGTGTAGTCTGGCAGCCTCCTCAAAGGAGATGTGTCCCTCCTTGATTTCGGTAGCAAGGCTGTCGAGCTTTGCAAGGTCTTCGGCCAACTCCGAGTCGGTAAATGTGGGGCGCAGAAGGATATGGCGGCTCTTGTAGAGGTTACCCTTCTTCTCCATCAGTTGGATGATGTGGAAGCCATAGACGGTTTCAACCACACCACTCACCTGACCGGGTTGCAGCTTGGTGAGTGCCTCGCCAAAGGGTTTCTCGAAGCTCTCGGCCGACATAAAGTCCATCTCGCCACCCTGCAATGCACTACCGGGGTCCTGCGAATACATACGGGCCAACATATCAAACCTTGCACCACCAACAATACGTTCCCTCATCTCCAACAGTTTCTCACGAGTACGCTGTTTCACCAATGTGGTAGAAGATGGAAGCTTGGTAATCTGGGCATAGACATATTGCTCGGGCACGATGGGAAGCATATCCGTACGCAGCGAGTTGTAGTATTTCTCAACCTCGCCGGGGGTAATCTGCACCTTGTTCATAATGGTCATCCTCATCATCTGGGCATACTGTCCCTCCTCGGCCATGGTGCGCATATCGGCCTTAATCTCAAAGACGGGCTTACCCTCGCGGGCCTCCAAAGCAGCAATGGAGCCAGCATCGGCAATCATTGCATCCACCTGCTTATCCACGCTCTCGGCCACACCGTCGAGGTTAATCTCTACCGAGTCGATAAGGGCTTGATTGTAGAGCATCTTTTGGAGCATAAGGTTTTCCAACGCCTCGCTCATAGCCGAGCGGTCGGAAGTGTAGCCACGCTCCCTGCGCTGTTGGAGCACCTGCTTGCTAAAATCGACAACCTCCGAGTAGAGAATAGCCGAGTTTCCCACAACAGCAACCACCTTGTCGGCCACCACTTGTTGGGCAAACACACTGCCAAGAGTTGCAAAGGCAACCACTGCACCAATAAAAAATCTTTTCATATCTTCTCTTTTCTTTCGTTTTTCTATTCAATGTTGTTAATCGTCACCACCCCTTCCGAAAGGGCACTCTGATAGAGGCTGTCGTTGTAGGAGATGAGTAGCTCGGCCCTGCGGCGATTGAAGAGGATGCGGCGCACCATATCCTCCACCCTCTCGTAGGGTGCATTGGAGCCTTGTTTTATAACGTCGTATATCTGGATAAAGTATTTGCTATCGGCATCGGCCATCTGGCGAATCTCGCCACCAGTGAGAATGTAGTCATAGTTCTTACCCCTACGCACAGGCAGGTAGGAGAGAAACTCTTTGAAGTCCACCCAACTCTCGAAGGTGTGTAGCTCGAAGTTGTTTTTCATACAAAGGTCCAAAAAGTCCTGCTGTTTCTCGTCGCTCTTGGAGCCCATCAGATTGAAGAGCTTGACCGATTGGCGGTAGTTGTCGGGCAGGCGCACAATGCGGCCCTTCAAGACGGTGCGGTCCATTACAAAGTCGGAGCGGTGAGCTGCGAAATACTTTTTGACCATACTGTCCGTAATGAGCGTATCCATACGTCCGCGCAGATACTGTTGTTCGAGCCTGCCACCCAACAGCGAGGTACGATACTCGTCCACAAGGCGGTCAATCTCGCCCATCGAGGCGGCCAACTCTCGCTCGGCCTCTTGGAGCTTGACCTGCTTACGGACCCATTGGTCCACAAAGTTTTGCGCCACCTTCACACTATCGGCACCCGACAGCGGGGCAGCCACAGCCCTCACCTCCGAGAGCATCAACACACTCTCGCCCACCGAGGCAACAACTTTGTCCTGCGGCAGACGCTCACAGCCCACCAACAGCACGATGGCAAGCAAAGCGGAAAGGATTATGTGGCGTAGGTTTCTCATAAATACGGGCGCAAAGATAACTCTTTAGAGTTAAAAACGCAAAGCAGGCCCGCATTATTATCGGGCCTGCCACATTTTTTTCAGCCAAAAGGCTATCGTTTAGGGAGTTATTCCAACTCGGTCTCGTTGCGGAGGGTGAGGACAAGGCGCACCATTGCATAGGCAAAGACCACCGTCGAAAGGCCATAGACCGTCCAATACAACCAATCGGGGCCAATCAAATCGCGCAATGTGGTGTCGGCCGCGTCGCCGAAGAAGGCAAGCGAAATGTAGGCAATGCCGTTGTTGACAACGTGCAGCAAGATAACCGACAGCAGAGAGCCCGTACGCAGGTAGATATAACCAAAGATGAGGCCCACCACAAAGGCGTTGATAATCTGCACCGGCACACCGTGGACAAGACCAAACAGCAGGGCCGAAACAAGCACCGCCACTCCACTGCCAAACCTCTCCCTGCACGACTCAAAAATGAGTCCACGGAACAAAATCTCCTCCAAAATGGGAGCGCACACCACCACCGACAAGATGGCCCAACCGCCAAGTCCGACCATATCGGTAACGTTCTGGTACTCCTCCTTCGGGAAGAGCATCAACAAAGGCTCCAAAACCACACTCGAAGCCATCAGCACAACCACTCCCCAAAGCAACATCGGAAGGTTTACTTTTCGCACCCCGAGGTGCACCCCGCAGGGTCTTCCGGCCTTGCGTCGCAACCAGGCAACATACCCAATCGGAGGGAGCATTTGGATAAGGTAGTAGAGTAATGTGAGGTCGGGCGTAAGGCTCTCTGCCCCACGCATTTTCATAATCACCAAAGCCACCACGCTACCCACCAGACTCGACAGCACAAACACACCCACCGTGGCAAACAAATCCACCCACGAAGGGAACCCTTTTTTCTCCTTTTTTGCAGCCTCTTTCGGCTCGGTTTTTTGGTCCGCTTTTGGCTCTGTTGTGGCCTCACTTTTCACAACCTCAACAACCTCTTCGGTGGCGTTGGATGTGTCATTAATTCTTTCGTTCATATAAACAACCTCAAATATCTGTTAATCTATGTATTACGTCGTACAAATCAACCTCTTGGTTCTCACACTGCACTGTGGGCTCAAATTATAAATTTGCACTTTCCGAGTTCAAATGTAGTAATTTTTGCCAAAAATTGGGAAAGTTTCGGAGAAAATAGTTACTTTTGCTCTATTAAATTCAGATTAACTATGGGTAAAATCGTCGCACTTGCCAACCAAAAAGGTGGCGTGGGCAAAACAACTACGGCAATCAACCTCGCCGCAAACCTTGCCATTATGGGCAAAAAAATACTCCTCGTGGATGCAGACCCACAGGCAAATGCAACCTCGGGCCTCGGTTTCGACATCAAGAACGACGGCATCTATGAGTGTATCGTGGGCAAATGCAGTGCCACCGATGTGATTGAGCAATCCGAAGATGTGAAAAAACTCCACATCCTGCCAAGCAGTATCAACCTCGTGGGTGCCGATGCCGAACTCGCAGGACTCTCCGACGGACACTACCGTATGAAAAAGGTGCTCGACGAGGTGAGGGACCAATATGACTACATCTTTATTGACTGCTCCCCCAGCCTCGGCTTCACCACCGTGAACGCGCTCGTGGCTGCCGACTCGGTGTTGATTCCCGTGCAGTGTGGCTACTTCGCGTTGGAGGGACTCGGCAAGCTGCTCGCCACCATCAAGATGGTTAAGGGCAAGCTCAACCCTGCGCTCGAAATCGAGGGTTTCCTTATGACGATGTACTCTCGTTCTCGCTTGGCCAATCAGGTTACTTTTGAGGTCAAGGAGCACTTCAAGCACCTCACCTACGACACAATCATTGTGCGTAGCGTAAGGCTCGACGAGGCCCCCAGCCACGGTGTACCCGTAATTCTGCACGACGCTGCCTCCTCGGGCAGCAAGTGTTATATGGAGCTTGCCAAGGAGTTTTTGCGTCGCAACCGCAAGAAATAAGCACCCCCGAAAACTACGTTTGACAAATAACACAACAGCGAAGATATGAAACAAAAAGGTTTAGGACGCGGACTGAGCGCAATCCTCGAAATGGAACAATATGTGGAGGAGTTGCCCGCCGTGAGCCGTATGGAAGAGATTGACATCGAGAGCATCATACCCAACCCCAAGCAGCCTCGTACCATCTTTGATGACGATGCGTTGGAGGAGTTGGCCGACTCGATTGCCACCCTCGGCCTCATTCAGCCCATCACTGTACGCAAGGAGGAGAATGGAAAATATATCATCATCAGCGGAGAGCGTAGGTGGAGGGCTTCCAAGCTCGCAGGCCGCAAGACCATTGCTGCCTACATCCGCGAGGCCGACGACAAGGAGTTGCACGAGATGGCACTCGTGGAGAACATTCAGCGTCAGGACCTCAACGCGATGGAGATTGCCATATCGCTCCAAAGGCTCATTGATGAGTGTGGCGTAACACAGGAGACTGTGGCGCAGAGGGTTGGCAAGAAGCGTTCGACCGTTGCCAACTATCTCCGTCTTATCTCGATGTGTCCCGAGGTGCAGGCCGCCCTCAAAGCGGGCCTCATCTCTATGGGCCACGCCAAGGCTATCGCTGCCGCCCCCGAGGAGGCACAGCCTTCGGTTGTGAAGAAGGTAATCAAAAAGGAGCTCTCCGTGAGGGCTACCGAGCAACTCGTCAAGAAACTCACAGAGGGCAAGAGCGCATCCACCGAAGCCACCACAGAGGAGGAGTTCCCAGAAATCTACACCCGCATTGTGGAGCAGCTCTCCAAACTCGTGGGCGAGGATATCAAAATCAAGCGCGCAGCCGATGGTAGCGGTAAGATTGTGATTGGTTTCTCCAACGACCAGCAGATTGCAGGCCTTGTGGAAAAACTCGACAAGTTGACCAAATAGTCCCAAAGAAAGATTGCAACCACACAAAGTATGAAGGTTAGGTTCAAAGGGAACATAATTCGTCTAATGTTGTTGGCGGTAGTGTGGATAGCGCTGCCGAGTGAGGTTGTGGCCCAGACCACAGCCACCAAGGCCGAGCAGACCACCAGCGACAAGGAGCAGAAAGAGGATAAAAAGAAGCGGAAGAAAAAAGAGGTCGTTGCCATTGCCGACTTCACACAGGGTTTTGAGATTAAGTCGGGCCTCAGGCAAGCCATAAAGGTGCGTACACCAGAGCAGGATTCGCTCGAAGTGGCCGACCTTTCGAGGCTCATCGACTCGCTGATTGTGGCCCGTGAGGGACTCGCACAGGAGGACACCACTGCTATTGCAACAATGCAGGGACGCATCGACTCGCTCACTACACGCAGGGACACTCTGTTGCCAAAAGTGTTAGCGACCGATTCGCTGGCCGTAGGGGCCGACTCACTCGCTGCCGACACGCTCAAAAAGGAGCGATACAATTGGCTCTTCCGCGACTCGCTCTCCTTCTCGCTCGTTACGGCGGCAAGCGCAGTTTTGCCCGGTTTCGCCCAACTCTATGAGGAAAAATATTGGAAAATACCGGTGGAGTATGCAGCAATCAGCCTCCCGATATTGGCCGGTTTGAAGCAAGATAAGCTGTACAGACAATACAAGGCCGAGTATGATGTGATGAAGGCCAACCCCAATACCACACAGGAGGACCGCACACCCGTGCAGACCAAGATGCTCAAACACCAAAACTACCGCACGCTTCTGTGGGGTGCGGCTGTGGCATCCTATATGGGCTTCCTTGTGGATGGTGTTATGAACTACCCTTCCGACCTCTCGCACATCCAAAAGGCAACGACTCTATCGCTGGTATGTCCCGGTGCGGGCCAAATCTACAACGGTAGTTATTGGAAAGTTCCCATTGTGGTGGCCGGTTTGGCTTCGATGGTCTATGTTATCGATTGGAACCAAAGGGGCTATGACCGTTTCAAGACCGCCTATGACCTCGCTACCGATGGCGACGACAACACCGTGGGCGAGTTCCCCAACACCTCCGAGGAGTCGTTGCGCTCCATCAAGAACTCCTACCGACGTAACCGCGACCTTGCAATCATCGGTACCGTTGCGGTCTACCTGGTGCAGGTGGCCGACGCACACATCGATGCACATATGCAGGCCTACGACATCAGCGACAACCTCTCAATGGAGGTACGTCCTCAAATCACACAAACCGCCGGCCCCGATGGACTCACCAACAACCTCGGGTTCAGTATGTCATTCAATTTCTAAATGAAAAGAGTCATTATTTGTTTAGTCCTCGCACTGCTGGGCGCAACCGTTGTGCAAGCACAAAGCCTCGACGAAAACGATATTCTCAAATCTCTCACGCAGGGTAAAACACTCCCAACGCCACCCACCGAGGAGGAACTCTATGGTCCCGATGAGGAGGTGGTGAAGGCAGAGTCTGCCACCAATGTAGAGGTGCCAAAGGCGGTGGAGCCAAAGGCCGAGGAGAACGTGATGCCCAAGTTGGACTCGATGCTGTGTGTGTGGAGCGAGCAGAACCGCTTTATGGCCTGCGAGGAGATTCTCAATCCACAAATCCTTGCCGACACCATTGACCTGCCCGCAAGCGAAATCCCCGACTCGGTATATGTCGAAAGGCTCAAAGCCATAGGCTCGGCCATACCATTGAGCTACAACGAGGTGGTGAGAAAATATATCATCTCCTACACCACCCGCAACAAGCAAGTAATAAGCAACGCACTCGGCAGGGCGCAATACTACTTCCCCATCTTCGAGGCCGAGTTGGATGCACAACAAATGCCCCTCGAATTGAGGATGTTGCCCGTGATTGAGTCGGCCCTCATCCCCAAAGCACGTTCCAAAAAGGGAGCAGCGGGCTTGTGGCAATTTATGTATGGCACCAGCAAGGGATACCAATTGGAGGTTAGCTCGTTTATTGACGAGAGGTTCGACCCCGTCAAATCGACCAACGCAGGTTGCCGCTTCCTGAAATATCTCTACAACACCTATGGCGATTGGCTTGTGGCATTGGCAGCCTACAACTGCGGACCGGGTAATGTGAACAAGGCCCTGCGCAAGGCCGATGGCGGCAAGACCTTCTGGGAACTCTATCCCTACCTGCCACCCGAAACGAGGGGTTATGTGCCGGCATTCATCGCCACCACCTATGCCTTCCACTACCACAAACAGCACGGCATCCAGCCCATAGAGGCCCCGCTACCCATAGCAACCGACACGCTCACCATCAGTCGCATTATGCACTTCGACCAAGTGAGCACCACCATCGGAACGCCCAAAGATGTGCTCCGAGCACTCAACCCACAATTCAAGCAGGACATTGTGCCGGCTGTGAGAGGAAGAGAGTATAGCCTTGTGTTGCCCGTGGGCGAGGTTGGTAAGTTTTTGGACCACGAAGCGGAGATTATGGGCAAGGATACCATATATCTGCGCGAGTATATGAACCCACGTAAGAGTGGCGAGATACCCACCTTCACCATCGACAGCAAGATTCACAAGGTTAAGCAGGGCGAAAACCTCTCCATCATTGCTCGCAAGTATGGCGTAACGGTGAAGCAGATTTGCAAGTGGAACAACATCAAGGACCCCTCGAAAATACGTGTGGGCCAGAAGTTGGAGATTTTCCTGAAATAGAGGTCAAACGTAGGGGAGGAGTACTAATTGCAAGACCATAAGGTAGTGCGTTCCTCAATTCTCAATTCTCAATTCTCAATTCTCAATTCTCAATTCTCAATTCGAATGTTATTTAACGACATCATAGTAGCACCGGCCACTCCCACAGGGGGAGCCATAGCCATCGTCCGCATCGAGGGCGATGGGGCTATTGCGCTGTGCGACACGCTATTCCACCCCGTGGGTAGCAGTCGCCCATTGGCCGAAATGAAGGGATACACAATGGCCTATGGCTACATTATGGAGGGCACAAGAAGGATTGACGACGTGGTCGTGTCGCTCTATCGTGCTCCCCACAGTTACACGGGTGGCGATATGGTGGAGATTTCCTGCCACGGCTCGGCCTACGTTGTGAGCGAGATTGTTAGGCTCGCAGTGGAGGCCGGAGCACGTACCGCCACCGCAGGCGAGTTTACCAAGAGAGCATTCCTTGCAGGCAAAATGGACCTCTCGCAAGCCGAAGCGGTGGCCGACGTTATCGCTGCCGACTCCAAAGCCGCACTCACAATGGCTGACACTCAGCTCCGAGGAGCATATTCCGCAGCTCTCGCCACTCTGAGGGCCGAACTACTCCACCTTGCCGCACTGCTCGAACTCGAACTCGACTTTGGCGAGGAGGACGTGGAGTTTGCCAACCGAGGAGAACTCGTGGGGTTGTTGGATAAAATCGAGGGCGAGGTGATTAGGCTAAAACGCTCCTTTGCTACGGGTAACGCCATAAAGAGGGGCGTGGCTGTTGCTATCGTGGGCGCACCCAACGTGGGTAAGAGCACACTCCTCAACCACATCGTGGGCGAAGAGAGGGCTATGGTGAGCGACATCGCCGGCACCACAAGGGACACCATTGAGGAGAGCGTTGTCATTGATGGCGTCACGTTCCGCTTCATAGACACCGCAGGTCTGCACTCCACCGCTGATAGGCTCGAAGCGATGGGCATTGAGCGCACACACAAGGCTCTCTCGGAGGCACAGATTGTGGTGGAGATGTTCGACAGCGTGGGCGAGGACTTTGTGAACATTGGTGAGGAGCAGAAACTTGTGAGGATACTCAATAAGATTGACCTCCAAAGTGGCGCCACTACCCTACCCGACGGATGGATTGCAATGTCGGCCAAGAGGGGCGAGGGTGTGGAAGAATTCCTTACGGTACTGCGCCAAATGGTGGACACAAGCGACGTAATGAGGGGCGAGGCCGTTGTGAGCAACAGCCGCCACCACGAAGCACTCCTTCGTGCCGAGAACGCACTCCAAAGGAGTCGCGAGGGACTCAACTGCGGACTCTCTACGGACCTTGTTGCACAGGACGTGAGGGATGTGCTGGACGCCATCGGCACCATTACGGGCGAGGTGAGCAGCCAGGAGATTTTGGGCCACGTATTCTCCAAGTTTTGCATCGGTAAATAGTTGATAACATTATACTTAACCACAAGTACAATGAAAATTCTTGCGATATATTTCGGCTCGGAGAACGGAACAAATCCCGTCTACGACAGAGTGTTGGCCAACATCGCCGCACGACAAGGTATCGAAATGGATCTATTGCGTAATTTCCCCGTTCGAGAAAATAATAAAATAGACAACATACGTAACTACTACCACCTGCCCTTCACCAAAAAGATGGGTAGTTGGTATCGCAAATGTGTGCGTTGGTTTGGCACCACCCCCATCTCTGACCGTTGGAGCAAACAAGCTGCCGAGATTGTGGCACAGGACTACGACGTGGTGCTGGCCTTGTGCGCCAACAGCCAACTCACCCCTGCTGTGTGTGGAAAGGTCATTGCACAGAAGTTGGGATGTAAGTTCGCCATCTACGGAGTGGATGCAATCCCTGCGCCGGGTGGGTGGATTAGGAAGAAGAATGACTACAATGGTAGGTTGAGGATTGTCAGGCGCAACTGGTCGGCAGCCGACTATGTAGCATCGGCCAACAAACATATGTTGGAGTTCCAACTCTCCACCTTCAAGCACAAGCCCAACTTACAGACATCGGTGGTCTACACCACCTCGCCCGAGGAGTGGCACATCAATCCACCCTCCAAGCGTCCGCTGTTCCTCTACACGGGTAACCTCTACGGCCTGCGTACCCCCGACCACCTTTTTGGTGCGTTCAAACGCATCCTTGCCGAGAGGCCCGATGCGGAGTTGATGTTGGTGGGTATGAAGTTCAAGCTCCGACACTTCGCGTCGATACTCACTCCCGAGGAGCAAAAACACGTCATCATCGCCCCCTACACCGACAACCTTGCACCCCTCTTTGCCGAGGCGCAAGTGCTCCTCGACATCGATGCCGACCGACAGAAAGACCCGTTCCTTTCGAGTAAGATTGCATCCTACCTGCGAGTCAACCGAGTGATTGTGTGCGAAACGGGCAAGGATACTCCATCGAGGGAACTCTTTGCCGGCTACCGCACCATCATACAGTGCGACCACAGCGCCGAGAGTATGTATGAGGGTATGAAAAGGGCGCTCGCAATGGCCGAAAAGGAGATTGACTTCTCGGAACGCCAACCCCTCATTGACCTCTTCTCGGTGGAGCACAACTGCGACACCCTCTGCACAGACCTCGAAAGGCTGCTTTCCTAATCAGGGGAAGCCACCACGTAGTGAGGCTGAGGAGCAGAAAGGGAATCCCCAAACCTCCCTAAAAGGCTAACGGCTAATAACAAAAAACTCTCGGGTATTAAAATTCATACCCGAGAGTTTTTTTGTTGTAGGGCCTAAGATGCCTATTGCTCCTATAAGCCCCATAAGCCCTATATGTCCTATTAACTCCTTAGAAGTCGTAGCCCACGATTGCGTCGGCATAGTCGCTCCAATACTTGGCTGCTTTGTAGGCATCCACGCTCGCGGCGGGAACATATATTTTGCGGCCCGAGGCATTGCCGATGAACATATAATAACCTATGGTTGGTGGTGTTGTGGGCTTGCAATATACCTCTTTCAGCGAGGTGCAATATTGGAATGCCATATTTCCAATCGAAGTAACGCTGTCGGGGATGGTAACACTTGTCAGCGAGGAGCAACCACCGAATGCCCAACTTCCAATCTCAGTAACGCTGTCGGGAATGGTGATGCTTGTCAGCGAGGTGCAATCAGAGAATGCCTCACTTCCAATCGAAGTAACGCTGTCGGGAATGGTAACACTTGTCAGCGAGGAGCAACCATAAAATACACCATTTACAATCGAAGTGACGCTGTCGGGAATGGTAACACTTGTCAGCGAGGTGCAATCAAAGAATGCATACCTTCCAATAGAAGTGACGCTGTCGGGAATGGTAATGCTTGTCAGCGAGGTGCAATCCTCGAATGCACCATATCCAATCTCAGTAACACTATCGGGAATGGTAACACTTGTCAGCGAGGTGCAATCACAGAATGCATACCTTCCAATAGAAGTAACGGGGCCATCAAAATCAATAACACCAATACCATTCTTGTATGTGTTTGAAAGAATATTTGCACCAAATACATCTGTTGAATAAGGTTTTACAATATCACCATCGGTAGAGGTGTATTGGATAATGTACCTCTGCTTTTGTGTGATGGTATATTCGGCAACAAGGGCGTTATTATCTTTGGCCACAACCTTCACAACTGCACTCCTTGCACTATAAGTCGCATTTTCGGCAACATCGAGTTTCACACTCTCTGCCACCAAGCCACGAGTGGCATCGGCAGGGGCAATGGTTATCCAACTTTGGGCGTTATTGGGGATAATAACCTCACACTCAACGGAGGTCTGGTAGTTGATAATCACATTACCTCCCTCGGCAGGAACACTGAAAGTGTTGTTCTCGTCGGCAATAATAACCTCTTTCAGCGACTGTGACACCGTGAATTTTATCTTTTCATCAGCACAGCGAAACCAAAAGGTTGCCTCGCGATTATCGTATGCCACATCAGCCGAGAATGTTACTATTTGACCATCTTCATTTGCTTCGCCACTTTTAACAGAAGGAGTACACCAATCGCTCGTGCCAGATATCTCCCATTTGTAGTTGCTATACACTACAACATCCACGATGCCACCATCGGGGCCGATAGATGCCATTTCTTTGTCAAGACCAAAGAAGATATGTTTGGGAATATCATTTCCAAGCTCATTGCAACCAGCCGTGAAAAGCATTGAAAGAGTCGCAAGAATTGCAAATAGTTTTTTCATTGTCCTATTCCCATTTTCAATTTTAATTATCGGTTGACGGTCGACGGTTGACGGTCGACGGTTGACGGTCGACGGTCGACGGTCGACGGTCGACGGTCGTTAGTCCATTTTCAGTACCGCAAGGAAGGCCGATTGGGGCACCTGTACGTTACCAATCTGGCGCATACGTTTCTTACCCTTCTTCTGCTTCTCCAACAGTTTACGCTTACGGCTGATATCACCGCCATAGCACTTGGCCGTAACATCCTTACGCACCTGGCGCACCGTCTCACGGGCGATAATCTTCGCACCAATGGCCGCCTGAATGGCAATATCAAACTGTTGGCGAGGGATGAGCTCTTTGAGTTTCTCACACATCTTACGGCCAAAGTCGTAGGCGTGGTCGGTGTAGATGAGCGACGAGAGAGCATCCACAGGCTCGCCATTAAGCAGAATATCCAGCTTGGAGAGTTTACTCTCGCGGTAGCCCGTCTGGTGGTAGTCGAACGACGCATAGCCACGCGAGATACTCTTCAACTTATCATAGAAGTCGAATACAATCTCCGAAAGGGGCATATCGAAGTTAATCTCCACCCTCTCAGGGCCGAGGAACACCTGATTAACAAGTGTACCACGTTTATCAATACAGAGTTTGATGACCGCACCGAGGTAGTCGGTCTTGGTGATAATCTGGGCACGAATATATGGTTCCTCAATCTTCTCTACCATTGTGAGGTCGGGTAGGCCCGAAGGGTTGTGTACATCCACCACCTCGCCCTTCTTGGTCGTAACCTTGAACGACACGTTAGGCACGGTGGTAATCACATCCATATCGAACTCCCTATACAACCTCTCCTGCACAATCTCCATATGCAGCAGGCCGAGGAAGCCACACCTGAAACCAAAGCCCAGCGCCAACGAGCTCTCCGGCTCAAAGGTGAGCGAAGCGTCGTTGAGTTGGAGTTTTTCAAGCGAGGCACGAAGGTCCTCATACTCGCTGGCATCCACAGGATAGACACCCGCAAAGACCATAGGCTTAACATCCTCAAAGCCCGCAACGCCCTCCGAGCAAGGCCTATCGACGTGGGTGATGGTATCGCCCACCTTCACATCCTTCGAAGCCTTAATGCCCGACATAATGTAGCCCACGTTGCCCGCCTTAATCTCGTCCTGCTGAACGAATTTGAGTTTCAGCACGCCAATCTCGTCGGCATCATACTCCGAGCCGGTATTGAAGAACTTAACGTGGTCGCCCTTGCGAATCGTGCCGTTCATCACACGGAAATATCCAATGATACCACGATAGGAGTTGAACACCGAGTCGAAAATCAGAGCCTGCAAGGGGGCATTCTCGTCGCCCTTCGGGGCAGGCACACGGTCCACAATGGCATCCAAAATCTCCTCAATGCCGATACCCGTGCGAGCCGATGCACACAATATCTCGCTCTCGTCGCAACCGAGCAGCTCCACAATCTGGTCCTTCACCTCGTCCACCATAGCCGACTCCATATCAATCTTGTTGATTACGGGGATGATTTCGAGGTCGTGCTCCAATGCGAGATAGAGGTTGGAAATGGTCTGTGCCTGAATACCTTGCGAAGCGTCAACTACCAACAGCGCACCCTCGCACGAGGCGATAGCACGCGACACCTCATAGGAGAAGTCAACGTGTCCGGGGGTGTCGATAAGGTTGAGCGTATAGGCCTCGCCGTCCCTAACATATTGCATCTGGATGGCGTGGCTCTTGATGGTGATACCCTTCTCACGTTCGAGGTCCATATCGTCGAGCACCTGATTTTGCAGTTCCCTCTCGGAGAGGGTTGCGGTCTGTTCAAGGAGGCGGTCGGCCAGAGTACTCTTACCGTGGTCAATGTGGGCGATTATACAAAAGTTGCGAATGTTTTTCATCTCTTATCTGCTGAAATATCATACAAAGGTACTCTTTTTTTGCGGAGTTGCAACACCCACACCCCTCTTCCCACTAAAAGTGGGAAAATAAGGGGCCAAAGAGTGGGAATTTCAAGGAAAATTTATATATTTGTAGGTTGAAGAAAATTCACAAAAAACACAATAGAACAATGTCGGAAAACAAACAAATCAAAAAACTCGCAGACAATGCCTATCGCCCATTGGCCGAAGGCGAAGAGTATGTGCCCATTATGAAAGCCACAGAGAGTCCCAAAGAGGTTACCCCCTACTCGGTGGGTATGGGTGTACTGATGGCCATAATCTTCTCTGCCGCAGCTGCTTACCTCGGACTGAAAGTTGGTCAGGTATTCGAGGCTGCAATCCCCATCGCCATCATCGCCGTTGGCGTTGGCACAATGACGGGCAAGAAGAATATGCTCGGTCAGAACGTAATCATCCAGAGTATCGGTGCTTCGAGTGGTGTAATCGTGGCTGGTGCAATCTTCACCCTGCCTGCGCTCTACATCCTCGGCTTGGAGGCACAATTCTACCAGATTTTCCTCTCCTCACTACTGGGTGGTCTGCTGGGTATTGTGCTGCTCATTCCATTCCGTAAGTACTTCGTTAAGGAGATGCACGGCAAATATCCCTTCCCCGAGGCTACGGCTACCACCGAGGTACTTGTTAGTGGCGAGGGCCAGAAAGGACAAGCTAAACTGCTGGCCGTTAGCGGCTTGATTGGTGGTTTGTATGACTTTGTGGTGAGCACCTTTGGTCTGTGGACCGACACCCTCACCACCCGCATCACCGCTTGGGGCGCACACGCTGCCGAGCAATTTAAGACCGTATTCAAGATTAACACCTCGGCCGCTGTGCTCGGCTTGGGCTACATCGTGGGCCTCAAATATGCAGCCTTCATCTGTGCCGGTTCGTTCCTTGTGTGGTTCTTCGTGGTGCCTATGGTAGGCTCGTTGGAGGGTAGTTTCGATGCTGCAAGATTGGTGGCTCTGTTGGGTATCACCAACGAGGGTCTGCTGGCCAACCCCGAACTTATTTTCACCCCCGAGAACCTCTTTGCCTACATCGGTAAGCCCCTCGGTATTGGCGGTATCGCAATGGCGGGTATCATCGGTATCGTAAGGCAGGCAGGCATCATCAAAAACTCGCTCGGCATGGCCGTGAGCGAACTGAAAGGCAAGAAGGGCGGCGCAGAGGAGAAGCGCACCGACAAGGATATCTCGATGCGTACCATCCTCGCTGTGCTTATCGCCGTACTCATCACCACTCTCGTATTCTTCCGCGTGGGCGTGTTGGGTAGTTGGTGGACCTCGGCAATCGCATTGTTGGTTGTATTCGTAATTGCGTTCCTCTTCACCACCGTGGCTGCCAACGCCATCGCCATTGTGGGTAGCAACCCCGTGAGTGGTATGACACTGATGACCCTCATTCTGGCCTCGTTGGTACTTGTAAGTATCGGCTTGGAGGGCGAGAGTGGTATGACTGCTGCAATGATTATCGGTGGCGTGGTTTGTACGGCACTCTCGATGGCCGGTGGCTTTGTCACCGACCTTAAAATCGGCTATTGGGTGGGTACAACCCCCAAGAAGCAGGAGAGTTGGAAATTCCTCGGCACACTCGTATCGGCAGCAACCGTGGCAGGTGTGATGATGGTGCTCAACAAGACCTATGGTTTCACGGGCGAGGGCGCACTCGTTGCACCCCAAGCCAACGCTATGGCTGCTGTGATTAAGCCCCTGATGACGGGTGGTGTAACACCCTGGATGCTCTACTTTGCAGGTGCTGCTTTGGCACTAATTCTCACAATGATTGGCGTGCCCGCATTGGCATTTGCGCTGGGTATGTTCATCCCTCTCGAACTCAATGCTCCGCTGTTGGTTGGTGGCCTTATCAGTTGGTTTGTAACCACTCGCTCGAAAGATGCCGAGGTGAACAAGAAGAGGGGCGACAGGGGTACACTCATCGCTTCGGGCTTCATTGCCGGTGGTGCACTGATGGGCGTTGTGAGCGCAGTGCTGAAATATGTGGGCGTTGACCCATTTATGGGCGAGTGGTTCGCCTCGAATGGCGCACAGTGGGTAGGCCTTGCCACCTACGCAGCCCTGATTGCATACTTCATCTGGGACTCGAAGAGAGTGAAGAATTCATAATTAACAGACCTCTCTGGCACTTTGTGCCATCTCCCCTAACTTAGGGGAGAAGTGGTCGTGGTATTCACTAAACTCCCTAAGGGCTTTAAGGGCAATA
>JBGUSZ010000029.1:0-11266 GCA_045132795.1 Tidjanibacter sp. | reverse complement strand
GAAATATAACGACCTGAGAATCAAGGAGTGTGCTGCGCAAATGCACAACAAGAGTGCCTTTCAGTCGAACCGCTCGGTATTCCTGACGATGCACAAGTGGATAAAGTCGATGAAGTGAGAGTTCTCTGCGAGAACGTCGACCGTCGACCGACTACCGTCAACCGTCAGACATACCCCTCCGGTCTTCGACCACCTCCCCTAACTTAGGGGAGGAGTGTGCACAAAAGGGCAAGAAAGAGCAGAAAGAGCAGAAAGGGAAAAATATTTACTAATTCTCAATTCTTAATTCTCAATTCTCAATTCTTTTCCGTATCTTTGGAGGTTAATTTTGTAAAAATTAAAACACAAAAAAATATACACTATGGAACTTGCAGAGAAATACTCACCACAAAGTATTGAAACTAAGTGGTATGACTACTGGATGGAGCACCGTATGTTCCACTCCGAACCCGACCATCGTACTCCCTACACCATCGTTATACCTCCACCAAACGTAACAGGTATGCTCCATATGGGCCATATGCTCAACAACACCCTCCAAGATGTGTTGATTCGCCGTGCTCGTATGCAGGGTTTCAACGCCTGCTGGGTTCCCGGTACCGACCACGCATCCATCGCTACGGAGGCCAAGGTGGTTGCCAAGCTCAAAGCCGAGGGTATTGAGAAGAGCGACCTCACAAGGGAGCAGTTCCTCGCCCACGCTTGGGAGTGGAAGGAGAAGCACGGTGGTATCATCCTCAAACAGCTCCGCAAGCTCGGCGCTTCGTGCGACTGGGACCGCACCTGCTTCACTATGGACGAGCCCCGCACCGAGGGTGTTATCAAAGTGTTCGTTGACCTCTACAAGAAGGGAAAGATTTACCGCGGTGTGAGGATGGTCAACTGGGACCCCTCGGCACAGACCGCCCTCTCCGACGAGGAGGTTATCTACAAGGAGTCGCAGGGTAAGTTCTACTACCTGCGCTACAAGGTGGAGGGTACCGACAAGGCCCTCATCGTGGCCACCACCCGTCCCGAAACTATCCTCGGCGACTCGGCAGTGTGTGTCAACCCCAACGACCCGAGGTATGCCGACCTGCCCGCCGATGCGAGGGTTATCGTACCCCTCGTTGGCCGTAGTGTACCCGTCATCAGGGACGAGTATGTGGACATTGAGTTCGGTACGGGTGCGCTAAAAGTTACCCCCGCACACGATGTTAACGACTATATGTTAGGTGAGAAATACGGCCTCGAAACAATTGACATCTTCAACCCCGACGGCACCATCAACGACAAGGTGGGCCTCTATGTGGGTATGGACCGTTTCGAGTGCCGCAAGGTTATCGAAGGCGACTTGGAGGCAGCAGGCCTCTTGGAGAAGACCGAGGCCTACACCAACAACGTGGGTTACTCGGAGCGTACAGGCGTTGCCATCGAGCCCAAGCTCTCGATGCAGTGGTTCCTCTCGATGGACGAACTGGCCAAGCCCGCAACGGCCGCCGTGATGGAGGATGTCATCAAGTTCGTACCCGAGAAGTACAAAAACACCTACCGTCACTGGATGGAGAACATCAAAGATTGGTGCATCTCGCGTCAGCTGTGGTGGGGACAGAGGATACCTGCGTGGTATCTGCCCAAGGGTGGCTTTGTGGTAGCCGAGACCGAGGCCGAGGCTTTGGAGTTGGCACGCGAGAAGAGTGGCGACAGCAGCCTCACCCTTGCCGACCTGCGCCAAGACGAGGATGTGTTGGACACCTGGTTCAGCTCGTGGCTGTGGCCCATCAGTGTCTTCGACGGCATCCGTAACCCCGACAACGAGGAGATTAAATACTACTATCCCACCAACGACCTCGTAACCGGTCCCGACATCATCTTCTTCTGGGTAGCCAGGATGATTATGGCAGGCTATGAGTGGAGGAGTGAGAGGCCCTTCAACCACGTCTATTTCACCGGTATCGTGAGGGATAAGTTGGGCCGCAAGATGTCCAAGCAGCTCGGTAACTCGCCCGACCCGCTGGACCTCATCGCGCAGTATGGTGCTGATGGTGTGAGGGTTGCGCTGATGTTGTGCACCTCGGCCGGTAACGACCTGATGTTCGACGAGAGCCTCTGTGAGCAGGGACGTAACTTCTGCAACAAGATTTGGAACGCCTACCGTCTGCTGGGTACTTGGAGTGTGGACGAGGCTGCCGCACAGCCCGAGCACAGCGCGAAGGCCATCGAGTGGTTTGAGAGCGTGCTTAACAAGGCCACCGTGGAGATCAACGAGCACTTTGCCGCCTACCGCATCTCGGATGCTATGATGGCGGCCTACAAGCTCTTCTGGGACGATTTCAGCGGTTGGTACTTGGAGATGGTGAAACCCGCTTGGGGCTCGCCCATCGACGGTGCAACCATCGGTGTCACCAAGCGTTTCTTCGAGCGACTGCTCGAACTGTTGCACCCCTTTATGCCCTTCGTTACCGAGGAGTTGTGGCAGAACATTGCCGAGCGTAAGGAGGGCGAGAGTGTGATGTTCTCTCAGCAGCCCAGCGAGCTGCCCTACGACGAGAAGATGCTCGCCGAGTTTGACCTCGCAAGGGAGGTGGTTAGTGCAGTACGCAATATCCGCGCCAAGCAGAACGTTCCCAATAAGGAGCAGGTGGCCTTGGAGGTTATCGCCGACGACAACTACCACCCCGCCTACAACTGCGTGGTGGCCAAGATGGCCAACCTGTCGGGAATCACCGAGGTGAGCGAGAAGAACCCCACGGCTGCTGCCTTCATCGTTAAGACCACCGAGTACTTTGTGCCAATGAGCGCAAACATCAACGTGGAGGAGGAGATGGCGAAGATGACCAAAGAGTTGGCCCACTACGAGGGCTTCCTCAAAGGTGTGTTGGCCAAGCTGGGCAACGAGAGGTTTGTGGCTAACGCTCCTGCCGCTGTGGTGGAGAACGAGAAGAACAAACAGCGTGATGCCGAGGCCAAAATCGCCGCACTCAAAGAGCGAATGGCAGCGTTGCAGAAATAAATCTGCAACGTTAGAATTGAAAATGGAAAATTGAAAATTGAAAATTGAAAATTAAGGAGCCTGCGGCGCTATTTTAGACTTGCCAAAGGCTCAATGTAACGCAATGAATAGCACAAACATTATTGCCGACAAGACAAAAAAGTTTGCAATTCGCATCATCAAATTTGCGAAATTCCTACGCCAAGAAGGTGTGGATGTTATCATTGTGCGTCAGTTGCTCAAAAGCGGAACAAGCATTGGTGCCAACACTCGTGAAAGCTCCAATGCCCAGAGTAAAGACGACTTCATACACAAATTATCAATTGCGTTGAAGGAGGCTGACGAAACCGCCTATTGGTTGGAGTTGCTGGTAGGAGCCGAGGATATTACACAAAAACAATTCGACTCGCTCAATGCCGACCTCAAAGAGATTATTGCTCTATTGACATCAATAATCAAAACAAGCAAAGGAATACAATAAACACTGCGCCCAAAGGCGCACCACAATTTTCCATTTTCCATTTTCAATTTTCAATTTAATAACCAAAGGTTAGAATGAAACGACTACTCACCATATTAGCAACATTGGTCATACTGTGCGTTGGGACAACCAATGCACAGTACAACCAGCGCTACATATCGTGGGCGAGTCGTAACTTCCTTGCGGCCGACAACTACAAGGACGCAATCGATATTCTCAACATCCTACTGAGGGCAAATAAGGATTCGCACGAGGCATACTATCTGCGTGGCTATGCAAAACTCGGTCTGGGCGACCTGCTCGGTGCCGAGGCCGACCTCACAGAAGCGCTCCGACTCAACCCCGTATATACCGAGGCGTATCATTACAGGGGCATTGTACGCTCCGAGCTGGGCAACTACGAGGACGCAGTGGGGGACTTTGCTGCCGCCATAGATCTCAGGCCCGACCTACCCAACTCCTACTATTCGAGGGGCGTAACACACCTGCGTAACAAAAACTATGTCAAGTCGTTGGTGGACTTCGACGCCATCCTGCGATTTACAGACAAGGATGCACAAACACACATCAACCGTGGTGTGGCGTTCCTCAATCTGGCCGACACGCTCGAAGCACACAAGTGTTTCGACAAGGCCATACGCACCAACAGGGAGTACACCGAGGGCTACAACCAGAAGGCTATGCTGCTGATGGCCGAGGGACGGAACGAGGAGGCGTTGGAGAACTTCAACCTGGCTGTGAAGTATGACAGCACCTACCTCCAACCGCTCTTCAATCGTGCCATCGTCTACTGCAACTTGGAGCGCTACGAGGAGGCCTTGGAGGACTACAAGAGGGTTGTGGAGCTGAACGAGTATGTGGTGGGTGGCTACTACAATATGGCCATCGTCTATGCCATTCGTGGCGAGTGGCCCGAGGCGTTGGAGAACTACGACAAGGTTATCTACCACGCTCCCGACAATGTGAAGGGATATTTCAATCGTGCAGGAGTGTATGCCGAGTTGGGACGTTATGCCGAGGCTCTGGGCGACTACTCCAAAGCCATCGAACTCTACCCCGACTTCGCCAATGCCTACCTATCCCGTGCGCTGGTCAAAGACCGCATCCACGACCTGGCGGGCGCAAGCCACGATAGGGCCATCGCCGCACGCAAGATTGAGGAGTATGAGGCCCGCTTGGAGGAGAACCCCGACGAGTTGTCCATCTATGCCGACACCTCGCGCCACTTCAACCAGCTCGTATCGTTCGAGTCGAAACTGGCCGAGAGGAGGTTGCAGGAGGGGCAAGAGGGCGAGATTACCCTGCGTCCGATGTTCCGTTTTACGCTGTCGGCACCCTCGACTGTGGGCTCACACCGCTACTATGTGGAGCCTTTGGAGGAGTTCGGAACGGCACTTGCCGACACCAACATAGTGTTCAGCTGCTCCGACACCTCGCTCACCGAGGAGGAGATTGCCGCCCTGAACGCAGCCTACGAAAAGGAGGCGCTGGGCGACGGTTGGCAGCCACTCTTCAAGCACGGCATCAGTCAGTTGTGCGTAAGGCAGTACACCTCGGCTATGGGACTGCTCTCGGATGCCATAGCGTTGTTGCCCGACAACCCGTTCCTCTACCTCAATAGGGCCGTGGCGAGGGCCGAGATGATTGATTTCATATCGTCCATCAACCGCTCCGACCGCATATCGATTGACTCGGAGATGAAGCCGGGACACGTGGTGGAGCGCAGATACGACTACGGCGACGCTGTTGCCGACCTCAATAGGGCCATAGAGTTGGCACCCGAGGTGGCATACCTATATTATAATAGGGCCAACCTACACGCCCTGTCGGGTGATATGCCCGCCGCCTACGACGACTACACACGGGCCATAGAGTTGGCTCCCGAGTTGGCCGAGGCGTGGTTCAACCGAGGACTTGTACAGCTCTATATGAAGGACACCCGCAAGGGCTGTATCGACCTGAGTAAGGCCGGCGAGCTGGGCATCAAGGAGGCCTACACGGTGTTGAAGAGATACAATAGGAGTTGAGAGTTGAGAATTGAGAATTGAGAGAAAGGCAGAAAGGGCAGAAAGGGCTGAAAGAGCAGAAAGGGAATGGAGAATTGAGAATTGAGAATTGAGAATTGAGAGAGAAAGAGCAGAAAGGGTAGAAAGGGCAGAAAGGGCAGAAAGAGTTGAAGGGAAAATAAAAGTCTGCGCCAAAGGCGCACCTTAATTTTCCATTTTCAATTTTCAATTTTCAATTTCAAAAGTCGTTAGACGTTAGACGTTAGACTATATACTATAACAAACTAAATAAACACAAGAACAATGGTAGAAAAATTACAAAAAAAACTTAACGATTCGGCCTTCATTCGTTGGTCGGCGCTGATACTCATCGCACTGATGATGTTCTTCGGCTACATGTTTGTGGATATGCTCTCGCCCTTGAAGAGTCAGTTGGAGAGCAGCCTCGGTTGGAACAGCACCACCTTTGGCACCTACGCTTCGAGCGAGTACTTCCTCAACGTATTCTGCTTCTTCCTCATCTTCGCAGGCATAATCCTCGACAAGATGGGCATCCGCTTTACGGGTATGTTGTCGGCCTCGCTGATGGTTATCGGTGCCGGTATCAAGTTCTACGGTATGAGCGACCTGTTCATCGGTAGCGGCTTGGAGAACTGGATGAACTCGTGGTGGGTGGCACTGCCCGCAACGGCCAAGATGTCGTGCCTCGGCTTTATGATTTTCGGCTGCGGCTGCGAGATGGCCGGTACGACCGTATCGAAGGCTATCGCCAAGTGGTTCAAAGGCAAGGAGATGGCTATGGCTATGGGCCTCGAAATGTCCATCGCACGTCTGGGTGTGTTCGCCGCAATGTGGCTCTCGCCTATGGTCTATGAGAAGGTTGGTGGCGTGTCGGCTCCCGTAGCATTTGGCGCCATTCTGCTCATCATCGGTCTGTTGTTCTACTCCATCTTCGTGCTTATGGACCGTAAGTTCGACAAGCAGTTGGAGGCAGCAGGCGAGCTCACCGCCGAGGAGAACGAGGAGGAGTTCAAGTTCAAAGACCTCGGTAAGATTTTTTCGAGCAAGATGTTCTGGTTGGTGGCTCTGCTGTGTGTACTCTACTACTCGGCAATCTTCCCCTTCCAGCGCTACGCTCCTGACTTCCTCAACACCACTCTCGGTGTGGATAATGGTGCGCAGTTGTTCAGCTGCTTCCCCATTCTGGCTATGGTGCTCACCCCCTTCTTGGGTGCATTCATCGACCGCAAGGGTAAGGCTGCTTCGATGCTGATGCTCGGCTCGCTGATTATGATTGCCTGCCACCTCTCGTTTGCATTCCTGCTGCCCGCATTCCCCAGCAAATGGTTGGCTGTTACGTTGGTAGTGATTTTGGGTGTGTCGTTCTCGTTGGTACCCGCAGCACTGTGGCCCTCGGTACCCAAGATTATCGACAACCGCATCCTCGGCTCGGCCTATTGCATCATCTTCTGGATTCAGAACATCGGCCTCTTTGCTGTGCCTATGCTCATCGGTAGCGTGCTGGACAAGACGGGTGGCTATGTAGCACCAATGGTTATCTTCTCGTCGTTTGGCGTGCTGGCACTGCTGTTCAGCCTCTGGCTCAAACGTGAGAACAAGAAACAGAACTTCGGCTTGGAGGAGCCCAACATCAAATAGTTAGGGCACCCTATTCCACAACAAAGGCTCGGCAACACTGCCGAGCCTTTTGTGTTATGAGGTACCAAAGAGCAGGAAGGGGAGAAAGGGATTTGAGAATTGAGAATTGAGAATTGAGAATTGAGAGAAAGGGCAGAAAGAGCAGAAAGGGCAGGAAGGGAAATAAAACTCTGCGCCAACGGCGCACCTTAATTTTCCATTTTCCATTTTCCATTTTCAATTTATAAAGTCGTTAGACGATAGACGGTCGACGGTCGACGGTTGACGGTCGACAAAAAAAACACACGGGTAACTCGCAAAAGTTACCCGTGTGTTTTTTCTTTATTGGTCGGAGGCTAACTTTTAATCTGCATCTCACACAGTTCTTCACCGGTGATGTGCACGACCTCGCCGTCTTGCACAACAACCAAGTTGCCATCCTCGCGAATGGTCTTCTCAATCAGGCGTTTGTGCGCCAGGCGCACTCCATTGTCGATTTTCTCCTGCAACTGCTGTATCTCTAAATCGCTCATAGGTTGTTCATTATTTTGTTAAAAGCAACCTCGTCGCACACCTCTTTAATTTCACTTTTGGTGCCCCATGCGATACGTTTTACGGCCTCTGCTCCACTGTTGTCATATATGGTCCACAGGTCGCAAATCGGCATATAGAGGGCCTTGAAGTTGCTGATGCCGGCATCATAACGGCGACGAATGACGTCCTCCGGAATGTTGTGGCCTCCCTCTTGCACCCTCGTTGCGACACGCTCGATGGCGAGCTCAGGTGTCGGCAGCCAAAAGAATAGTAGTGTTACGAAGTACTTTTTTGCGTGTGCTTGTTCAATAAATTTAGTGTAGGAACGCGACGCAAGGGTGGTCTCGAAGGCGAAATCTTCGTCCTGACACAGCAGGTCGTCCATACGTTGGAGCATCAACCTGCCGGCCTCGATGGCCATCCTCTCGGGATTGAAGGGCGAGAGTCCCTTGGCAATCTCGTCGGCGTTCACAAACTCGCGACAGCCCAGCATATCGGGCAGAACGGTGTAGGAAGCGGTTGTCTTGCCCGCACCATTACACCCTGCTATGATATAGACCTGTCGCATCTGTTTCTCTTTTTCCGCTCGGCACAACCGACCGAATGTAATCGCAAATATAAAAAACTTTTTTTAATTCGGCAAATACCGCGCCGAAAAGCACGTCAACCGTCAACCGTCGACCGTCAACCGTCAACCGACAACCGTCTTTCTTTAATTAGTAATTAGTAGAGAGTAATTAGTAAATATTTTCCCTTTCTGCTCTTTCTGCTCTTAAACAGACCTCACCCGGCCTTCGGCCACCCTCTCCTAACTTAGGCGAGGGTGTGCACGGGGCCGTGCACGCAATTACGACCACCCCTCCCGACCTCCTGCTCGGCGAGGCCGCCGAGCGCAATTACGACCACCCCTCCCGACCTCCCCTTTCGTAGGGGAGGTGTAATTTAGGGGAGGAGAAATCATTCTCCCCTAACTTAGGGGAGATGGTGCGCAGCACCAGAGAGGTCTGTCAGTCGTTAGCCGTTAGCCGTTAGCCGTTAGCTGTTAGCCGTTAGCCGTTAGCCGTTAGCCGTTAGCTGTTAGTCGTTAGCCGTTAGCTGTTAGTCGTTCGACGTTAGACGTTCGACAAGTGTCTTTCCTACCTTTTCCTCTGGGCCAAGAAGTCGCACATACCATACAGGGCGGTGCGATAGGGCGAGTCGGGGTAGTGGAGGAGTGCCTCTTTGGCTGCCACGAGGTATTCGTCCATAATCCTCTCGGCACACTCAATGCCATTGTACTTCACTATCTTGGCATTTATCTCGGCAATGGCCTCCTCGTCGCCCCTGCCCACAAGCCTACGGGTGTCGGCCTCTTCCTCGGGAGTCATTCCGCGCATAGCCTCCAAGAGGGGAAGTGTTATCTTATGCTCCCTCAGGTCGGCACAGGTGGGCTTACCCGTCTGGTCGGCTGCGGCGTAGTCGAGAATGTCGTCCTTGATTTGGAATGCCATACCGATGTTGCGTCCAAACTCGTATGCCTTGTCCACCTCCACTGCGGGTGCACCTGCGGCCAGAGCGCCCACACCACAACTGATGGCTAGCAGTGATGCGGTCTTTTTGTCGATGATATCGTAGTATTTTTCGTGGGTCATTCCGAGGGTTTTGGTCTGCTCGTCCTGGATGACCTCGCCCTCGCAAAGCCACTTGATGGCGTGGGAAACGTAGGTGAGGATGTCGAACTCCAAGCTCTCCATACCCATCTCGAAGATGCGCGAGAGGATGAAGTCGCCCGTGAGGATAGCGTTGCGCTTGCCCCACTTTTGGTTGATGGACGACTTGCCGTGGCGCAACTCGGCACGGTCAATCACGTCGTCGTGTACGAGCGAGGCGGTGTGGATGAGCTCGATGAGCGCAGCGGCCAGGTGTATGCGCTTACCAAAAGGCCTTCCGTTGTTGTGAACTCCTGCGAAGAGCATCACGAGCGTTGGGCGCACACCCTTACCTCGGGTGTCGAAAATGTATTTGAGGATGTCGTCGAAGTAGCGACTATCGGAGTGTAGAGCCTCGCGCAGGAAACTCTCGTAAGCCCCCATTTCGCTCTCCAACGGAGCTTTGATGTCGTGGAGCGAGATGTTTTTGTTGTTTGCCATTGTGCCTAATCCTTCTTTTGTAGAATACAAAGGTAAACGAAAAATGCGATTTTTGCACATTTGTGTTTTTGGTTTTTCGGGAAAAATGCCCGCACGGGGAGGAACTATACGAATAAAGTCTTATATTTGTGTTGAGTAAGGTATTGTTTAACTACTAAAAAGACAACGTTTATGAAGAAACTTTTGATGTTTATGTTGGCTCTTGCGATGACAACAGGAGCCTTCGCACAGAAAATGTGGATTGGTGGTACAGGCTCTTTGAGCGCAAGTGGCTCCGCCTCGCTCTCCCTCGTTCCCACTTTTGGCTATTTCCTCACCGAGGACATCTCTGTTGAGGGCAGACTGAACCTCGCCTTTAACTCGTCGAACATCGGCGTGGGATTGACCGCCATTGGTCGCTATTGGCTCCCCATCAACGATAAACTGTTTTATACCCCCGGCTTGTCGTTGGGATTTAGCCACACCAGCTACACCAATGGTTCAAACTACAAGACATCCTCCTTTGACCTCGGCCTTCAAGTGGGTAGTTTCCACTATAAGATAAATGACGCTTGGATGCTGGGTGCCAATTTCAGCAGCTTGTCAATAGGCAATGTCGGCAAACACAACAACGCCAAGTTCAACATTACAACCTCCACCAACATCTCGGTGAACTACTTTTTTTAGGAATTGAGAGGTGTGAAACGCATCACTGCGGGACGGATTACGGAGTTGTAGTCGGTCCCGCAGTTGTTGTATGGAACATAAATGGAGCGGCTGCCGAGGTATACCTATATATTATATACGCGTATTTGCGGGATAGACGAGAGATCTGCCTGGATGGTGTGCACGTGAGCGCCCTTGATGCAATGTTAAGCCAATGTTAAATCGTGTTTTTGCCAAAACTCGTAATGTGCAGATTTTCCGCAATGTACAATTTTGGTGCCAAAAAAGCGCAAAAAATTCTTTGCAGAAAATTTGCAGAATTGAAAAAAGTAGCTACCTTTGCATCCGCTTTCGAGAGTTAAACAAAACACAACGAACGAAGGCGAATGTTCTGAAAAAGTTTTGAAATAAAAATTTTTCAAAAATTTTTTGCGAAAAATTTGGAAGTTCAAAAAAAGTCCTTACCTTTGCAGTCCGCTTTGAAAGATAAGCGACGTGACAAGTCGGAAGGACAAGACACGAACAATATGTTCTTTGAAGTAATGAAGCAGCTAAATACGTTCAAAAATATTCAAGGTTTTTGAATTCAATGCCTTTGAGAAACAAGCCAAGATATTAAAACTTTTTTTTACAATGGAGAGTTTGATCCTGGCTCAGGATGAACGCTAGCGGCAGGCCTAACACATGCAAGTCGAGGGGCAGCACAAAGGAAAGCTTGCTTTTCTTGGTGGCGACCGGCGCACGGGTGCGTAACGCGTATGCAACCTACCCGTAACTGGGGGATAATCTGGAGAAATTCGGTCTAATACCCCATAACACATTGAGTGGCATCACTTAATGTTGAAAATTCCGATGGTTACGG
>JBGUSZ010000028.1:0-102067 GCA_045132795.1 Tidjanibacter sp. | reverse complement strand
GATGAGTTCACTCATAAAGGCGGCCTACAAACAAAAAAAGGATAGCCACCTAACGGCTTGCCCTTTGCAAAATCTTTGAGCATTAAGGAACACAAGGGATCACGGAGCGTAGCGACGTAATCCCCGCCGCCGATGAGTTCACTCATAAAGGCGGCCTACAAACAAAAAAAGGATAGCAACCTAACGGCTTGCCCTTTGCAAAATCTTTGAGCATTAAGGAGTTCAAGGGATCACAAACGCAGCGAGCCTATGGCGAGCGTAGTGCAGTAATCCCCCAATGCAATGTCAGGCTTTTGCAAGGGCCCTGCGGCGAGAAGAGGGATCACGGAGCGCAGCGACGTAATCCCTCTCTTTCCGCAAAAGCTAAAAAACCTAAGGAGGTCGATTGACCTCCTTAGGTTTTTATAGTCATTTTCGAAGTCTCTACTTTATAGTTCTTTAATCTTGATGTTCTGGAACCACACCTCATCGCCGTGGTCCTGCAATAAGATGTTACCCTCGGCTGCATTGCCGAAATTGGGCCACTTCTGATATTTGCTATAATCAACCAATGCTTCCCACATCTGATTGTTGCGTTCATACTCAATGATTTTCACACCATTGAGCCAATGCTCAACGTGGTCGTCCATAACAACAATCACCGCGCGATTGAACTGACCATTGAAGACTCGTTTGGTCGTTGGAGCAGGAATCAAATCATAGAGCGAGCCGAGTTTACGGTTGCCGCAGACACCCAATTTTGCATCGGGGTGGTTGGCGTCGTCCAAAATCTGGAACTCACAACCGATGGCAGAACCGGCTCCCTTATTCAAATCGGGATTGACAAAATATTTGATACCGCTGTTGGCTCCCTTCGTGAAGCGGAAGTCGACCGAAAGGATGAAGTTGCGGTATTTGCGAGTCGTTACGATGTCGCCACCGTTGGTCGATTCGCCTCCATCACCCTTCTTCACCTTCAAGATGCCATCTTCGATAACCCACCCATTTGCAGGGAACGAGTCAATCTTGGCACCACGCCAGCCTTCGGTTGTTTTGCCGTCCCAGAGCAGCCTCCAACCCTCGGCCTGTTCGCGAGGAGAGAGCGTATTGGCTGACCAAACCACCTCCGGAGCACACTTTTCAATAGGTGTCATATATTTCTCGACATCGGTCGTGCAGATGCGGATGTCGCGCCACATAATATGTTTACCATACAACTCCTCGCCCTTCACGGCGTGGACTTGTAAGGCAATGAAACCCTCCGAGGTCATATCGTCCCATAGGTTGGCACACGGAACACCATTGATCCAGGTGCGCATAATGGGACCAAAACACTCTATGCGTGCCTTGTTCCACTCGTTATTCTTCAATGCCGACTGACCTGCGGGGTTGTAGGTCATCGGGTAGAGCCACATACGGCGAGCCTCGTCGTAGATGCCGCCCGACCAAGCACGATTTGTGGGGTCCATTTCAAATTGGTAGCCGTGTACACGGCCATTCTTGTACTCGGGCAGACTTAAACTGCGGAACTGTACGCCCGAATTGAGAGCCGGATCGAATTTGAATTCAAACTCCAAGATAAAATCTCCGTAGGTCTTTTTCGTGGCAAGGAAGGAGTTATACTTACCCTCACAAGTTGTGCCGACGATGACTCCGTCGATTACTTTATATTCGGCCTGACCATTGATGCGTTTCCACCCTTTGAGGTTTTTGCCATTGAAGAGAGGCTCCCAAGTCTGAGCCGAGGCCATTGTTGCCATACAGAGCAACACAACTGCGGTAAAAAAGCGTTTCATATAGTTTTGGTGTTGTTTTAAGTTTATAGTTTGTAGAATTCGTCCCAACCCTTGCGTGGCGGAATTCCCGTTAGCATAGCATTAGCAAAGGCGTTGTTTGTGATTTGTTTCGTGCGCGGATCGAAGAAGAGTTGCGTGTTGAGGCGTTGTGCTATAACGCCGAGAGAGAATACCTGGCTCAACACACCGTTGATTTCGAAAGGCGAACGTGTCTTCTCACGACCCTGACAAGCAAGCAGGAAGTTTTCGAAGTGATTAGAGGGGCTCTTGGGTACTTCGGGCAGACGGTCAGCCATTTCGCGGGCGCGCTCCTCGGGAATGATTGAGAGGGTACTGCCGTGGCTGCCTCCCTTGAAAATCAAATCTTTTGTGTAGATAATCTTGCCGGGTTGTAGTTTCTTGCTGGCTGTGTTGCCTTGGTTGGTTGTGGGAACATTGTCGGCTCCCACCGAAGCACCATATCCCTCGGGCAGGGGAGGCAGGTTATCCAGGCCATCATACCAAGTGACATCTACGGGTGGCATACCCTTGCGCTGTGGGAAGCGGAAGAGAATTGTCGACGAGTAGGGATAGAAGTAGTCGTTGTGACCGTTGGCATAGAGCATCGAAATCTCATAGGGGAGTCCCAATTCGAGGAATTCGTGTGCTGTATCTAGCAAGTGAGCACCCCAATCGCCGAGCGCACCCATACCGAAATCATACCAGCAACGCCATTGTCCCAAGTGGTAGTCTGGGTGATAGTCGTGGTGCTCGGCAGCACAGAGCCACGAGTCCCAATCCATATCGGGCGGTAGCTGTTGCCCGGTGGGGAAGCGGTGGATGTTCGAGTCCCACTTGTGCCAACGACGGGCATTGTTCATGTGTGCAGTTATGGCCGTAACGTCCTTAATGATACCGGCATCCATCCATGCTTTGAATTGGAAGTAGTTGGCCTCGGAGTGTCCCTGGTTACCCACTTGTGTGGCCAAATGGGGGCGTTTGCGTGCAGCCTCCATTAGTAGTTCGGCCTCGTAGAAGGTGCGTGCAAGCGGTTTCTCCACATAGACGTGTTTGCCCGACGCCAAAGCCAGCATCGAAATCGGGAAGTGAGAGTGGTCTGGTGTTGCAATAGCAACGGCATCAAAGAGGTTGCCTGCCTCGTCAAAAAGTTTGCGGAAGTCGCGGAAAAGCTTGGCTTGGGGATACATCGCCATCACCTTTTGGGTGTGCTTGGCCCCCATGTCTACATCACACAAAGCAACAACCTCGACCATGCCGGTTTTGTCAAAAGCTTCGATAATCTGTTGACCTCGGTTACCGATGCCGATGTAGGCAATCTTCACCTTTTCACCTTTGGTTTTTGTGCTTTTCGCCTCCTGACCATAGAGCAATGAGGGACCGCTTACTGCTAAACCGGCCGAAGCCATCATCATAGTTTTTAAAAAATCGCGTCGTGAAGCCATAGGTTTTCTATTTTCAAGTTAGTTAGTACTTATTTTCTACAAAGTAAGCTATTTTCTACTCCTTTTGATGTTAAAATAATCCGTAAAAAAGAGAAAATAGTCCAAAATGTCTCTATTGCAAAAATAGATATAATTTTCGGTTAGAAGTTCTTTTTACGCAAAATGAATCCTCTTTTATCGCAAATTTCCACAACCTCGCGTTTTACATCATACGACAAATCTCCCTACAAACCACCTTGTGGATTTGGTGGATGCTGATATGATTGATGGGGTGCGGAGGGTGATTAGAGGGAATTTTGGGGTGTATAAGAAGTTTTTTTGCAAAATGATTTTGTTTTTTGAAAATTGTCTTTATCTTTGCAGTCCGAAAACGGAGAGTAATTCCCCAGTAGCCGTTTTCGAAACAAGTTCGGGGTGTAGCTCAGCCCGGTTAGAGTACACGTCTGGGGGGCGTGGTGTCGCTAGTTCGAATCTAGTCACCCCGACAAAACAAAGCAAAAGCCTTCAATCGAAAGATTGGAGGCTTTTGTGTTACAAAGCCCGCTCGTGCTTGCACGTTTGCGGGCTTTGTTGCACAAAAGTCCTTGCTTTGCAAGGAAAGGCATTTGCTTTGTTTTCCGGCCACCCCACATCCTATGATCACCGAGCAGAGAGCCACCTTGTGTGGGTCGTAGCGAGGTAATCTAGTCGCCTGATACGGTTCTTGGTTGTTCGCCATTGGCTTTTGACAAATGTACCCCTCCGGCCTCTGGCCACCTCCTCAAACCTATGGGAGGCGTTCTTGCTCTGCGAGTAGACAATTTAGTCGTGGCTTTTGCTTTGTTTGGTAAATTTTTGAGAAAAACAGAAATAATTTGCCGTTATCGGCAAGAAATGTATATATTTGCGGAGGATTTGCAACGAAAACTTGCCGATAAGGATAGGGTATGGAGTATATTTCAGTAGTGGAGTTTGCCGAAAAGTTTGGTATTTCGGAGCGCACAGCACGAAACTATTGTGCACAGGGTAAGATTGAGGGGGTGGTGCTCATTGGTAAGACTTGGAGTATTCCCGCCACTGCCGAGTTGCCACAGCGCAAAAGGCGAGTGAGTAAGGTTATGCCACTGCTTGCGGTGTTGCGTGAGCAGAAGGATGCCAAGCTCAAAGGTGGTATTTACCACCGTACACAAATCGACCTTACCTACAACTCCAACCATATTGAGGGTAGTCGTCTGACACACGACCAGACTCGCTATATCTTTGAAACCAACACCATCGGTATCGAGGGAGAGAGTGTGCGTGTGGATGATATTATCGAAACCACCAACCACTTTCGTTGCATCGACATCATCATTGACCGAGCCGATGAGCGACTGACCGAGAGCCTCATTAAAGAGTTGCACGCTGTGCTCAAGGTGGGCACTTCGGATAGTCGCCGAGATTGGTTTGCGCTGGGCGACTACAAGCGATTGTCCAATGAGGTGGGTGGTAACGACACTACGGCTCCCGAAGACGTAAAGCGTGAGATGAAGGCTCTGCTTGCTGAGTATAACGCCATTAAAAAGAAGTCCTTTGATGATATTCTCGACCTTCATCAACGCTTCGAGGCTATTCACCCATTCCAAGATGGCAATGGTCGTGTGGGTAGGCTCATAATGTTCAAGGAGTGTCTGGCAAATGGTATCGTGCCATTTATTATAACAGACGAACTTAAAATGTTCTACTACCGAGGCTTGCAACAATGGTCCCACATCAAGGAGTATCTGCGTGATACTTGTCTTACAGCACAAGATAACTACAAAGCCCTGCTCGATTATTTCAAGGTGAAGTATTAAACATCTGGGCTTCATTGCGCTCCAAAATGAGAAAAGAAACGTCCTTCGGGTGGAGGCGTTCTTGCTCTGCGAGTGGCTAATCTCGTTGTGGGCTTTTGCAAAGGGGCACGAATGTTGCACATCGCTGTGGTGTTGGTTGTCAGTGGCCAAAATTTGGCGACAAGCAACACTCGCCGGTATAGCCCCTACCTAATTGTTTAGACCTATGGCTTCGCAATTTCACGCACTTGGCCAACCACGCTCGGCCAACTTTCTGCCCTACGTTGCGCTCGTTGCGTGCAACCTACTATGGGCTGCCGATTATCCGTTGTATCATATCCTGATGCCCAACTATCTGCCCCCTATTGTGCTACTCTCTGCGGCGTTGTTCGCCACCTTGGTCTTTGCCTGTATTCCCGCCATTGGGGGTCACGTCAGTAGGGTGGAGCGACGGGATATACCCACTCTTGTTGGGGCGGCCCTGCTTTTGGGTGTCATCCACAAAGGCTCCCTGATGTTTGGCATATCCAAGACCTCGCCCGTTGACGGCTCAATCATCAATGCCGTGGGGCCCCTTGTGGTGCTGGTACTCTCGGTTGTTAAGGGTGTGGACCGATTGACTCCCAAGCGTGTCGTGGGTTTGCTCATTGGCTTGTCGGGTGCAGTGGCGGTTATCCTCACGGGACACCACTCTTCGGATGCGGGGGCAACAATGGCCGGCAATTTGCTGGTGGTGTGTGCGGTGGTGGCCACGGCCCTCTATACGGTGTTTCTGAAAGGGATGTTGCTGAAATATAATGTCCCCACGGTGCTACTGTGGGTCTATGGCCTTTCGTCCCTGATAACGCTTCCCTTTGGTATCTCCGCTGCGCTCCACCACGATTTCAGTGCGTGGGACCACCGAGCCACGGTGAGTCTTGTGATTGTACTGTGTCTGCTTACCTACCTGCCTAATGCGCTCTACAACTATGCGCTGCACCACATCGAGCCCTTTCGCACAAGCATTTTTAGTTATATCCAACCCGTCGCGGCCATCGTCTTGTCCTCCATTCTGCGCCTCGACACCCTGCGCTTGCCCACGATGTGCTTTGCGGTGCTGATATTTGTGGGCATCGGCATCGTGCTGTCGTCCTATCGCTCTCGCCCCACTCGTCGCTCCCACGGATAGAACGTGCCCCTACGCCCTCCCGCCCATAGACTGTGGCTCAATAGCAACCGCCCCGAAATTCGGAAGAATCTCGGGGCGGTGGTTTTGTTGTTCGAAAGCCGTGTCAACTACAAGCGGCGTGCGCCATCGCTGATGACTACGGGGATGATTTTGGGCTCGTGGCCATAGCGTGCAGCGAACTTCTCCGTGGCAGTGACGATAAAGTTCTCATAGAGCTCCTCCTTCACAAGGTTGATGGTGCAGCCACCAAAGCCGCCACCCATAATCCTCGAACCACTTACGCCACACTCCTTGGCAATCTCGGCCAAGTAGTCCAGCTCCTCGCAACTAACCTCGTAGTCGCGCGACATACCCCAGTGGGTCTCGTACATCTTTGCGCCCACCGTTTCGAGGTCGCCCTTCTCCAAGGCAGCACACACATCAAGAACCCTCTGCTCCTCGCCAATCACATAGCGGGCACGCAGGTAGTCCTCCTCCGAAAGCTGCTCCTTGATGGCCTCCAACTGCTCCATTGTCGCTCCACGCAGGAATTCTTGGCCAAGTACAGCGGCCACCCTTTCGCACGAAGCGCGGCGGTCGTTGTAGGGCGAGCCTACGAGTTCGTGCTTCACGCACGAGTTAACCAACACCAGGCGGTAGCCGTGGGCGGTGGGGTCGAAGGGGAAATATTCAAACTCCATCGAGCGACAGTCGAGCCTCATAAGGTGGCCGGCCTTGCCGTGTACCGATGCGAATTGGTCCATAATGCCGCAGTTTACACCGCAATAGTTGTGCTCGGTGGACTGTCCGATGCGGGCCAAAGTGAAGCTGTCAATGCCGAGGCTCCACAGGTCGTTGAGCGCAAAGGCAAAGGTGCTCTCCAAGGCTGCCGACGAACTCATACCGGCACCCAGAGGAACATCGCCACTGAATACGGCGTCGAAACCGCCAATGGTGTACCCCCTCTTCTGTACCTCACGGCACACGCCAAAGAGATAGCAGGCCCACTGCTCGGCAGGTTTGTCCTCCTCGTTAAGACCAAACTCGCAACCCTCGCCGAGGTCGAGCGCATAGGCCCTGACGTGGTCGGTGCCGTTGGGTTTGATGGCGGCAACAATTCCTTTGTCAACTGCGCCGGGGAATACAAAGCCTCCGTTGTAGTCGGTGTGTTCGCCAATGAGGTTGATACGGCCGGGCGAAGCAAAGAAAATTGCGCCCTCGCCAAAGAGTTCTTCGAACTTCTGTGAAATAAGGTTAGTGTTCATGGTAAAAAGTGTATTGTTTGTTTTGTTGTTAAAGTTCACCACTTTTGTTCCGTAAAGGTAGGCATCTTTGGGAAAATTGCAAAGTGGATTGGGTGGAAAGATTCGTTTTTGTTATATTTTGACCGAAAAGAGATACACTTATATTATTATGTATGTGTGTGTGAAAGGGGAGGGTAGTGGTTGAGTGAAGTGTATGCTTGTAGGTGATGGGACACAAAATTAGGGGGTTGAGGTAAAAAAACTGCGCTAATAATTTTTTTATAACGAAAAGAGTTGTATTTTTGCCCCGATTTTGGGCTCCATAGAAATGAAGATGCTCTGAAATCGAACGTTCTGAATAAGTCTGACGGAGAATTTTTGAAAAAAATGTCGCCCGATTTTGCGGAATAAAAAAATTGGCATATATTTGCAACCCCAAATGAGGGATAAGAGTTGATGCCGATGTAGCTCAGTTGGCCAGAGCAGCTGATTTGTAATCAGCTGGTCGGGGGTTCGAATCCCTCCATCGGCTCGAAGGGCAAGCAAAATCGCTTGACAAGACATATTGGGAGAGTTCCAGAGTGGCCAAATGGGGCAGACTGTAAATCTGTTGGCAACGCCTTCGGTGGTTCGAATCCATCCTCTCCCACTTTTTTCAGAAGTTCAATTCACCTAAGGGTGGATTGTTCTTTTGTGGTTCTCGGTCATCGTTCCGGCGTTGCGCTAATGTGGTGCAGAGCAGGGGATTAAGGTGACGGAGATGTTTGCGGAAGTAGCTCAGTTGATAGAGCATCAGCCTTCCAAGCTGAGGGTCGCGAGTTTGAGCCTCGTCTTCCGCTCAAAGACGGAAACAGAACAAACAACAATTATAATTCACTAATAACAACTACAAAGTTATGGCAAAAGAAAAATTTGACAGGTCTAAACCTCACGTAAACGTGGGTACTATCGGCCACGTTGACCACGGTAAAACTACCCTTACCGCTGCTATTACTACCGTATTGGCAAAGAATGGTCTTTCGGAGTTGCGTTCGTTCGACTCGATTGACAACGCTCCCGAGGAGAAAGAGCGTGGTATCACCATCAACACCGCTCACATCGAGTATCAGACTGCAAGCCGTCACTACGCACACGTAGACTGCCCCGGTCACGCCGACTATGTAAAGAACATGGTAACTGGTGCTGCTCAGATGGATGGTGCTATCCTCGTAGTAGCTTCGACCGATGGTCCTATGCCCCAGACTCGTGAGCACGTTCTCTTGGCTCGCCAGGTAAACGTTCCCCGTATCGTTGTTTTCATGAACAAATGCGATATGGTTGACGACGCTGAGATGCTTGACCTCGTTGAGATGGAGATCCGTGACGTATTGAGCGCAAACGGTTTCGACGGTGACAACGCTCCCGTTATCCGTGGTTCTGCTCTGGGCGCCTTGAACGGCGAGCCCGAGTGGGAGGCTAAAGTTATGGAGCTTATGGCTGCAGTTGACGAGTATATTCCTCTGCCTCCCCGTGAGAGCGACAAGCCTTTCTTGATGCCTGTTGAGGACGTATTCTCGATTACCGGTCGTGGTACTGTAGTAACTGGCCGTATTGAGACTGGTGTTATCCACGTTGGTGATCCCGTTGAGATTATCGGTTTGGATGAGAAGATTCGTACTTCGGTTTGTACCGGTGTTGAGATGTTCCGCAAACTCCTCGATGAGGGTGAGGCTGGTGACAACGTAGGTCTGCTGATGCGTGGTATCGATAAGAAAGAGGTTAAGCGTGGTATGGTTGTAGCTAAACCCAAGAGCATCACCCCCCACACCAAATTCCGTGGTGAGGTTTATATCTTGAAGAAAGAAGAGGGTGGTCGTCACACTCCTTTCCGCAACCACTATCGTCCTCAGTTCTACCTCCGTACCATGGATATTACCGGTGAGGTTAAACTTCCCGAGGGTATCGAGATGGTAATGCCTGGTGACCACGTTGAGATCGAGGTTACTCTGATCTACCCCGTTGCTTTGAATGCAGGTCTTCGTTTCGCTATCCGTGAGGGTGGTCGTACCGTAGGTTCGGGTCAGATCAAAGAGGTTATCGAGTAATTCGTTGAGAATTTCTAGATAAGACTCAAACATAGGGGCGAGTGTGAAAGCTTGCTGTGAGAATGGCTAAGAAAGAGCATCTCGCCCCACTATACGAGAGTAGTTTAATGGTAGAATAGCGGTCTCCAAAACCGTTGGTGGGAGTTCGATTCTCTCCTCTCGTGCCAGAAGTCCGGTGGCTTTGCAAAAAGATTACCGGACTTATTGAGTGAAAAGAAAGTAAAGAAAAAGCATAACAAAACTTATGAAACTCGTTAAGTACGTAAAGGCTTCTTATGAAGAGCTGGTTCACAAGGTATCGTGGACTCCTATGAAAGAATTGCAGAGCTTGGCCGTGACCGTAATGGTTGCTTCCCTGGTCATCGCTGTTGTAGTTCTTGCAATGGACGTAACCTTTGAGTCCATCATGAAAGCCATCTACAGTGTTTTGGCTCACTAGTGTTCATTGATTTCGAACTTTAAAGAAGAGAGATTATGAGCGGAGTGGCTGAAAAACAGTGGTATGTGTTACGCGCCATCGGCGGCAAGGAGAAAAAGGTCAAGGAGTATATCGAAATGGAGATACGCAACTTGGGCTTGGAGCACCTTGTAGCACAAGTTCTCATTCCTACCGAGAAGGTCTATTCGATTCGCAACGGTAAGAAGGTGAGCAAAGAGAGGGTGTCGTATCCTGGCTATGTGTTGGTAGAGGCAGCTATGATTGACGAAGTACCTTACGTTCTTCGCAACACACCCAATGTACTCGGCTTCCTCGGCGACTCGGTAGAGGAGAGCAAACGCCTGATTGCGACGCCTGTGCGTCCTCAGGAGGTTGCCCGTATCCTCGGCAGGGTTGACGAAATGAGTCAGGGTGAGGAAGAGGTTGAGATTCCTTTCTTCGTAGGAGAGACCGTAAAAGTTACGGACGGTCCCTTCTCGAGTTTCTCCGGTGTTATCGAGGCAATCGATGAGGAGAGGAAGAAATTGACAGTCTCTGTGAAGATTTTCGGGCGAAAGACTCCAATGGAGTTGAGTTTTATGCAAGTAGAAAAAGAATAATTAACCAAGGAAAACTATGGCAAAAGAGGTTGCTGCATTTATTAAACTGCAGATTAAAGGTGGTGCCGCCAATCCTTCGCCACCAGTAGGCCCTGCGTTGGGTTCGAAGGGAGTCAACATCATGGACTTCTGCAAACAGTTCAACGCAAGGACTCAGGAGAAGGCCGGTAAGGTACTGCCGGTGATTATCACCGTATATAACGACAAGTCGTTCGACTTCGTTGTTAAACAACCACCCGTAGCTGCTGCTTTGAAAGAGGTTGCAGGTATTCAGTCTGGTTCTGCCGAGCCCAACCGTACCAAGGTTGGTAGCATCACCTGGGAGCAGGTAGAGGCTATTGCAAAGGATAAGATGCCCGATATGAACTGCTTCACCATTGAGGCTGCTATGAAGATGGTAGCCGGTACTGCTCGCAGTATGGGTATCGCCGTTGTTGGAGAGTTTCCTGTAAAGTAATTTAAGTGAGATGAGTAAGTTGACAAAAAATCAAAAAGCAATGCTCGCCAAAGTAGAGCCCGGAAAGCTCTACAAGTTGAGCGAGGCCGCAGCTCTTCTGAAAGAGATTACTTTCACCAAATTCAACGCTTCGGTAGATGTTGATGTACGTCTTGGTGTTGACCCCCGTAAGGCCAACCAGATGGTACGTGGCGTGGTTACACTTCCTCACGGAACCGGTAAGACCGTTCGCGTGTTGGTACTTTGTACTCCCGACAAGGAGAACGAGGCAAAAGAGGCAGGTGCAGACTACGTAGGTTTGGACGAGTATGTTGATAAAATCAAGGGCGGTTGGACCGACGTTGATGTAATCATCTGTACTCCTAACGTAATGGCTAAAGTTGGTGCTTTGGGTAGGATTCTGGGTCCCCGTGGCCTTATGCCTAACCCCAAAACCGGTACTGTAACCATGGACGTTGCAAAGGCAGTTGCCGAGGTGAAGGCCGGTAAGATTGACTTCAAGGTTGACAAATATGGTATCGTTCACTCTTCGGTAGGTAAAGTATCGTTTACTCCCGAGCAGATTGTGGATAACGCTAACGCATTTGTTGGTATGATTCACAAATTGAAACCTGCTGCTGCAAAGGGTACTTACATGCTTAGTATCTATCTCTCAACGACAATGAGTATCGGTCTGCAAATTGACCCCAAATCACTCGATCTTAAATAGTAAAAAACATTGAGCAATGACAAGGGAAGAAAAGAAACAAGTAATTGAAGGCCTGACCGAACAACTCAACCAGTATCCTAACTTCTATATCACCGACATCGAGGCTCTCAATGCTGAGCAGACTGCAAAATTGCGTCGTCAGTGCTTCGAGAAAGGCGTGAAGTTGGTTGTTGTAAAGAACACCCTCTTCATCAAAGCCTTGGAGGCTGTTGAGAAGGCAGACGCTGGTCTTGTCGAGGTTCTGAAAGGCACTTCGTCGATTATGTTCTCCGAGGGTAGCAAGGCTCCTGCACAGGTTATCAAAGAGTTCCGCAAAGGTTGCGAGAAGCCCATTTTGAAAGCCGCTTATGTTCAGGAGTGTGTATACGTCGGCGACAATAACCTCGATATGCTTTGCAATATCAAATCGCGTGAGGAGCTTATCGGTGATATCGTGGCTCTCTTGCAGTCGCCCATCAAGAATGTTGTATCGGCATTGCAGGGTAACGCTGGTCAGAAGATTGCAGGCATCGTAAAGGCTCTTGAAGAAAGAAATTAATTTTTCCAAAAAAACACAAACAACGAAGTAAAACAATTTAACAAATAACAAAACTATGGCAGATATTAAAGCATTGGCAGAAGAGTTGGTAAACTTGACTGTTAAAGAGGTAAACGAGTTGGCTACTATCCTCAAAGAGGAGTACGGTATTGAGCCCGCTGCTGCAGCAGTTGCAGTTGCTGCTCCCGCCGCTGCAGAGGCAGCTGCACCCGCAGAGAAAACTTCTTTCGACGTTATTCTCGTAAGCGCAGGTCAGAGCAAGATTCCTGTAGTGAAAGCAGTTAAAGAGTCGACCGGTCTTGGTTTGAAAGAGGCTAAAGACTTGGTAGATGCTGCTCCTAAGGCTATCAAAGAGGGCGTATCGAAAGAGGAGGCTGAGGCACTCAAAGCAGCTCTCGAGGAGGCTGGTGCTGAGGTTGAGATTAAATAGTCAATCTATTAACTTCTCACATATCGGGTATAGAGCTTATGCATAAATAAGCTCTATGCCTTTTTCGCGTCTAAAAAAGAGGTGCGAGAAAACATGGAAGGTTAGGTTTTGTTTTGTTGGGCTAAATGTGCCTATATCAGACGGATACGAGGCGGTCGATGGGCCGAGTAGTATTTTCCTAATCTCAGAGCGAAAAGCGACATTAACAAAAACCATCAAATTAATTTTGCAGAAAATGTCCTCGAAAGCAAACACAAGAATTAGCTTCTCCTCCATCACTCACAAGATGGAATATCCCGACTTCTTGGAGGTGCAGCTCAAATCATTTCAAGACTTTTTCCAGCTGGACACCACCGCAGAGAACCGCAAAAACGAGGGTCTTTATAAGGTGTTCACAGAGAATTTCCCGATAACGGACACACGCAATAACTTCGTACTCGAATTCATCGACTATTATGTTGATCCCCCACGCTACTCCATTGACGAGTGCTTGGAGATGGGTTTGACCTACAATGTGCCTTTGAAAGCTAAACTGAGGCTTTCGTGCACCGACCCCGAGCACGAGGATTTCGACACAGTAATTCAAGACGTATACTTCGGCACTATTCCCTATATGACTCCCCGAGGCACCTTCGTTATCAACGGTGCGGAGCGTGTAGTAGTGTCGCAGTTGCACCGTTCACCCGGTGTATTCTTCGGTCAGAGCGTACACACCAATGGTACAAAACTCTACTCGGCCCGTATTATTCCTTTCAAGGGTTCGTGGATTGAGTTCGCTACCGACATCAACAACGTGATGTATGCCTACATCGACCGTAAGAAGAAGTTGCCCGTAACCACTCTGTTGCGCGCAATTGGCTTTGAGGCTGATAAGGAGATTTTGGAGATCTTCGACTTGGCCGACGAGGTTAAGGTGAACCGCACCAATTTGAAGAAGAATATCGGTCGTAAATTGGCTGCACGTATTCTTTCGACTTGGGTGGAGGACTTCGTAGACGAGGATACCGGTGAGGTGGTATCTATCGAGCGTAATGATGTAATCATCGACCGCGAGACCGAGCTGGCAGAGGAGCACATTGAGGATATCCTCGAAAGCGGTGCAAAGACCATTCTGTTGCACAAGGACAACCCTTCGGGCGTTGATTACTCGATTATTTATAACACTTTGCAGAAAGACCCCTGCAACTCCGAGAAGGAGGCCGTTGTGTACATCTACCGACAGCTGCGCAATTCGGAGCCACCAGATGAAGCAACCGCAAGGGATGTCATCGACAAGCTCTTCTTCAGCGACAAACGCTACGACTTGGGTGATGTAGGTCGTTTCTGCATCAACAAGAAACTCGGTTTGGAGATTAGCCCTGAGGTTAGGGTGCTGACCAAAGAGGACATGATTGCCATCATCCGTTACCTCATCGAGCTGATTAACTCGAAGACCGATGTTGACGATATTGACCACTTGTCCAACAGGCGTGTAAGGACCGTGGGTGAGCAGTTGAGCAACCAGTTCTCGGTAGGCTTCATTCGTATGGCTCGCACCATCCGTGAGAGGATGAATGTTAGGGACAACGAGGTGTTCACTCCCATTGACCTGATTAACGCCAAGACGCTGTCGAGTGTCATCAATAGCTTCTTCGGTACCAACCAGTTGTCGCAGTTTATGGACCAGACCAACCCTCTGGCCGAGATGACTCACAAACGTCGTTTGTCGGCTCTGGGTCCTGGCGGTTTGAGCCGTGATAGGGCAGGTTTTGAGGTTCGTGACGTACACTATACCCACTATGGTCGTTTGTGCCCCATTGAGACTCCTGAGGGTCCTAACATTGGTCTGATTTCGTCGTTGTGCGTTTACGCCAAAATCAGTTCGATGGGCTTCATTGAGACTCCCTATCGTAAGGTTGTAGATGGTAAGGTTGATTTGGACGACAGCCACATCCAATATTATAGCGCCGAGGAGGAGGGCAACCTCAATATTGCCCAGGCATCGGCACCCGTGGATGATGAGGGTAACTTCCTCAATCCCAACCGCATCAAGGCTCGTAACGAGGCCGACTTCCCTGTGATTACCGCAAAACAGGTTGACCTCGTGGACGTTGCTCCTAACCAGGTTGCTTCGATTGCTGCAAGTTTGATTCCTTTCTTGGAGCACGATGACGCAAACCGTGCGCTGATGGGTTCGAACATGATGCGCCAGGCAGTACCTCTGATTAACCCCGAGGCTCCTATCGTGGGTACCGGTTTGGAGGGCGCAATGATTAGCGACAGCCGCGTTCAGGTTGTAGCCGAGGGCGATGGCGAGGTTGTATTTGCCGATGCTAGCCAGATTCAGGTTAAATATGACCGCACCGAGGATGAGATTTTGGTAAGCTTCGATCCCGAGATTACAACCTACAAGTTGCCTCGCTATCGCAAGACCAACCAGAATATGTCCATCACCCTGCGTCCTATCGTTAAGATTGGCGAGAAGGTAACCAAGGGCCAGATTTTGACCGAGGGTTATTCGACCCAGAACGGCGAGTTGGCACTCGGTAGGAACTTGAAGGTAGCGTTCATGCCTTGGAAGGGTTACAACTTCGAGGATGCAATCGTTATCTCGGAGAGGTTGCTCAGGGAGGACTTGTTCACTTCGGTACACGTTGACGAGTATATTATGGAGGTTCGCGAGACCAAACGTGGTGTTGAGGAGCTGACTTCCGATATTCCCAACGTGAGCGAGGATGCAACCAAAGACCTTGACGAGAGGGGTATCATTCGCATCGGTGCAAATGTGAAGCCCGGTGATATTATGATTGGTAAGATTACCCCCAAAGGCGAGAGCGATCCCAGCCCCGAGGAGAAACTCCTTCGTGCTATCTTCGGCGACAAGGCCGGTGATGTAAAGGACGCTTCGTTGAAGGCTCAGCCCTCGTTGTTCGGTACGGTAATCGACCGCAAGCTCTTCTCGCGTAACGTGAAGGATGGCAAGCGCAGCAAAGCCGAGGAGAAGAATAAACTCGCTGAGGTGGATGCTAAATTTGCAGCCGAGGTTGCAGCTTTGAAGAGCGTGTTGGTTGGCAAGTTGTACACTCTGCTTAAAGACCAGACCTGTCTGGGCGTGAAGGACTACTTCGGTGCAGAGTTGTATGCCGCAGGCACGAAGTTCACCAAGAAGATGCTCGAAGAGATCGACTACCTGAACCTCGGTTCGGAGAAGTGGGTTGAGGACGAGAGGGTGGCTCGCCTGACTGCAATCGCAATTAACAACTATACCATTAAATATAAAGAGGCAGACGCAAGGGTTAAGCGTGAGAAGTATAACATTACCAATGGTGATGAGCTTCCCAATGGTGTAATCCAGTTGGCTAAGGTTTACTTGGCTAAGAAGCGTAAGCTGAAAGTGGGTGATAAGATGGCAGGTCGCCACGGTAACAAGGGTATCGTAGCCAAGGTTGTTCGTGATGAGGATATGCCATTCTTGGAGGACGGTTCGATTGTGGACATCGTTTTGAACCCTCTGGGTGTACCTTCGCGTATGAACTTGGGTCAGATTTATGAGACCGTTCTCGGTTGGGCCGGTAAGGAGTTGGGCTTGAAGTTCGCTACTCCCATCTTCGATGGTGCTACTTTGGACCAGATTAACGAGTACACCGCTAAAGCAGGTGTGCCTGTGAATGGTTGCTGCCACCTGAGGGATGGTGGTACCGGTGAGAGGTTCGACCAGCCTGCAACTGTGGGTGTAATCTATATGTTGAAACTTGGTCACATGATTGACGATAAGATGCACGCACGTTCCATCGGTCCCTACTCTCTCATTACCCAGCAGCCTCTGGGTGGTAAGGCCCAGTTTGGTGGTCAGAGGTTTGGTGAGATGGAGGTTTGGGCACTCGAAGGCTTCGGTGCTGCCAACATCTTGCAGGAGATTCTGACAATCAAGTCGGATGACGTTGTGGGCCGTGCGAAAGCATACGAGGCCATCGTTAAGGGCGATAACCTGCCAACCCCCGGTATTCCCGAGTCGTTGAACGTGCTGTTGCACGAGTTGCGCGGTTTGGCTCTCAGTGTTAAACTTTCTTAATTGTAATTAGAGAGAATATGGCATACGGTAAAGAGAATAAAACAAATAGTACCAATTTCAGCAAAATCTCCATTGGCCTTGCCTCGCCTGAGGAGATTCTCGAACAGTCGAGTGGCGAGGTGCTGAAACCGGAGACAATCAACTATCGTACCTACAAACCTGAGAGGGACGGTCTGTTCTGCGAGCGCATCTTTGGTCCCGTGAAGGACTATGAGTGCCACTGCGGTAAGTATAAGAGGATTCGTTACAAGGGTATCGTCTGCGACCGATGCGGCGTTGAGGTAACGGAGAAGAAGGTTCGTCGTGAGCGTATGGGCCACATCCAGCTGGTTGTGCCTGTGGTTCACATCTGGTACCTTCGTTCGCTGCCCTCGAAGATTAGCTACCTGCTGGGTATCCCCACCAAGAAGCTCGATGCAGTTATCTACTATGAGCGCTACATCGTAATTCAGGCAGGTGCTGCTGCAGCAGCAGGTGTGAACAACCTCGACCTTCTCTCGGAGAGGGAGTATCTGGACATCTTGGCTGCACTGCCCAAAGGCAACCAGCAGTTGGAGGATAGCGACCCCGAGAAGTTCATCGCACAGATGGGTGCCGAGGCTGTGTTGACTCTGTTGCAGGGCTTGGACCTCGACAGCTTGTCCTACTCGCTCCGCCACAAAGCTTCGACCGAGACTTCGCAGCAGCGTAAGACCGAGGCATTGAAGAGGTTGAACGTTATTGAGGCATTCAGGGAGTCGAGGGAGATTAACAAACCCGAGTGGATGGTGTTGAAGGTTATCCCCGTAACACCTCCCGAGTTGCGTCCTTTGGTACCCCTGGATGGTGGTAGGTTTGCAACTTCGGATTTGAACGACCTCTATCGTAGGGTAATCATTCGTAACAACCGCTTGAAGAGGCTTATCGAGATTAAGGCTCCCGAGGTTATCTTGCGTAACGAGAAGCGTATGTTGCAGGAGGCCGTTGACAGCCTCTTCGACAACTCTCGTAAGACCAGCGCAGTTAAGACCGAGAGCAATAGGCCTTTGAAGTCGTTGAGTGATAGCTTGAAGGGTAAACAGGGTAGGTTCCGTCAGAACTTGCTCGGTAAGCGTGTTGACTACTCGGCCCGTTCGGTTATCGTTGTAGGTCCCGAGTTGAAGATGCACGAGATGGGTATTCCAAAGGATATGGCGGCAGAGTTGTACAAACCGTTCATCATCCGCAAACTCATCGAGAGGGGTATCGTTAAGACCGTTAAGTCGGCAAAGAAGATTATTGACAGGAAGGATCCTGTGATTTGGGATATTTTGGAGAACGTAATCAAAGGCCACCCTGTGCTGATGAACCGTGCTCCTACCCTTCACCGTCTTGGTATCCAGGCATTCCAGCCCAAGCTTATCGAGGGTAAGGCAATGCAGTTGCACCCGCTGGCATGTACCGCATTCAATGCGGACTTCGACGGTGACCAGATGGCAGTTCACTTGCCCCTTGGCAACGCTGCAATCTTGGAGGCACAGCTCTTGATGCTCGGTTCGCACAACATCTTGAACCCTGCCAACGGTGCACCTATCACCGTACCTTCGCAGGATATGGTACTTGGTCTGTACTACATCACCAAGATTCACGGCACCGAGGAGCGTCCTGAGAGGGAGAAAGCAATCTACCGCAAGGAGCTCATCGAGAAGGGCGAGAAGATTAACCGTTGGGATGACCTCCAAAATGGTGACATCCGTCCCAAGGATGGTGTGAAGGCAGCCTTTACGTTCTATGGCGCAGAGGAGGCAATCATCGCCTACAACGAGGGTAAGGTTGACTTGCACACCCTTGTAAACGTGAAGATTAACACCGTTGACGAGGATGGTAACGAGGTAACCAAAGTGTTGCCAACTTCGGTTGGTCGTGTGCTGTTCAACCAGGTAGTTCCCAAGGAGGTTGGCTATATCAACTTGCTGTTGAAGAAGAACACTTTGAGGGATATCATTGGTGTTGTTATGAAGAAGTCGGGCGCCGACAAGGCTGCCGCATTCCTGGATGACATCAAGGCTATGGGTTATAGGATGGCATACCAGGGTGGTTTGTCGTTCAACTTGGGTGCTGTGATTATCCCCGAGGAGAAGAAAACCCTTGTTGAGTATGGTAACCAGCAGGTTGCACAGTTCTTGGAGCAGTACAACATGGGTCTTATCACCAACAACGAGCGTTACAACAAGGTTATTGACGTATGGACCAACGTGAACAACAAGGTTACCGCAGCAGTTTATAACCACCTGAAAGCAGACCAAGACGGTTTCAACCCCGTATTTATGATGTTGGATTCGGGAGCTCGTGGTAGTAGGGAGCAGATTCGTCAGTTGGGCGGTATGCGTGGTCTGATGGCTAAACCCCAGAAATCGGGCGCAGAGGGCGGTCAGACTATTGAGAACCCCATCTTGTCGAACTTTAAGGAGGGCCTTTCGGTGTTGGAGTACTTTATCTCAACCCACGGTGCTCGTAAAGGTTTGGCGGATACCGCACTTAAAACTGCGGACGCAGGTTATCTGACCCGTCGTCTGGTTGACGTTGCTAATGACGTGATTATCAACGAGGAGGATTGCGGTACCTTGCGTGGTCTGACTGCTACGGCAGTTAAGCGAAACGACGCTGTTATCCAGAGCCTCTACGATAGGATTTTGGGCCGTACGGCTGTTGAGGATGTTGTTCACCCCTTGACCGGCGAGGTTATCGTTAAGGCAGGCGATGAGATCAACGAGGATGCAGCTGCAGCAATCGAGAAATCGCCCATTGAGAAGGTTGAGATTCGTTCGGTACTCACTTGCGAGGCACGCCACGGTGTGTGTGCGAAGTGCTACGGTAGGAACCTTGCAACCGGTAGGCCCGTACAGAAGGGCGAGGTTGTGGGTGTTATTGCCGCACAGTCCATCGGTGAGCCTGGTACTCAGCTTACTCTGCGTACTTTCCACGTCGGTGGTGTTGCAAGTGGCTCGTCGATTGACAACCGCTTGGTAGCCAAGTACGATGGTTTGATTGAGATTGACGATTTGAGGACCATCAAGACCAAAGACCGTGATGGTAACGTCAAGAACTTGGTAGTAAGCCGTTTGGCTGAGTTGCGCATCGTTAGCAAGGAGACCGGTAGTGTGCTGTTTACCTACAACTTGGCATACGGTTCGACTCTCTATAAACTCGCTGGCGAGAGCGTACAGAAGGGTGATATCATCTGTGAGTGGGATCCCTTCAACGCAGTTATCATCTCGGAGTTCGATGGTAAGGTTGCATTCGACAATGTTGTTGAGGGCGTAACCTACCGCGATGAGTACGATGAGCAGACCGGCCTGAGGGAGAAGGTTATTATCGAGTCGCGTGATAAGACCAAGAACCCCATCATTAAGATTGTAGATAAGGACGGCGTTGAGCAGAAGCAGTACAACTTGCCTGTTGGTGCTCACATTGTAGTTAAAGAGAATGCCAAGATTAAGGCTGGTGAGATTCTGATTAAGATTCCTCGCTCGTTTGGTAAGGCAGGCGATATTACCGGTGGTCTTCCCCGTGTTACCGAGTTGTTTGAGGCTCGCAACCCGTCGAACCCCGCAATCGTAGCCGAGATTGACGGTGAGGTAACCTTTGGCAAAATCAAACGTGGTAATAGGGAGATTGTCATCACTTCGCGTGATGGTCAGGAGAGGAAATACCTCGTACCTCTGAGCCGCCAGATTTTGGTACAGGAGAACGACTACGTAAGGGCAGGTATGCCTTTGTCGGATGGCGCTATCACCCCCAGCGATATCCTTTCGATTCTTGGTCCTACCAAGGTTCAGGAGTACATCGTGAACGAGGTTCAGGAGGTATATCGTGGTCAGGGTGTGAAGATTAACGATAAGCACTTTGAGGTTATCGTTCGCCAGATGATGAACAAGGTTCAGATTGACGATCCGGGTGACACTCGCTTCTTGCAGGAGCAGATTGTGGACAAGTGGGAGTTTATGGAGGTTAACGACTCCTTGTATGACAAGGTTGTTGTTACCGATGCCGGCGACTCGCAGAATGTTCAGGCAGGTCAGATTATCTCGGTACGTCAGTTGAGGGATGAGAATTCTTCGTTGAAGCGTAAGGATTTGAAGACCGTAACCGTGAGGGAGATTGTTCCCGCCACCAGCCGCCAGGTATTGCAGGGTATCACTCGTGCAGCATTGCAGACCAGCTCGTTTATGTCGGCTGCATCGTTCCAGGAGACTACCAAGGTGCTCAACGAGGCTGCCATCTTCGGTAAGGTTGACCCGCTGGCCAACTTGAAGGAGAACGTAATTTGCGGTCACTTGATTCCTGCCGGTACAGGTGTTCGTGATTGGCAGAACGTGACCGTTGGTGCAAAGGTTGACTATGAGCGTATTGCTCCCGAGGTAGAGTAATCATCTCGATACTAAATAGAAAGAGAGAGCCGCAGTAGTGCGGCTCTTTTTTTCTATCCCTGCTGATGATGGCCGAAGGCCGGAGAGGTCTGTCAAAAAAACCACGGGCAACAACACTGTTGCCCGTGGTTTTTGTCTTGGCGGATAGCCGCTTGCCTACTCCTTGCGGATGATTTTGGCGCCGAGTGCGTTGAGGCGGCCTTCGATATTCTGGTAGCCTCGGTCAATCTGCTCGATGTTCTGGATGATGCTCTTACCGTCGGCATTGAGCGCAGCAATCAACAGGGCTACACCTGCACGGATGTCGGGCGAAGCCATAGTGGTTGGGCGCAGACGACGAGTGTGGTCGTGTCCGATGACGGTAGCTCGGTGGGGATCGCAGAGGATGATTTGTGCACCCATATCTATCAACTTATCCACAAAGAAGAGCCTACTTTCGAACATCTTTTGGTGGATGAGCACGGAGCCTTTGGCCTGTGTGGCCACCACCAAAAATACACTCAATAGGTCGGGAGTGAGGCCTGGCCAAGGAGCATCGGCGATGGTCATAATGGAGCCGTCCATAAAACTCTCAATCTCGTAGTGATCCTGACGGGGGATGTAAATATCGTCGCCCCTCTGCTCAAAGCGGATGCCCATACGTGCGAACTGCGCAGGGATAATGCCGAGGTTTTCGAACGACACATTCTTGATTGTCAACTCCGACTGCGTCATTGCAGCCATACCGATAAAACTACCCACCTCAATCATATCGGGCAACATAGTGTGCTCCGTACCGCCCAACTGCTTCACACCCTCGATACGAAGGAGGTTGGATGCGATGCCCTCAATTTTGGCACCCATACGGCACAACATCTTGCAGAGTTGCTGGATATAGGGCTCACAGGCAGCGTTATATATGGTGGTAACGCCCTCGGCCAACACGGCAGCCATAATGATGTTGGCGGTGCCCGTAACCGAAGCCTCGTCGAGGAGCATATATGTACCTCTCAATTTGCGAGCATCCACCTCAAAGAAGTCGCCTGCGGGGTCAACATTGATGGTTGCACCGAGTTTTTGGAAGCCTATGAAGTGTGTGTCGAGCCTACGGCGACCAATCTTGTCGCCACCCGGTTTGGGTAGATAGGCAAGTCCAAAGCGCGCCAACAGCGGGCCGATGACCATCACCGAGCCACGCAACTTGCTACCTCTCACACGGTAGTCCTCCGTTTTGAGGTATCCGAGGTCAATGTTGGCAGCACGGAACGACCACTCTCCCTCGCCCAAGTGTTCCACCTCCACGCCCAGATTACGTAGCAGGTCAATCAGTCGCAACACGTCCACAATCTCCGGCACGTTGTGCAGAGTTACCTTTTGGTCCGTAAGTAGGGTTGCGCATATTATTTGGAGAGCTTCGTTTTTTGCACCTTGGGGTGTGATTTCGCCACTCAGTTGGCGGCCTCCGTAAACTTCAAAAATAGCCATTTCTATTATGTAGGGTTAGGGGTTCGACAATGTAAATTCAATTGCTATTTTCCTCCTTCGCCGAAGAAGTTGGCTCTTGCCAACACTCGGTTGCGACGGGGCAGAATCAGACATTCCAACAGCAGTAGGGCCAAAGCGATGGCCAATGGTATGTAGTAGAGTTCGTTGTACTCATCAAATACCTCGGTAGCGAATTTGGCCTTCTCGGTGCGGTTGATGAGTGACACAATCTCTTCGAGGCCCACATTCGCGGTGGTGGCCCTGACGTAGGCACCTCCGGTGGCTACAGCAATTTTTTGGAGCACCTCCTCGTCAAGTTTACTCACCACAATCTCGCCCTTGTCGTCTCTCACAAAGTCGTCGCCGATGGTGATTGGTGCACCTTCGGGGGTGCCGATACCTATGGTGTAGATTTTTACACCCTGCGCTGCGGCCCTTTCGGCTGCGGCAAGTGCATCGTCCTCGTGGTTCTCACCGTCGGTAACAAGCACCAACACCCTGCTACTCTCGCTCTGCGAGGAGAACGAACGGGTGGCAAGTTCAATGGCGGCACCTATGGCCGTACCCTGACGAGTTACCTGCGAGGGCGAAATCTGCCTAACGAAGTTTTGGGCTGTGAGATAGTCGGAGGTGATTGGCAGCTGCACGTAGGCATCGCCCGCAAAGACAATAACTCCGATGCGGTCTTCCGACAAACCCTCAATTACTCTGCTCACTGCATATTTGGTGCGCTCCAAACGATTGGGTGCAAAGTCGCTTGCCAGCATTGAGTTGCTCACATCCACAGCGACCATAATCTCAACGCCTTCACGCTCCACTTCACGCAACTTGGAGCCCATCTGTGGTCTTGCGATGGCAACTACGAGAGCGGATAGGGCCAACGCCCACACCCAAAACTTCCAACGCAATTTGGCCGTGGAACTCTCAGGAGAGAGTCGTTTGAGGGCCTTGTGGGTGGCAAACCTTTCGCTTCTGCGCCTACGCTCGGCCAGACTCCACTCCATCACTACCGCCAACACCGGTACAAGGAGCAACAGCCAGAGGTATTCTATGTGTTCAAATCGAAACATTCTTTCTTTTTTGTCTAACGTCCAACGTCGAAAGTCTAACGTCGTGTGGTAAGTCTATGTTCTATTTAGTATTTACTAATTACTCTTTACTAACTACCCTCTTAACTTATGGTGTTTAGCCAGAGTCGTCTTGTGAGGAACTCCACAACCAACACCGCCAATGCCCACAGCAGATAGCCCACAAAGTGCTCCGTGTAGCGCACATACTCATCCGTCTCGATGCGGCTCTTTTCGAGAGTGTTGATTTTGGCATAAATCTCTCTGAGGGTGGTTTTGCTTGTTGCACGGAAATACTCGCCTCCCGTCTTGGCGGCAATGTCGGTGAGCACCTGCTCGTCAATATCCACTTTCATCTGTTGGTAGCGCACATTGCCCCACGCATCGTAATAAGGGTATGGTGCATAACCCCTCTTGCCCACACCGATAGTGTAGACCCTGATGCCATACTCGGCGGCAATCTCGGCAGCCGATAGGGGCGCGACCTGACCTGCGTTGTTCACACCATCCGTAAGCAAGATTACGACCTTACTCTTGGCCGACGAGTCGCGTAGTCGGTTGATGGCCGTAGCGAGGCCCATACCTATTGCCGTGCCATCCTCAATCACATCGGGGTTGAACTTGATTTGTGATAGGAGTGTTTGAAGGGTGGCTTGGTCGGTGGTGAGTGGCGATTGGGTGTAGCTCTCGCCGGCAAATACCACAAGGCCAATGCGGTCGCCTCGGCGGTCGGCGATGAACTTGGCAGCCACATCCTTGGAGGCTGTGAGTCGGTCCGGCTCAAAGTCGGCAGCCAACATAGAGCCCGACACATCGAGTGCCAACACGATGTCGATACCCTCCACCGTGGTTTTGCTCAACTGCTCCGCACTGCGGGGCCGAGCAAATGCCACGGCAAACAACACAATGGCTACACAACGCAACACAATGGGTAGGTGGCGTAGGTAGTAGCGCACGGTGCGTGGTGCCGTGGTGAGCGAGGCTGTGGTTGTGGCTTTCACAGCGGCTCCGCCTTGTCGGCACAACCATATGTAGTGCCCCACAACGGGCACCACAAGTGCTGCAAGCCACAGCATATTGGGATTCGCAAATGTCATCTCTCTTTTTGTCTAACGTCTAACATCAATCGCCCAAACCCATAATGTCCAAACGTCCAACGTCCAACGTCAAATTACTAATTGTTCTATCTTTTTTGGTCCCCAACTCTCTACCAATTTTTGCCGGAACGGGCCACACCAACAACCCTCTCTGCATCCACCTTCTCACGGGTCTTGTCCTCGGCAGCCTGCACAGCATTCAACACCTGCTCATTCTCCTTGCTCGGGCCTGCCTGTGGTTGCTGCTGTTGGTCGGCACCCTCACTTGGCTTGGGTTTTTCGCCTTCGGGCTGTTCGGGCTGCTGTTGCTGGTCTTGGTTGTCCTGCTGCTGATTGTCGCCCTGCGGTTGGTTTTGCTGCTGGTTGTCGTTGCCTTGTTGTTGGTTGTTTTGTTGGTCTTTATTGTCCTGGTTCTGTTGGTTTTGTTGGTTGTCCTGATTTTGTTGGTTCTGCTCCTGTTGCTCCTTCATTGCTTTGGTATAGGCATAGTTGAACTTGGCCTCCAAATCGGAAGGGTTGAGTTTGAGCGACTCCTTGTAGGACTCCAAAGCCTCGTCCAACTTCTGTTGCTGGAATTGTGCATTGCCGAGGTTGTAGTAGGCGGCAGCCTTCTGCTCGTTGTTCACACCCTCTTTGCGCTCCGTAACCTTACGGAACTGCTCCTCGGCAGCGGCAAAGTTGCCAGTGGCGTAGTGTGCATCGCCCAAGTTGAAGGCACCCTCCACCGAGAGGCTATCCTTCTGCAATGCCCTGCGATAGGCCGTCTCTGCATCGGCAAAACGCTGACTCTCATAGTGTCTGTTGCCCTCCCTTATGTACCTCCTTTCGGGGAACTTCTGGGCGTGGGCCGAGGCCGCAAGTGCAAGGGTGGCCACTGTCAGCACCACATATTTCCACACGCTACTGCTCATCGCCACTCTCCTCCTTTCTCTCCTCTGTTTCGTTCACCATAACAACCTCCGGAGCCTCCGTGGGTTGTGTGGAGGGCGTTCCCTCTGCGGGCTGTTCTTTGGTCTCTTCCACGAAATAGTATATTGTATAGTATGCACCCTCGTTGCTCTCGGCATCGGGGGTGTGCTTGGCAAACTTCACAAGGTCGCTCTCGGCGAGCACGTCGTTCAAATCCTTCACCTGCTTGGGTGAGAGCTCCAACTCTTTGAGCGAAGCCACAATCTCATCGGTGGTCATCTCCATTGCACCCACCCCATAGCGACCATCGAGGTACTCACGCAAAATCTCGGACAACCTCGACCAATAGGCCTTGTGCTTGCCATTCTGCCACATCTTCTGGTGCGAAAGTATTTCGAGGTTGCGGATGGCCACAATGTGTGGAGCCTCCTTGGGAGCCTCCTCCTCTTGAACTTTGCCTTTGGCCTTGCGTGTGCGGGTGACGATGAGGTAGATTGCCGAAGCTAACACCGCCAAAGCCAATACACAGAGGCCTACGTAGCCGGCGAACTCCTCCACCACAAGGGGTGTTTGGAGGGGTTGCTTGATATCGTAGATTGTCTTTTGGGCCGTATCCACGGGCATAATATCCACCTTTACTCTCAAAGCGTGGCCCACCCAAGCGGTGTCAATCTTCACACCATCCGAGTAGAGTACACCCAGCGAGTCGAGGTGATAGTCGGCAGGCTCAAACGAGGTGAGCCTATAACTCTTCCTCAGGGCCCACACACCCTCCTTGTGGCTTACGGTGTCGGTGGCAATTTCCTCCAATAGTTCGATGTGCCCGCCTGCAAACTCATCCGTGATGGTGGGGAAGGCAACCTCGCACCCATCCTCGGCCTCTACGTCGATATTGAGGCGGAAGTGGTCACCAATGAGCACCTCACTTGGCTCGAAGCCTGCGCCGACCACCCTCACGGGCTCCTGTGCATAGGCCTCTGCGTTCGCACCTGCAAACACACCCAGCGCACACAACACTACCGCTATTTTGTCTAAAAACTTCATCGGCGAGCAAAAAGTTTAATCAGTTGTTTTACATAGTCCTCCTCGGTGGAGATGTCGGTGTGGTCCACTCTTGCTTTGTCCATCAGCGAGTTCACCCTCTGGCAGTCTTCGCTCCAAGCACTTGCGTAGTGGTTGCGCACCTCGGCAGAGGAGGTGTCAACCCACACCCTGCGGCCACTCTCGGCATCCACCATCTCAACCAAGCCCACATCAGGCAACTTGGCGTCCCTCTTGTCGAACACCCTCACGGCCACAATGTCGTGCTTGCCCGAAGCGATTTTAAGGCTCTTTTCGAGCGAAGCCCACTCCTCAGCGGAGGCGCCTTCGTTGCAGAAGTCGCTCAGCAGGAATGTGGTGCAACGCTTTTTGAGCGCACCGGTGAGGTATTTCAACGGCACCTCCAAAGAGGTTGCCTTACTCTCGGGCTCAAAGTCGAGCAATGTGCGGATGATTTGGAGGATGTGGCTGCGACCCTTCTTGGGAGGAATAAATTTTTCGATTCGGTCGCTGAATAACAAGCAGCCAACCTTGTCGTTGTTCTGCGCAGCGGAGAAAGCCAACACGGCAGCAATCTCGGTCATAACCTCACGCTTCTCCTTGTCGGCCGAGCCAAACTCTCCCGAGCCACTCACATCCACCACCAACATCATAGTCAACTCACGCTCCTCTTCATAGACCTTGACGTGTGGCTTGTGGGTGCGTGCCGTTACGTTCCAATCGATGTCCCTTACATCGTCGCCCACACGGTACTCCCTCACCTCACTAAACGCCACACCACGTCCACGGAAGGCACTGTGGTAGTGTCCCGCAAAAATATCGTTGGAGAGTCCTCGAGTTTTTATCTCAATTCGGCGGACTTGTTTTAATATGTCAGCAGTATCTTTCAAATTGAAAATTGAAAATTGAAAGTTGAAAATTGTGGTACGCCTGCGGCGTGGTTTTTTTGTTCCCCACCCAACCCCTTGCACTCACCTCACGATATACACTCGCAAGGGAGTGGGTGATTGCTGCGTTACGCTCGTCCTCAAAATCCTCATTTACGCAGAGTAAACTGCGGTTTTTCGTTCTTCGCAAGCCTTGCACTCACCTCACGATATGCACTCGCAAGGGAGTGGGCGTTTGTTGCGTTACACCTTAATTTTATTTATCCTTGAACTATGGCACCTCCACGGCGTTGAGGATGTCGGTGATGATGTCCTCGGTGGTTACGCTCTCGGCCTCGGCCTCATACGACAAGCCGATGCGGTGGCGCAACACGTCGTGGCACATAGCCCTCACATCCTCGGGGATAACATAGCCTCTATGTTTGATGAAAGCGTAGGCCTTCGAAGCCTTTGCCAGAGCAATACTTGCACGGGGCGATGCTCCGTAGGAAATCATTGGAGCCAACTTGCCCAGGCCATACTCTTGTGGCTCACGGGTGGCAAAGATGATGTCCACGATATATTTCTCAATCTTCTCGTCCATATAGACGTCGCTCACCACGCCCCTTGCCCTGACGATATCCTCGGGGGTTACCACCTTGTGGGTCTCGGGCAGACCTGCGCCTGCGAGGTTGAGGCGAACGATGTCCCTCTCCTCCTGCTTCTTGGGGTAGGAGATTTTGGCTTTGAGCATAAACCTGTCGACCTGCGCTTCGGGCAGAGGATAGGTACCCTCCTGCTCGATGGGGTTCTGGGTTGCCAACACAAGGAATGGCTCGGGCAGACGGAATGTTTCGTCGCCAATGGTTACCTGCCTCTCCTGCATAGCCTCCAAGAGTGCGCTCTGCACCTTTGCGGGCGAACGGTTAATCTCGTCGGCCAACACAAAGTTGGCGAAGATGGGGCCTTTTTTCACTGTGAACTCCTCGCTCTTCTGGGAGTAGATAAGGGTACCCACAAGGTCGGCGGGCAATAGGTCAGGGGTAAACTGTATGCGGCTGAACTTGGCATCCACAGCCTTTGCGAGTGTGGTGATGGCAAGTGTTTTTGCCAAACCGGGAACGCCTTCGAGGAGGATGTGTCCGCCCGTAAGGAGGCCAATCAGCAGTGAATCAACCAAGTGCTTTTGGCCGACAATCACCTTGCCGACCTCCATACTCAACGAATCTACAAAGACGCTCTCTTTTTCGATGCGCTCGTTGAGTTCTTTGATGTTAACGAATTCGCTCATTGTCTGTATGTTGTTTTTGTTGTTGCGAAGTTTGCTCTACACACTAACGTAGATAAACACAAAAATAATACATTTTGCGGGAATAAAAAAACAGAGGGACACATATAATGTGTCCAAATTGAAAGTTGAAAATTGAAAATGGAAAATTGTGGTGCGCTTTCAGCGCAGAGTTTTATCCTTCCACTTTCTTTGCAGGTGTCGTTTTTTGATAGGCAATGCAATACCCTTGCGTGAGTGTTGTTCGTTTTTGTGAAAAAATTTCTATATTTGTAGTGTTGAAAGGCTTAATGCCCGTAGACGAACATATTTGAAAGTGTTTTCGCAGTCCTAAAATGGAAATGTGGTAGTTTTCAATGACTAATGGACAACGAATGGCACTCATATCTTGTGTAGTCTTGTGGATTATGTACGCTTTGTGCGTACATACCTCATACTATTCAAGTGTGGGGTATTGCATCGTTTATATTAGTCAAGGTTTTACCACAACCTCCATTTTAATAAACGGAAATCAACTCCACACTTTCTTTTTTATTTACACTGCTATTGGGGTTGAGGCAGAAAAATAACAATTAACAATGAAAAAGGTTTTGTTTTATATGGCAACCACAATCATGTTTTGTGGTTTATTTGTATCTTGTGATACACCCGAAGAGACCACTCCCACAAATCCTTTAGTGGGAACATTGTGGGTAGAAGAAGATAACTACCCTGTTTCTGTGGAGTTTACAGGAGATAATACAGTTAGTCTGTGGGGAGGGTATCACATTAGTTGTTCTGGAACATATAAAATTCAGGGGAACAATGTTGTTTTTACATTAAAAGGTACAGATTCTCATGGTTTGACTGATGTGTATAAAACAGGTATGTTTACAAACAACACTCTTCGCATCACATATCACACAGAGTATTATGATGATGAAAATAATTTCAAACGCACAAAAGACTACAAGTTAATACTATATAAGCGATAAGATAATATGAAAAATGGTGTCTTGATAAATAAATTTGTAAGTTTTATCGTATGGGCAACTATGATTGCCATTATCGGATTGTTTATCATTTTGGCATATCAGATCGTTTCAACAATAAAATGGGATTGCATTTGTACTATATGCGAAAAATCTTCTGTTGATAATCTACTGGGGATTTTAGTTCCTTTTTTCATAGCCGCAGTAACCTTAAAAAAGGCTATAGATATTCAAACTGTTGATTCTCTTGCGAGGTTAAGAACAATGTTGAATGCAGAGAAAAAGGCTGCAATCCACAAAGAGCTCATCAAAGAGAAACATGGCGATAATGAGTTAGATGTAGAGGTGTTAGACTATATTGGCACTATTGAACTTGGGGCAATTATGCATCGCAAGGGTCTTATCAGCGACCAGGAGTTGTACAATCAATTCGGCTACCGAGTAGAAAACATAGTAAACTCGTCGCTATTTGCGAAAATAGAGGATGACAAGCTCTATTATAAGGACTTTTTCTACATCAAGGATGTTGTTGAAAAAATAGGCAACAAGAAGTGATAATCATTAACTATTAGGGCGCAGAAGGAGTTCTGCGCCCTAATAGTTTAATAAAAGATCCCCATACCCCCCCCTTTAAGTTAGGGGAGGTACACAAAGGATGGAGATGCCCATCTTTTTTTGAATGAGTTTAGGGAGAGTAGAGAGTATAAGGAGTGTCCCCTATATTCCCTAAGTTCACTAACCTCTCTAAGTTCTCGGGTAATGTTTTCGTTACCTGTCAAGTTGAAGATAAAAAAACGAGGCTCGAACATTCGTTCGGGCCTCGTTCAAAATGTTAGTTGCAAGAACTATTTGCGGTAGATTTTCTTGTAACCATAAACAGCCTCGTCGCCCAACTGCTCCTCAATACGGAGAAGCTGGTTGTACTTGGCCATACGGTCGCTACGGCTCATCGAACCGGTCTTAATCTGGCCCGAGTTGGTAGCAACAGCAATGTCGGCAATGGTGCTATCCTCGGTCTCGCCCGAACGGTGCGAAGTAACCGAAGTGTAGCCTGCACGGTGAGCCATCTCGATAGCATCCAAAGTCTCGGTCAGGGTACCAATCTGGTTAACCTTGATGAGGATGGAGTTACCGCAACCCATCTCAATACCTTTCTTCAAGAACTCTACGTTGGTTACGAACAAGTCATCACCAACCAACTGGCACTTGTCGCCGATAGCGTCGGTCAACATCTTCCAACCATCCCAGTCGTTCTCTGCCATACCGTCCTCAATCGAGTCAACGGGGTATTTCTCAACGAGGCCTTTGAGGTACTCAACCTGCTCAGCCGAAGTACGTTTTGCACCCTTCTCGCCCTCGAAGATGGTGTAGTCATAAACGCCATCTTTGTAGAACTCGCTCGATGCGCAGTCCATACCAATCATAACGTCCTTACCGGGAACATAACCAGCAGCCTCGATAGCCTTCAAGATGCTCTCGATAGCGTCCTCGGTACCCTCCAACACGGGAGCGAAACCACCCTCATCACCTACTGCGGTGCTCAGGCCACGAGCGTGAAGAACTTTTTTGAGGTTGTGGAACACCTCTGCACCCATACGGAGAGCCTCACGGAAGGTGGGAGCACCTACGGGGCGAATCATAAACTCCTGGAATGCGATGGGGGCATCCGAGTGCGAACCACCGTTGATGATGTTCATCATAGGAACGGGGAGGCTCTTTGCGTTAGCACCACCGATGTAGCGGTACAAAGGCATACCAAGCTCGGCAGCAGCAGCGTGAGCAGTTGCCAACGATACACCAAGGATAGCGTTGGCACCCAAGTTGCTCTTGGTTGCGGTGCCGTCCAACTCAATCATAGCCTTATCAACGCCCACCTGGTCGAAAATGCTCATACCAACCAATGCGGGTGCAATCTTCTCGTTTACGTTAGCAACGGCCTGCAATACGCCTTTGCCAAGGTAGCGACCTTTGTCGCCATCACGAAGCTCCAAAGCCTCGTTCTCACCGGTCGAAGCACCGCTGGGAACAGCAGCACGACCTACAATACCGTTAATGGTAGTTACCTCTACCTCGATGGTGGGGTTACCCCTCGAATCAAGAATCTCTCTTGCGTGTACGCCTAAAATCTCAGACATTGTCGTAAAAGTTTTTAATGTGTTAATATAACCTAACTGTGTTTGTTATTGTATTTCATAGGGTGGGGGAGATTGACGTGTTGTGTCCTCCTCCCCCTACTCTACATTTTTTAGCTACGGAATTTAGCTTTAAGATACTCCCTGTTGAGGCGAGCAATGTGGTTGATGGTAATACCTTTGGGGCACTCTGCCTGGCAAGCACCGGTGTTGGTACAGTTACCAAAGCCCAGCTCGTCCATCTTTGCAACCATTGCTTTTGCCCTACGAGCAGCCTCCACCTGACCCTGGGGTAGTTTTGCGAGGCTCGATACCCTTGCGGCTACGAACAACATTGCCGAGCCGTTCTTACAAGTGGCAGCGCAAGCACCGCAACCGATACAAGCGGCAGCATCCATACTCTCCTCTGCATCGTCTTTGGCGATAGGAATAGCGTTTGCATCGGGCACACCGCCGGTACCTACCGACACGAAACCACCTGCTTGGAGAATGCTCTCATAGGCGGTACGGTCAACAACGAGGTCTTTGATTACGGGGAATGCACGGCTCCTCCAAGGCTCGATAACGATGGTGTCGCCATCCTTGAAGTTACGCATGTGCAACTGACAGGTGGTAACCTCGGTCTCGGGACCGTGTGCGTGGCCGTTAATCCTCAACGAGCAAGCACCGCAGATACCCTCACGGCAGTCGTGGTCGAAGGCTACGGGGTCCACACCCTCGTGGATAAGTTGGTTGTTCAAGATGTCGAGCATCTCCAAGAACGAACTCTCGGTCGAAACATCCTTAACTACGTATGTCTCGAATTTTCCTTTGGCTTTGGCATTTGCCTGGCGCCATATTTTAAGTGTTAAATCCATGTTTTTCTTTCGTTTGTTTAGTTTCTATGGGTTTTAGAGAACTCGTTTAGTCGGAGAGTTAGTCCTTGTAGTTACGCTGCTGCAAGTGGATGGTCTCGAAGGTGAGAGGCTCCTTGTGCAACACAGGCTCCTTGTCCTCGCCCTGATACTCCCACACGGCAACGTAGGCATAGTTCTCGTCATCACGCAGAGCCTCGCCCTCGGGAGTCTGATACTCCTCACGGAAGTGGCCACCGCAGCTCTCGTTACGATTCAGAGCGTCCCTTGCCATCAGCTCACCCAACTCCAAGAAGTCGGCCAAGCGGAGTGCTTTCTCCAACTCGGGGTTAAGTTCGTCGGGCTTGCCTGCGAGTTTGAGGTCGCTCCAAAACTCCTTCCTCAGAGCCTGAATCTCAACGATTGCCTGCTCCAACGACTCTTTGGTACGAGCCATACCAACCTTCTCCCACATAATGCCGCAGCCGAGTTTTTTGTGCAACTCGTCGGGAGTCTGGTTACCCTTGATAGCATAGAGTTTGGCAATCTTCTCACGGATAGCGTTCTCTGCCTCCTCGAACTCAGGGCTGTTGGTGTTCACCTTGGGCGACTGAATCTCGTGCGAGAGGTAATCGCCAATGGTGTAGGGCAGCACGAAGTAACCGTCGGCCAAGCCCTGCATCAGAGCCGAAGCACCGAGACGGTTAGCACCGTGGTCGGAGAAGTTGGCCTCACCCAAAGCATACAAACCGGGGATGGTGGTCATCAGGTTGTAGTCAACCCAAGTACCGCCCATGGTGTAGTGTACTGCGGGATAAATCTGCATTGGCTGCTCATAGGGGTTCACAGCGGTAATCTTCTCATACATCTGGAACAAGTTGCCATACCTCTCTTTGATAGTCTGAATACCGAGGCGGTCGATGGCGGTCTTGAAGTCGAGATATACAGCCAAGCCGGTCTCGTTCACACCAAAGCCTGCATCGCAACGCTCTTTGGCAGCCCTCGAAGCCACATCACGAGGTACAAGGTTACCAAATGCGGGGTAACGACGCTCCAAGTAGTAGTCCCTATCCTCCTCGGCAATATCCGAAGGAAGTTTGATACCAGCCCTCAGAGCCTCAACATCGCTCTTGTGTTTGGGAACCCAGATACGACCATCGTTACGCAACGACTCACTCATCAGCGTAAGTTTGCTCTGCTGTGTGCCGTGTACGGGGATACAGGTGGGGTGAATCTGAGTAAAACAGGGGTTGGCAAATGCTGCACCTTTCTTATATGCCTGCCAAGCTACCGAGCCGTTGGAGTTCATTGCGTTGGTCGAGAGGAAGAACACGTTACCATAACCACCGGTAGCCATAACTACTGCGTGTGCACCGTGGCGCTCCAACTCGCCGGTTACAAGGTTACGAGCAATAACACCCCTTGCCTTGTCGTCAACCAACACGATGTCCAAAATCTCGTGCCTCGAATAGCTCTTAACGGTACCTGCTGCAATCTGGCGGTTGAGGGCAGCATAGGCACCCAACAGAAGCTGCTGACCGGTCTGGCCACGAGCGTAGAAGGTACGAGATACCTGTGCGCCACCAAACGAACGGTTGGCCAATTTGCCACCATACTCACGAGCAAAAGGTACACCTTGTGCTACGCACTGGTCAATAATAAGGTTGGAAACCTCTGCCAAACGATACACGTTGGCCTCCCTTGCACGGTAGTCGCCACCTTTGATGGTGTCGTAGAAGAGGCGGTAAACCGAGTCGTTATCGTTCTGATAGTTCTTTGCGGCGTTGATACCACCCTGTGCTGCAATCGAGTGAGCCCTACGGGGCGAGTCGCTGATGCAGAACACTTTAACATTGTAGCCCAACTCGCCGAGCGAAGCAGCTGCTGCGCCACCACCCAGACCGGTACCGATAACGATAACGTCCAATTTACGTTTGTTGGCGGGGCTCACTACCTTGATGTCGCCTTTATGCTTTGTCCACTTACCCTCAATAGGGCCTGCCGGAATCTTGGAATCAAGTTTAATCATAATGTGTAGATTTTTTGCGGTTGTCGGTTTAGATTAGAAAAGAGGGTGGGGAAGTACACCGTTACCCTGCAAGAAGAGGATGATGGCACACAGAGCGAAACCACCAATAACGAGGGTTGCAACGATGAACGAGATGCACTTCATACGTTTGAACCACACTTTGCTGTTAAGACCAAGCGAGTGCATCATGCTCCACACACCGTGGGTGAGGTGCAACCAAATGGCAGCAAACCACACAAGGTAGAGGGCAATATAGTACCACTTGCTGAAATAGAACCTCACGATGGCAGCACCATCAGTGGGGGTAACCATTGCGGCGCCAATAGCAACCTCGTGCATACCCTGCAACTCGGCATACATCATTTTCAGCCAGAAGTGCAACAGGTGAGCAAGAAGGCCGAAGAGTACAACAAAGCCCAACACGAGCATATTCTTGCTCGACCACTCAACGCCGGGTTCACGTTTAGTAACAGCGTAGCGGATGCTACCACGAGCCTTGCGGTTCTGGATGGTCAGCACGATGGCCAAGGCGATGTGCAAAACCACGATGACTGCCAACAGAACGGTGGCCGCAACTGCATACCAATTGGCTCCGAGGAAACCACAAATTGCGTTGTAGGCTTCGTCCGAGAAAACAAGTGCCAAGTTCATACACATGTGGAATGTGAGGAACAACACAAGAATACAGCCAGAGATGCTCATAAACATCTTCTTGCCAATTGAAGAGGTAAAAATACTTCCACTCATAATTTATTAGGTTAAAAAATTGTTTAGTTCTAATTGGCGCAAAGTTACTATTGTTTTTCAAATAACACAATTATTTCCTTAACTTTGTCGTTGGTTTAAGGCAATTATTATATGAAAAAAACGATTATCACACTGCTCCTGTCGCTTTTTGCGGCCAAGTCGATAGCTTTTGCGCAAGGGGGAGAACCCTTTCCCGAAATCAACGTACCTGCAATCTATACCGACCAAGCCTCCTATGTGGCATACTATATTGCCCACTATTGGGACCGCTATAACTTTGCCGCCTATGATAAAAAGTATTCCGAAGAGACCACAGGCCAAGCCTTTGCCAATTTTGCCTACTTGTTGCAGATGCAGTCCGGAATTGGTGCCGCTACCCCTGAGGCACAGTCGGCTGTTAAGACAATGCTCTCTCGTGCGGCAGTGAGCGAGGAAGCCTATTGGCACTTCCTTGACTTGTGTGAACACTACTTCTATGAGCCTAATTCGCCTATGCGAAACGATGAGTTTTTCATTCCTGCTATTGACCACGCACTCTCTTCCAAAAGTCCTTTGGATGAGACTTCCAAGAGCCGATATCGTACGCTCAAAAAGACCGTAGAACGCAATCGCCCAAACTCTATTGCAACAGATTTTACCTACACCATCCAGAGTGGAGCCCAAGGGCGTATGCATCAGATTAAGAGCGAGATATTGCTTCTGTTTTTCTACAATCCGGGGTGTGCTGATTGTCGTCGTGTGAAGGAGATGTTGGTGGCTTCGGAGGCTGTTGATGCGCTCCATAAGGCGGGCCGTTTGAAGGTGTTGGCTGTCTATCCAGATGAGGACCTCACGGAGTGGAAAAAGTATCTGTCGGAGAACCCCAAGTGGTGGATAAGTTCCTATGATAAGGGTGCGGTTGTGATGTCCCGCAACCTCTACGATTTGAAGGCCATTCCCACTCTCTACCTGCTTGATGGCGACAAGCGAGTGGTACTCAAAGATCCCACCCCTGAGAACCTCATAGGTCTGCTCGAAATGCTCTAATAGGCTCGGATGTTGAAACAACAAAGGTGCGCACATTACAACTGTGCGCACCTTTGTTGTTTTTTTGAGTTATGAAATTGTGATGTTACCGTTGGATTACAAATCCCTGGTTGCGTTGTAGGGGATTTCGATGTAGGTTTGGTCGGTGAGGCCACGGGAGGTTACCTCAATGTGGTTAGTGCCGTGTTGGAGCTCCACATTCTCCCACACAACCACTCCCGAAGTGTTCTCCAAACCACCCATAAACTTTCCATTCAGAGTGAGTTCCACATCGGGCAGGTTGGTATAGACCTTAATCTGTTGGGTGGTGTCCCTACGGCGGCTCCACCTCTTTTCGGCCAAGTGTAGAAATTCTTCTTCCTCGTTCCAAATAGCTTTATAAAGATAGAATGCATCCTTGCGTACTTGTCGGTTGAACGACACCACACCCATATCGCTCACACCACCGGACGTGCGGGAGGTTCCCTTTGCCACATAGTCAAATAGGCTGTCGATAAACAAGCCCCAGAAGAGCCTATCCTCTCGCAGTGCGTCAACATAGGTTTCGTGGAAGTGTGTCTGCCACCTTTCAGGGTGCCAAGTGCTTGTGGTGAGAGGTTTTTCGAGCACATCGCTTTGGTGGAAAATGCTGCCACCACACTTGTAGCTTACTCCACTACGCAGTGCCCTCCATTCGGGGTTTGCGTGGAGTTGCTCTTGCCATACGGTAATGTCCGAGGGGAGTCCCTCGCCCCAACCGTAGGTGTGGCTCCACACGACGAGATCTGTAATGAAATTTATCTCTCCGTCCTGATTGCTCCATCCGCTTGTAAAGCGCTTGGGATCCAGGCGTTTGGCCAATGAGTGAAGCTCCCTGACGTAACTTACGGGGTTTTCGCCACGCAGTTCGAGTTCCGAGAAAAGATTCCACACAATCACCGATGGGTGGTTGTAGTGTTGGTAAATCATCTCCGAGAGCTGCTGTTTTCCATTCTCCTTAAAAGCCTCCGTGTTGAAAAAACCTTTACCATTGAGAGTCATCGAGCCAATAAAGGGTAGGTCGTTAATCACAAGCAGGCCCATTCGGTCGCAGATGGCGTAGAAGGATGGGTGGTGCGAGCCACCAACCACTCGTATAGCATTGGCTCCCATCTCCATAGCGATGGTGATATCCTCCAACACCTCCTGCTCGCTCACTGCCGTACCGCTCAACGGGCGGTCCCTGTGGAGCAACACGCCGCGAATTGGATAAGAGGCTCCGTTAAGGGAAAAGCCATTGTTACCAACCTCGTAGTAGCGGAAGCCACTACTTATCATCACGTTGTCTTTTGTGGCGCCAGCAACTGTCAGTGATATCTCAAATTTGTACAACGAGGGAGATGCCTTGCCGTTCCACAACTCTGGATTTTCAATCTCGAATGGGATGAATGTTCCCGTGGTGCCATTGATTGTGCGCACTCTTTGTACCGAGGAGAGCACCTCTTCTCCTGCGGGCGAAAGCACTCTCAATTGTACCATCGCACTCACCACAGCATTGCTGCACACCTTCACCTCCACTTCACCCTCAACCTTCTCGGCCGAAACCTTTTTGGTGTGAAGGTAGACACCCTGAGAACCGTAGTGTGTGAGGGCGATGTGTGTGGGTTCTTGTACAATGATTTCGGCTTCGCGATAGAGTCCGCCATATTCTATCTGGTTTCCTGCTGTGGGCATCACATCGAGGTCCTTGGCGTTGTCAACCACTACCCACACAAGGTCGCGACCATTGTAGTTCAAGTAGTCGCCAATCTCAAAGGTGAAGGCCTCACCACCGCCTTTGTGACGACCAACATAGCGACCATTGATAAGTAGGTCGGCAACGAGGTTGGCTCCTCCGAAGCGGATAAACACCCTTTTGTCTTTCCATTCGGGTTTGGCGTCAATGTAGCGCATATAGTTGCCATTGCCACGAAAATAGTCGGTACGACCACTCAGTGCGTCAAGGTTCCATTGGTGTGGAAGGTTGACAAGCTGTGATTGGTTTTCGCTGTGGGTGAAGAATTTCCAGTCGCGCGATATGTTGTAACTCTCTCGTGCCGAGGCGGAAAGATGTGAGCCAAAGGCCACTGCTAACACAAGCAAGAGGTTGTAAATCAAGCGTTTCATTGTCTGTTTGTGGAATATGATTTGCACAAAGGTAAAAAAATACCTACATTTCGGAAAATTTTCACGCAGGAAATAAACACTACTACCATATTTATATATGAATATTCTGGACATAATTTTGGCAATCGTGCTGACTTTTGGTGCTGTACAGGGATTCCGTAAGGGTATCATTGCACAGCTTTGCGGCATTGTCGGCGTGTTGCTTGGTGCGTGGCTTGCATTCAAATTCGGAGCCAAACTCGGCGATTGGATAGGAGTGGAACTCAACGAAATAGTTGCCTATGTAATTGTATTCCTTGTGGCGATACTTGTGGCTGGGTTGATGGGCAGGATTGCTGCTGCGATATTGAAAGCCACGGGGCTTGGAATAGTCAATCGCTTGGGAGGCTTGGCTCTCTCGGTGGTTGAGTATGCGCTGATATTGTCCCTTTTGCTCGGACTCTTTGAGCGCATCAATGTGTCAACGGGTTGGGTGGAGCCGAAGGTGTTGGAAGAGTCAGTTATTGCCGGCCCGATACAAGATATTTCCGACTTTGTATTCCCCTATCTTTTGGAGGTTAAAGATGCCATTGTGGAGAGCGAAGCCTTCAAGGCTCCCTCCGAGGGAGAGGATACAACGGGTAATTCTCCTAAAACTGTAACAACAACAAAACCAATATAGTATGGAAAGAGCCGAAGGTGTTGTTATTGAGAGTACCGGCAGTTGGTACAAGGTGGAAGTCGGGGGCACGATCCACGACTGCCGCACTCGTGGTCGCTTGCGTTTGAAGGGGGTGCGTTCGACATCTCCTGTGGTGGTGGGCGATTGTGTGCAGGTGGAGTTTACCGATGCGGGCGAGGGTATGATTGTGGCCATCGAGCCGAGGCGTAACTACATCATCCGCCGTGCTTCCAACCTCTCCAAAGAGTCGCACATCATTGCTGCCAATGTGGATTGCGCTGCGGTGGTGGTTACCATCGCAGCTCCCGTAACGGCACCCGAGTTTGTAGACCGTTTTCTGGTTACTTGCGAGGCCTACAAGGTGCCTGCGGTGATTATTCTCAATAAGATAGACACTGCCCGCAACCACCCCGAAAAACTCGAAGAGTTCCGCCACATCTACTCCTCGGCAGGCTACCGCATCATTGAATGCTCGGCACTCACGGGCGAAGGTGTGGAGGAGGTTGTGGAGTTGCTGAGGGGCAAGACAACCTTGTTGAGTGGCAACTCGGGCGTGGGTAAATCAACACTCGTGAACGCCATAGAGCCCTCCGCCGCGGCCAAGACGGGAGAAATTTCGGAGGCACACCTACAGGGTAAACACACAACCACTTTTTCGCACGTATATCCGCTCTCTTTTGGTGGTCGCATAATTGACACCCCCGGTATTCGTGGCTTTGGACTCATCGACATCAACCCCGAAGAATTATACCACTACTTTCCCGAAATGATGAGGGTGAGCGAGGGGTGTAGGTTCTATAACTGCACCCACACCCACGAGCCACATTGTGCCGTAACGGCGGCAGTGGCCGATGGCGAGATTTCCATTAGCCGCTACGAAAGCTACCTCAAAATACTCGATGACGATGGCAAATACAGATAGAAAACCCACCGAGTGGTACCGTGAGCGCACGGAGTACCTGGCGGAGTTTATGCTCCCCGAAAGGTTTGCTACGATGCAGAGGGTTGTGGCCAACCGCACACGCTATATGACCGTGTGTGCCGAGAACACCTTTCATCCACAAAATGCAAGTGCGCTGGTGCGCCACTGCGAGGCATTTGGGGTGCAGGAGTTGCACGCCATAGAGTTTTTGTGTGGCTTTCAGGCCAACCTACACATTGTGCGTGGCACGGATAAGTGGGTTGATATTCAGCGATATGGCTCCACTACGGAGGCGGTTGAGCACCTCAAAGCGCAGGGCTACCGCATAGTGGCTGCAACACCCCACACGGACGACACCACGCCCGACAATTTCGACGTTACGGCGGGCCCCTTCTGCCTTGTTTTCGGCACCGAAAAGCAGGGTATCTCGGAGGAGATTATGGCTGTGGCGGACCAATTTGTGAAGATACCAATGTATGGCTTTGTGGAGAGCCTCAATGTGTCGGCCTGTGCGGCCATTCTCATACAGCAGCTTGTGGAGAAGCTCCACCGTGGCGAAGTGGATTGGCACCTCTCGGAGAACGAACAAGCCGAACTGCTCTACCGCTGGGCCCGCGAGAGTGTGAAGGACGACGAACTAATCCTGCGCACAAAGTTTGAAAGCCGTTAGCCGTTAGCCATTAGCCATTAGCCATTAGCCATTAGCCTCAATTCTCAATTCTCAATTCTCAATTCTCAATTCTCAATTCTCAATTCTCAATTCTCAATTCTCAATTCCTCCTCCCTATGACACTTCTTCGTAAACAATTTCTGCAACATATTGGTCAAACATCTCCCTCGCCACAACTCATTGAGGTTGCTCGGGCGGAGGGTGTGTTCTTCTACACTCCCGAGGGTAAACCATATTATGACCTCATTTCGGGCGTGTCGGTGAGCAATGTGGGCCACGGCAACCCCGCGGTGGTGGATGCGGTGTGCGCCCAAGCGAGGGACTATATGCACATTATGGTCTATGGCGAGGTGGTCGAGAGGCCACAAGTGGAGTATGCTCGCAAGATTGCCGAAGCACTCCCCGAGCCGCTGGATAGCGTCTATTTCCTCTCATCGGGAGCCGAGGCGGTGGAGGGCGCGCTCAAATTGGCCAAGAGGGCCACGGGGCGTACCGAACTGATAGGTATGCGCAATGCCTACCACGGCTCCACCCACGGAGCAATGAGCCTGATGGGTGGCGAGGATTGGAATTATGCTTTCCGCCCACTGCTGCCCGATGTGCGACACATTAGGTTTAACAACTTCGACGACCTACAATATATCACCACCCGCACCGCAGGTGTGTTGGTCGAGCCCGTGCAAGGCGAGGCTGGTGTGGTTGTACCCGCCGAGGGCTACCTCCAAGCACTGCGAGAGAGGTGTATAGATGTGGGTGCGAAGTTGATTTTCGATGAGATACAAATGGGCTTTGGCCGTAGCGGAGAGATGTTCGCTTGCGTGAAATATGGGGTTACCCCCGATATCCTTTGCCTTGCCAAAGCACTCGGTGGAGGTATGCCTTTGGGTGCCTTTGTGAGCGACCACGACACGATGAACCTACTCACTCACAACCCCGTGCTCGGACACATCACCACCTTTGGTGGCCACCCCGTGTGCTGTGCTGCGGGCCTTGCTGCAATGAACTTCTTGGAGGCGAACAATCTTGTGGCCGAGGTGGAGAGTAAGGGTGCATTGTTTGAGAGCCTTGTGGCAGGCCATCCGAAGGTGCAGGAGGTAAGGAGGTGTGGTCTGTTGCTGGCTGTGGAATTGGGTAGTAGCGACGCCTATTTCCGCCTGCTCGACTTGTTTATTGAGGCTGGTATTCTGAGCGACTGCTTCCTCTTCTGCGAGAGTGCATTTCGCATTTCGCCACCGCTTACCATCACCGAGGAGGAGATTCGCTCCTGCGCCGCACTCATTTGCGACTGCCTCGATAGGTTGTAGTCAACCGTCAACCGATAACCATCAACCGCCACCCCGAAAGAGGTGGCGGTTGACGATTGTTATGCGGGCTTAAAATCACTTTTGGGTGCACCGCAGATGGGGCATTTCCAATTTGGCGGTAGTTGCTCAAAGGGAGTCCCCTCGGGGATGCCGTGCCGTATGTCACCCACCTGGGGGTCATAGACGTAGTTGCACTTTTTGCAGTGCCACTTTCGCATTGTTTTTTCTTTCATAATGTTGCAAGATTAAGGTTGGTTAAACGCTCTACACCCCAACAATTTTCGGGCCAAATCGCCCCCCCCCACACACATCCTCGGTGCTTACCCCACAAAGCAAAGAGGGCTCGGAGCATCAGCTCCAAGCCCTCTTTCGGTGCGTTGTCCTGTTGAACAACTATTATTTCTCCAACTTGGGACCGGCAGCAACAAGTGCTTTACCCTCCTCGTTGGTGGTGAACTTCGAGAAGTTCTTGATGAACCTACCAGCCAAATCCTCAGCCTTAACGGTCCACTCTGCCTCGGTAGCGTAGGTGTCGCGGGGATCCAAGATTGCGGGGTCAACGCCGGGCAACTCGGTGGGTACGGTGAAATCGAAATAGGGAATCTGCTTGGTGGGTGCGTTGTCGATCGAGCCATCGAGGATAGCGTCGATGATACCACGGGTATCCTTAATCGAGATACGCTTGCCAGTACCATTCCAACCGGTGTTTACGAGGTAGGCAGTAGCGCCCGAAGCCTGCATACGTTTCACGAGCTCCTCGCCGTATTTGGTGGGGTGGAGCGACAAGAATGCTGCACCAAAGCAAGCCGAGAAGGTGGGAGTGGGCTCGGTGATTCCACGCTCGGTACCTGCCAACTTGGCGGTAAAGCCCGAGAGGAAGTAGTATTTGGTCTGCTCGGGAGTCAGAATCGAAACGGGAGGCAGAACACCAAATGCGTCAGCCGACAAGAAGATAACCTTCTTTGCAGCGGGAGCCTTCGAGATGGGCTTAACGATGTTGTTGATGTGGTAGATGGGGTACGATACACGAGTGTTCTCGGTAACGCTCTTGTCGGCGAAGTCGCAGTGGCCCTCGGCGTCAACGGTTACGTTCTCCAAAAGTGCATCACGACGGATAGCGTTCCAGATATCGGGCTCGCTCTCCTTGTCGAGGTTGATAACCTTTGCGTAGCAACCACCCTCGAAGTTGAATACACCCTCGTCGTCCCAGCCGTGCTCGTCATCACCGATGAGCTGACGTTTGGGGTCGGTCGAAAGAGTGGTCTTACCGGTACCCGACAGACCGAAGAAGATTGCAGTCTCGCCCTTCTCGTTGGTGTTTGCCGAGCAGTGCATCGAAGCGATACCCTTCAAAGGAAGGAGGTAGTTCATATAGGAGAACATACCTTTCTTCATCTCACCACCATACCAGGTGTTGATGATAACCTGCATCTTCTCGGTGAGGTTGAATACAACGGCGGTCTCGCTGTTGAGGCCAAGCTCTTTGTAGTTCTCAACTTTTGCCTTCGAAGCGTTGAGTACTACGAAGTCGGGCTCGCCATAGTTAGCCAACTCCTCCTCGGTGGGACGGATGAACATATTTTTAACGAAGTGAGCCTGCCAAGCAACCTCCATGATGAAACGGATTTTCAGGCGAGTGTTCTCGTTAGCACCGCAGAAGGTGTCCATAACGTAGAGTTTCTTGCCGTTGAGCTGGTCGGTAGCAATCTTCTTGAGTTCCTTCCAAGCCTCGGGAGTAACGGGCTTGTTGTCGTTCTTATACTCCTCGCTGGTCCACCATACGGTGTCTTTCGAGGTCTCGTCCATTACAAAGAATTTGTCTTTGGGCGAACGGCCGGTGTAGATGCCGGTCATTACGTTAACTGCGCCGGTCTCGGTGAGTTGACCTTTCTCAAAGCCGGTGAGCTCGGGATTGGTCTCGTCCTCAAAGAGCTGCTCGTAGGAGGGATTGTAGATTACCTCGGCACCCTCGATGCCATACTTTTTCAAATCCAATGTTGCCATTTTGTTTGTTGATTATGTGTTTGTTCTTGTGTTGTTTTCTCTTAACGGCTGCAAAGGTAATACCTTTATTGTTATCTGAAAAACAGCCGGTGTAAATTTAATATTAATTTTTGCGCACGTGCGTTTGCGAAAATTGTCCACTAAGACTTGTTTGTTGTGAGCAAAATTACTACCTTTATGGCATAAAACAACCACTATGTCGAAACACTCCTCCATCTATTTTCACATCCCTTTTTGCAAGCGACTTTGCGGCTACTGCGACTTCCCGAAAACAATGTCGCTCGGACGCAAGGGCGAGGTGCTTGCAGCTATGCGTGAGGAGCTCTCTGCCAGGGCTGCAGAGTTGGAGGGTACTGTGTTGAAAACCATATACTTTGGGGGCGGTACGCCAACGGTGTGTAGCCCCGAAGAACTCGGTTCTTTGTTGGATGTTGCAAGGGTGCTTTTCGACACTTCGCAGGTGGAGGAAATCACGGTTGAAGCCAATCCCGACGACCTCTCGGAGGAGTATCTTTGTAGGCTTGCCAAGGTGGGCATAAACAGGCTGAGTATTGGCGTTCAGTCGTTCCGCAACGAGGACCTCCGAATGATGAATCGTAGGCACGATGCAGAGGGTGCCGTGAGGGCGGTTAAGGCAGCCCGTAAGGCGGGGTTTAAAAACATCTCCATCGACCTTATTTATGGCCTTCCCGATGTGTCGGTGGAAGAGTGGGGAGAGAGTGTTCAGAAGGCTATTGCACTTGGCGTGGAGCATATTTCGGCCTACTGCCTGACGGTTGAGGAGAACACCTTGTTTGGTAAGCGTGGGGTGCAAACGGCTGATGAAGAGGTGGTTGAACGGGAGTATGATGTGATGTGTGGATTGCTTGGCGAGGCAGGCTTTGAACACTACGAGGTTAGTAACTTTGCTCTCCCCGGCTATCGTTCGCGCCACAATGGTGCCTATTGGAAAGGAACGCCCTATCTTGGCATAGGACCTGGCGCACACTCCTACAATGGGGTGGATATGCGTAGCTGGAATCCGCCCACTGTCGGTGCCTATCTCGCGGGTGCTGGAGCAGAAAAAGAATCACTTTCGGAGGGTGAACTCTATGATGAATATGTGATGGTAAGACTTCGCACTTGTGAGGGTGTGGACCTCGAAGAGGTGAAGATGGTGTTTGGTGCTGACCGCAAGGAATACTTTTGGAGGCGTGCTGTACGTTTTGTTTCCGAAGGGATATTGATGCAAAGCGGTAATAGGGTTGCCTTTACGGAACACGGTTGGCTTGTTTCGGATTCCGTAATAGAGGAGTTGTTCTGTTGATTCACACGCCTTTGCCACCTGTGTTTGCGGCGGATGATGGAGGGTGGCAATATTACCAAAACATTAATTATTAAAAAAATTTAAAAACCATATAAATAAATATGGTAAACTTCGGAAAAATGATTACTTTTGTGCCGATTTTTTTGTATCTTTGGGCGCAAAACCAAAGATGTTTGGTGGATAGAAACAAAACAAGCATAGATAGAAACAATTGTAAAAAAAGAAAAACCCTTGTGTGTGGTGTGGAAGTGTTCGAGGAGGAACCAGTGAATTACACATCGCGACAAATGGGATGTATAGATTAGGTATGAAAAACGAAACAGTACAGAAACCGGACTATTTGTTTGAGGTTAGTTGGGAGGTTTGCAACAAGGTTGGTGGCATTCACACTGTGGTGGCAACCAAGGCGCAAACCATCAAAAGTGAGTTGGGCGACAAGTATATCTTGATTGGTCCCGACATCAATCGTGAGGGTGCAAACCCTGAGTTTGAGGAGGATTTGAATATGTTGCGCGAGTGGCGACAGGTGCTCTACTCGGAGGGATATCGTGTGAGAATTGGTCGTTGGCGCATCGAGGGTAGCCCTGTTGTTGTGTTGGTTGACTTCTCGTCGCTGTTGGCTCGCAAGGATGACATCTTGAAATTCCTTTGGGAGGAGTATAAGGTTGATAGCATCAGTGGTCAGTGGGACTACATTGAGCCCGTAATCTTTGGCTTTGCAGCAGGCAAGGTTATTGAGAGCTACATTAATAGCTTCTGCTCTTCGACCGACCGCACTGTGGCTCACTTCCACGAGTGGATGACCGCAAGTGGTGGCCTCTACCTGCGCAAGGCTTCGCCTTACACTGCAACCGTATTCAGCACCCACGCAACCGTTATGGGACGCTGCATTGCAGGTAATGGTCTGCCCTTGTATAGTGGTTTGGGAACTTTCAATGCCGACGATTTTGCTCGCCAATTCAATGTGGTGGCCAAACACTCGTTGGAGAAGGTGGCAGCACGCAACCACGACGCATTCTGCACCGTAAGCCGCATTACCGCCAAGGAGTGCAAGTATTTGCTTGGTTCGGAGGTTGACGTTGTTACCCCTAACGGCTTTGAGGACGATTTTGTGGCCAAGGGCGAGGTTGGTGACAATGAGCGCAAAGAGGCACGCGCAAAGATGATTGAGGTCGCAGAGGCTTGCTTTGGTAAGAAATATAAGAAAGAGCCACTGATTGTTGGTACCTCGGGCCGCTACGAGTTTAAGAACAAGGGTCTTGATGTCTTCATTCAGGCTCTTAAACAGGTGGCTACCAACGATGCAGAGGGTAGGGAGGTGCTTGCAGTGATTGCAGTACCCGCAGGTAACGAGGGTCCTCGCAGGGACCTTATGGCTCACTTGGCCGACAAGAAAAATGCCATTGATGCAAATGTGTACCCCTACACTACCCACTACCTGACCAATCAGGAGGGCGACCCCATTGTTAAGGCTATGGCTGGTAGCAAACTTATGGAGGCTGACTCGAAGGTTAAGGTACTCTTTGTGCCCAGCTATTTGCAGGGCAACGATGGTGTGTTTGGTAAGACATATTACCAGCTCCTCTCGGGTATGGACTTGACCGTGTTCGCTTCTTACTATGAGCCTTGGGGCTACACTCCCCTGGAAAGCGTTGCCTTCTCGGTGCCCACCATCACGACAACCTTGGCCGGCTTTGGCAAATGGGTTGACGATTTGGGTGGCCGCCACAAGGGCGTAACCGTTGTTGCCCGCAACGATAGCAACGACGCAGATGTGGTTGATGCAATTGCAGAGACCATTGAGCGTTATGCTGCAATGGGTAAGAAGGAGTATGAGGAGGCTCGCACTTCGGCTTATGAGATTTCGCGCACAGCACTGTGGGAGAAACTCTTTGAGCACTACGCAGAGGCCTATGGTGTTGCTTTGGACAAGGTTATCACTCGCACCAATAAGGCTGTGTATGATGGTGGCTCGGTGAATGAGCAGGTTAACTTCGTACGTCAGCAGTTGGTGAGCAGCACTCCCAATTGGAGCCGTGTGATGGTTGAGAAGAGTTTGCCTAAGAGTCTTCACGCTTTGGAGGTGCTTTCGAAGAACCTCTGGTGGAGCTGGACCCTGGGCGCACACGAACTCTTTGAGTACATCGACGCAGAGTTGTGGGTTGAGTGCCTGAAAAACCCCATCGCATTCCTCGATAAACTTCCCTACCAGAGGGTTAAGGAGTTGGAGCAGGACAAGGTGTTCCTCTCGAAACTCGCCGAGGTGTATGCACAGTTTGAGGACTATATGAGTAAGAAGGCCGAGGCCAAAGGCCCCAGGATTGCCTATTTCAGCATGGAGTATGGTTTGCACTCGTCGTTGAAGATTTATTCGGGTGGTCTGGGTATCTTGGCAGGTGACTATATTAAAGAGGCTTCGGATAAGAACGTGCCTATGGTGGCAGTTGGTTTGCTCTACCGCTATGGCTATTTCACACAGAAACTCTCTGCCCAGGGCGCACAGGAGGCTGCTTATGAGGCACAGAACTTCTACAAACTCCCCATTTCGCCTGCAAGGGATGAGGTGGGCAACTGGTGCTCCATTAATGTGGCACTGCCCGGACGTGTGGTAACTGCACGTATCTGGAAATGTGAGGTGGGTCGTACGGACCTCTACCTGCTCGATACCGACCACGAGTTGAACCTCGAAGAGGATAGGAGCCTCACCTACCACCTCTATGGTGGCGATTGGGAGCACCGCCTCAAACAGGAGCTGCTGTTGGGTGTTGGTGGTATCAGGGCTCTGAATGCACTCGGCATCAAGAGCGATATTTACCACTGCAACGAGGGCCACGCCGCATTCATCGGCTTGGAGAGGATTCACAACTACATCGCAGGCAAGAACCTTTCGTTCAGCGAGGCTTTGGAGGTTGTTCGTTCCTCGTCGCTCTACACCACCCACACCCCCGTACCCGCAGGCCACGACGCCTTCCCCGAGCAGATGATTCGTCAGTATATGTCGCACTATCCCGATAGGCTTGGCATTACTTGGGAGCAGTTCATCAACTTGGGTAAGACAAGGCCCAACGACCCCAACGAGAAGTTCTCAATGAGCTTCCTTGCTTGCAACCTTTCGCAGGAGGTGAATGGTGTGAGCTGGTTGCACGGTGAGGTAAGTAAGGATATCTTGGGCGATATGTGGCCAGGATATTTCAAGGACGAGTTGCACATTGGCTATGTTACCAATGGTGTACACTTCCCCACTTGGACTTCGTCAATTTTGCGTAAACTCTATGCAAAATACTTTGCAGAGGGCTTCAATGACTACCAATACAACATCCCTGCTTGGCAGAAGGTGCACAACATTCCCGATGAGGAGTTGTGGCAGGCACGCCTCACTTTGAAGGATCGCCTGTTCAAGACCGTTGGTAAGATTGTGAGCGACAACTCGAAGGCTTCGCTCTCGTCGCCCCGCCAGATGGTGGCTGTGAAGGAGAATTTCAAACCTGAGGTGCTGACCATTGGTTTTGCACGTAGGTTTGCTACCTACAAACGTGCACACTTGTTGTTCACCAACTTGGAGCGTCTGTCGGCATTGGTTAACAATCCCAAACATCCCGTGCAGTTTGTTTTTGCAGGTAAGGCTCACCCGAAGGATATCCCCGGACAGGAGCTCATCAAACGCATTGTTGAGGTGTCGGCAATGCCCGAGTTTGTGGGTAAGATTATCTTCCTGCCCAACTACGATATGGACCTTTCGAGGAAGATGGTTCAGGGCGTGGATGTATGGTTGAATACTCCTACCCGTCCTTTGGAGGCTTCGGGTACCAGTGGCGAGAAGGCTGTGATGAACGGTGTAATGCAGTTCAGCGTATTGGACGGCTGGTGGGTAGAGGGCTACAAAGAGGGCGCAGGTTGGATGTTGCCCATGGAGCGTACCTACACCGATCAGAGGTTCCAGGATGAGTTGGATGCCGAGATGATCTACCGCACCATCGAGGAGCAGATTGTTCCTCTCTACTATAACCGTGACGAAAAGGGTATGCCCCGCGAGTGGATTGCAAGTATGAAGAGGTGTGTGGCAGACATTGCATCAAATTTCACTACCAACCGTATGATTACCGACTACGAGGAGAGGTTCTATACTCCCTTGTTCGAGCGTAGCAAGCAAATCATCAAGAATGACTACTTGTTGGCTCGCGAGATTGCTGCTTGGAAACGCAAGGTGAGTGCTGCTTGGGATAAGGTGAGAGTGCTCGGCACCCAGCAGGCCGATATGGGCAAACAGCCCTTCGTTGTGGGTGGTAAGTATCGCTTTGAGGCAACTCTCGATATCGACACCTTGAAGCCCGAGGATATTGGCGTTGAGTTGCTCTTGGCAAGTCAGATTGAGAAGGGCCACGATGTGAAGATTGCCGGCAAGTTTGAGTTGCAGGTTGTAAGCACCGAGGGCTCGAAGGTTGTCTACGCAGTGGAGGCTCCTATGGAGCGTACCGGCTCGTATGACATCGCACTGAGGGTGTTCCCGAAGAACGAGAACCTGCCTCACCGTATGGACTTCGCCTTGGTTAAGTGGGCATAAGCGATGAGTGGTCTTGTGGTGGCCGAACTTGCCGAAAGAGGCGAGGATGGGGCGCTCAACAAGACCGAGTAAATGAAGAATAGAAAATCAGGAAGGGTTGGGGTTGTTCGCTGCACGGAGCGTGTGGTCGAACAACCTCCGCCGTATAGAGAAGCAAGAGAATACCTAAAAACAAATAAACCTAATACAAAAACCTACCTAAAAAGTTTTAATTGTAGAAAACAGAGAGAATATGGCAGTACTTACATTTGACAAAAACAGTTTGGGCAACTTGGAGTATTCGCTCCAAAGAGAGGTTCTATCGACCAACCGCACGGGTGGTTATATGAGCACGACCATAGTTTGTTGCAATACTCGTAAGTATCACGGACTGATGGTTTGCCCAATCAGGGAAGGGGAGGACAAGAGCTATGTGCTCCTCTCGTCGCTCGACGAGACGGTTATTCAGCACGGCCAGCCCTTCAACCTTGCCCTGCACCGCTTCCCCGGCATCTACGAGCCGAGGGGCCACAAGTATATCGTGGATTTTGAGTATAGCCCCACACCAACATTGACTTACCGTGTGGGCGGCGTGCTGCTGAAAAAGGAGATTCTGTGGAGGCAGCACACCAGCCATTCGAGGCTTTTTGTGCGCTACACCCTGCTGGATGCTCGCAGCGAAACAACTCTCCGTTTGAGGCCCTTCTTGGCATTCAGGGAGAAACACGCACTGAGCAAGGCCAATATGTATGCCAACGGCCACTCGTGGGATGTTAAGGGTGGTGTGAAGTGTAGACTCTATGAGGAGTTCCCCTACCTCTATATGCAATGCTCCGACCCTATGGCGGAGTTTGTGGCAGCCCCCGATTGGTACTACGATTTCGAGTATGCCGAGGAGGCAAAACGTGGTTACGATTGCCACGAGGATTTGATGACGACAGGCTACTTCGAGGTGAAACTCAAAAAAGGCGAGCCCCTGATTTTCTCGGCTTCGTTGGAGGAGATTGACCCCGAGATGTTGCACGCAGCTTTCGAGAAGGAGCTTTCGGAGAGGAACACCAAGACCGACTTCCTCTCGATGTTGCGCCACTCGGCTCACCAATTTGTAGTGCGTTCGGGCGGTCGTAGTGAGGTTGTTGCCGGCTATCCTTGGTTTGGTAGGTGGGGTAGGGATACGTTTGTGTCGCTCCCCGGTATCACTCTTGCGCAGGGCGACGTTCAGGCTTGTCTGGATGTGCTCGATACGATGACGGGCGAGATGAAGGATGGTTTGTTCCCCAATGTGGGTACCGCCTATAACTCGGCCGATGCACCTCTGTGGTTTGTGTGGACACTCCAACAATTGGAGGAGAAACTTAGCCGCAAGAAAGTGTGGGAGAGGTATGGCAAGTATGTCAAGGATGTTTTGGAAGCCTATCGTAGGGGTATTGGAGATGTTGTGAGGGTTCACGACAACGGCCTCGTGTGGGCTTCGCACCCGCAGTATGCCATCACTTGGATGGACGCTGTTGTTGATGGAAAACCCGTAACTCCGAGGACCGGCTATCAGGTGGAGATTAACGCTCTGTGGTACAACGCAGTGTGCTATGCTTTGGATTGCGCCAAGGGTGCCAAAGATAAAGCCTTCGTGGAGGAGTGGAAAGAGATGCCCGATAGGATAAAGGTTAGCTTTGTTGAGAAGTTCTGGTTGCAGGATGGTTATTTGGCCGACTATGTGGACGAGAATGGTGCCAACACCTTCATTCGTCCCAATCAGATTATTGCTTGCTCGATGAACTATAAGATGCTTTCGTTGGTACAGCAGGAGTCTGTGGCAGATGTGGTGAAACGCCACCTACTCACTCCCAAAGGTTTGCGTACCCTATCGCCTCGTAATCCGCTCTACAAGGGCCGCTATGGTGGCGACCAAAAGACAAGGGACGAGGCCTACCACCAGGGTACCGTGTGGGTATGGCCTTTGGAGCACTATGTGAAGGCCAAATTTGATGTTCAAGGCGAGGGCTTCCTCTATAAGGCGGAGGAGATATTGGAGAACTTCGAGGAGGATATGAGCCAAAACGGTATCGGCTCCATTTCGGAGATTTATGAGGCCGACCCGCCACACGAAGCTCGTGGCTCCATTTCGCAGGCTTGGAGCGTGGGCGCAGTGTTGAGGATTGCAGAGATGATTAAAAAGTACAAAAAATAAGAGAGTCGCTATATGAGAGTTTTAATGTTCGGATGGGAGTTTCCTCCCCACATTGCAGGCGGTCTGGGTACGGCTTGCTATGGTCTGACACGAGGTTTGGCTCGTAACGGTGTGGAGGTTATTTTTGTGGTCCCGAAGGCCTATGGCGATGAGGACCAGCGATTTATTCGCGTTGTCAACGCTAGCGATGTAGATGCAATCTACCGCAGTGGAGATGCCGATAGCGACATCTGGCGACACGTTAAGTTTATGGAGATCAACTCCAATATGGTACCCTACATTTCGCCCGAGCAGTGGGAGGAGGAGCGCAGCCGCAGTGAGAAGGTCGGCACTGTTCACCACGATGGCGATGTGTGGAGGGAGCGTTATACGTTCTCGGGTAAATATGGTGCCAACCTGTTGGAGGAGGTCGCAAGGTATGCGGTGGTGGCCCGCCAGGTGGCCATCGAGCTCGAAGGTCAGTTTGATGTTATCCACGCCCACGATTGGCTCACATACTATGCAGGTATTGCTGCCAAAGAGGTTTCGGGCAAACCCCTTGTGGTGCATATGCACGCTACGGAGTTTGACCGCAGTGGCGAGAATATCAACACCCAGACCTATGCTATTGAGCGTGGAGGTATGGAGGCTGCCGACTTGGTGATGGCTGTAAGTAACCTCACGCGTAATATTGTTATTAATAAATATGGTATCCCAGCCGAGAAGGTTATGACGGTGCACAACGCCGTACGTTTCGCCGAGGGAAATCAGGAGGAGGAAGAGCGTGGCGTGAAGGATAAGATTGTTACCTTCCTCGGACGTATCACCTACCAGAAAGGCCCCGACTACTTTGTGGAGGCGGCTGCCAAGGTGCTCAAAAGAACCAAGAATGTGAGGTTTGTAATGGCTGGTAGCGGCGATATGATGAACCACGTTATCCGCCGTGTGGCAAGGTTGGGTATTTCCGACAAGTTCCACTTTACGGGCTTCCTGAGGGGTGCCGATGTGCAGAAGATGTTTGCACTGAGCGATGTGTATGTTATGCCTTCGGTGAGTGAGCCCTTCGGTATTTCGCCTTTGGAGGCTATGAAGTCCAATGTGCCCACCATCATCAGTAAACAGTCGGGTGTAGCCGAGGTGTTGGACTACGCCGTTAAGGTGGACTATTGGGATGTGGACGCAATGGCAGATGCTATCTATGGTCTGGTAACTTACCCTGCACTTGGCGAACTCTTCGCTCGCAAGGGCTTGGAGGAGGTTACGGGACTCAAATGGAACAATGCCGCAGCCAAAATCAAAGAGGGTTACGAAAGGGTAATCAAGGAGCAGGAGGCTAAACAGAAATAGCCCCGCTGTGCCGAAAAGAAAATAACAATATTTGGACATAAAAAAGAGAAACATAAAGATATGAAAACAGTTTGTCTATATTTTCAGGTTCACCAGCCTCTTAGGCTCAAAACTTATAGGTTCTTCAATATGGGCAAGGACCACAACTACTTGGATGTGAGTGCCAACCGCTCCATTATGCAGCGTGTGGCAGCCGAGTGCTACCTGCCTATGAACAACCTCCTCTTGAAGCTCATCCGTGAGAACGAGGGCCGCTTCAAGGTGACCTTCTCCATCTCGGGCCTTGCCATTGAACAGTTCCGAAGCTACACCCCCGATGTGTTGGATAGCTTCCGTGAGTTGGCAAAGACTGGTTGTGTGGAGTTCCTTGCCGAAACATATTCACACTCCCTCTCGTCGCTCATCTCGCCAGAGGAGTTCAAGAAAGAGGTGGAGGCCCACACTGCTTTGATGCAGAGTGAGTTCGGCTACACCCCCACAGCTTTCCGCAACACCGAGTTGATTTACTCCGATAGCATTGGTGAGCAGGTTGCTGCAATGGGATTTAGGGCTATGCTGGCCGAGGGTGCCCGCCACGTCTTGGGTTGGAAGAGCCCCAACTTTGTCTATGCTAATGCTCTCGACCAGAAGTTGAGGCTGTTGTTGAGGAACTACAAACTCTCCGACGATATCGCTTTCCGCTTCTCCAATCAGAGTTGGGGCGAGTGGCCTTTGACTGCCGATAAGTATGCAGGTTGGCTGGCAGACGACAATACCACCGGCGAGGTTATCAACCTCTTTATGGACTACGAGACTTTTGGTGAACACCAGAAGGCCTCTTCGGGTATTTTCCAATTTGTGGAGAATCTTCCCAAGGCAATGCTTGCAACGGGCCAGTTGGAGTTTGCAACCGTAACCGAGGCCGCTGCTGCACACCAACCTACGGGTGTTCTCTACTGCCTCCACGCAATGTCGTGGGCAGACGAGGAGAGGGACGTTACAGCTTGGCTCGGTAACGAGTTGCAGAACGAAGCGTTCAGGAAACTCTATGGTTTGCAGGAGAAGGTTAATGCCCTTAACTCCAAAGATTTCAACTATGTTTGGAACTTTATGAAGGCTTCGGACCACTTCTATTATATGGCAACCAAGTGGTTCTCGGACGGCGATGTTCACAGCTACTTCAACCCCTACGATTCGGCCTATTCGGCATTCATCAACTATATGAACGTGCTGAGCGACTTTGATATTGAGCTTGACAAGGCTCTTGCAGAGGCCCCCAATGCGGAGGCTCCCAAAGCCGAAGAGCCCGCAGAGAAGGCTCCCGCTAAAAAGGCACCTGCCAAGAAGCCCACAGCGAAGAAAACTGCAACCAAGCCCGCTGCTAAAAAGCCTGCCACCAAGAAGGCCGCAAAGTAATAGGGCATAAGAGAAACAGGTTGTAAGAGAGATAAAACTCTTTCATAGAAACTCTCGGGTATGAAATTTAATACCCGAGAGTTTTTTTGTGGTTTGCCTCCTTGTTGCCTCCACCAACAAAAAAAGACCAACCCTCGTTTGGGATTGGTCTTTGTGTATAGAGTGAGCGTAATCTCTACTCCTCGTCCATGCGGTGCATCTTCTCTACATACACAGCGTGCTGCATCTGAATACGCTTGGTAACGCTGGGTTTTGCGAAGTACTGACGTGCGCGGAGCTCTTTGAGAACGCCGGTGCGCTCATATTTACGTTTGAATTTCTTCAGGGCGCGCTCGATGTTCTCGCCCTCTTTTACTGGCATAATAATCATAACTGTATCTCTTTTTTTTGTTGTTAATTTCGTTTGTTTTTGTTGTTTGGCTCTGTGTCTGCAATCTCATTACAACACTCTGACCCTCTGGATATTACTCTCTACTTCTTGACGGGGTTGAATTGAAGATACGGAGAAATCCTTGCGGCCTCCTCCTCGGTGAATATGTCATCCTTTACCATCTCTTCAATAGTGCTCCAACCTCCTCTCTTTTGTCGTTGTTTGAGTATCTTCCTCATACGAGTCGCAGTCATATATGGATGACGTGCCAACTCTTTTGGGGCCACAAAGTTAATATCAATTTTTCGAATTTTGCAACTATCGCACCAAATTTCTTTCACAAAGCGGTCGTAATTCTTATCCATGATGACTGCAAGGTCTTTGAGTTGCTCGGTGGAGTGGTAACCTCCCAGCTTCTCGCGATAGAGAATGATGTCTACAGCCGAGGCTGGCCCAATGCCCGGAAGAGCTACAAGTGCGGTGGAGTCGGCCGAGTTGATGTCGACCAAAATCTTCTCCGGCTCGGGTAGGGGCGAGAGGGTTATGAACTCCTCCATAGCCGCATAGAGGGTGTCGCTTATCAGGTAGCAGTCGGCGAACTCCAACAAAGAACGGAAACCTCCGTTTCGCTCACGATACTCCACCAAGGCCTCTGCCTGACGAGCCGTGAAACACCCCAATGAATAGAACCCCTCGGCATCGAGCGTGTTGGGGTCGAAGGCTATGCGCTTGAAAGCACGGCTCTTGCGGGGAAACCCTTTGTTACTCAAAGAGTCGGTAGCATAGGTTTTGGGTTGTGGAAGATATTTAGAGGCGATGCGTATGTGTGGTTTGAGCTGTACATACAAAGAGTCGCTGATACCATAGACAATAGCAACATCTTCGGGAATGGAGAACGTGCGCCCCGTGGAACGATATTTGACGATGTTACGTGCCACAAACTTGTCAATGTTCATCTCTCTCAACTCCTCGTAGGTTACAGTGTTGGGGTCGAACTGACGCAGATGGAGAGCTTGATTGATGCTGTCGATTTGTGCGAAAACCACCTCTGGCGAAGGTGTGTTGTCGGGCTTGGGAGGGGCAGTGTGTAGGGCCTCGGTGATAACCCATGCCAGCATAACCAACAGAGGGAGTAGTAGGGCAATTCCCCTTATTTCGCGTTTTGTGAAAAATTGTGCCATTGTTTGGTGTGAAAGTTTTCACAAAAGTAGTGAAAAATGAGTACACTTTGGTTATAAATTAGTATATTTGTCGCGCTTATGCAGTAGAAAAAGCAAAAGAAAACAACAAACAACTAACTATATAACAATCACAAACAAAAAGTTATGGCAAACAACAAGTATGAAAGGTTGTTTGAGGAGTTTCCCGGAGTCTCGACCGAGGCTTGGGAGGCTGTCATCAACACCGACCTCAAAGGTGCCGACTATCAGAAGAAGCTGGTATGGCGCACAGCAGAGGGCTTCAATGTCCGCCCCTACTATCGTGCAGAGGATTTGCAGAACATCGAGTGGCTTGGCACAACAGCAGGTGAGTTCCCCTATGTTCGCGGCGTGAAGAACTGCAACAAGTGGAAAGTATTCCAGACTATCAATGTGGAGTGTCCCGCAGAGGCAAACAAAAAGGCTTTGCACGCACTCGAAAGTGGCGCAGAGAGCGTTGCATTTGAGATCTGCAACGAGGTGGATAAAGAGTTCGTATTGGCTCTCACCGCCGGTATCGATCCCACCAAGAACGAAATCGTTTTCTACATCTGCTCTTCCAACACCACCATCGTGGAGCCCGTTATGGAGTGGGCCGCAGGCTTTGACAAAGAGGCCGTTCGCATCGCTTTTGACTTTGACCCCATGATGTGGGGCCTGACTCGCTTCGGCAAATTCTGCTGTGGCAAGGAGCGTGGCGAGGATTGCTTCGACAAAATCGCAGGCTACATCAGCCGTTACAGCCAGGAGTTCAAACACGTTCGCTTCGCAGGTGTTGATGGCTCGCTCATCGGCAACAGCGGCTCGACCATCGTTGAGGAGCTTGGCTATATGATGGCAGCAGGCCACGAGATGCTTGTTGAACTCATCAAGAGGGGTGTGAGCGCAACGGCTGCTGCAAAGAGCATCCGCTTTACCACCTCCATCACCTCCAACTACTTTATGGAGATCGCAAAACTCCGTGCAGCACGTCTGTTGTGGGCCAACATCATGAAGGCCTATGAGCCCGAGTGCAAGTGCGCCGAGAAGATTTACATCCACGCCGTTACTTCGATGTGGAACCAGACCGTATATGACTCCTATGTGAATATGCTCCGTGGCACCACCGAGGCTATGAGTGCAGCCATCGCAGGTGTTCACTCGTTGGAGGTTTTGCCTTTCAATGCAGCAACTACCAAGAACGACGAGTTCGCCGAGCGTATCGCACGCAACGTACAACTCCTTTTGAAGAACGAGGCTCACTTCGACAACGTAGTTGACCCCGCAGGTGGTTCCTACTACATCGAGAACCTCACCGCAAGCATCGCACAGGAGGCTTGGAAACTCTTCTTGGAGGTTGAGAACGAGGGTGGTTACATTGCTTCGTTCAACAAAGGCACCATCAGTGCAAGGGTTAAAGCTTCGGCCGAGAAGAAGAACAAAGAGGTGGCTACCCGCCGTATCACCTTGCTTGGTACCAACCAATTCCCCAACTTCGGTGAGGTATTGAAGGACCAGAAGGCAGAGTGTGCTTGTGGTTGCAACTGCGAGGTTAGCGAGAATGCACTTGTTCCCTACCGTGGTGGTGAGCAGTTCGAGGCAATGAGGCAGGCTGTTGACGCAAGCGGCAAGGCTCCCAAAGCATTTATGCTCACTTGTGGCAACTTGGCAATGGCTCGTGCAAGGGCACAGTTCAGCTGCAACTTCTTTGCTTGCGCAGGTATCAAAGTTCAGGACAACACCTTCTTCGCTTCGGTTGAGGAGGGCGTGAAGGCTGCCAAAGAGGCAGGTGCCGACATTGTTGTTGTTTGCTCGTCGGACGACGACTATGCAACTCTCGCTCCCGAGGTTGCCAAACTCGTTGGCGAGGAGGCAATCGTGGTGGTAGCAGGTGCTCCTGCTTGCGCCGAGGAGTTGAAGGCACAGGGCATCACCCACTTCATCAGCATCAGGGACAACGTGCTTGAAACCCTGAAAGGTTACCTCAAAGAGTTGGGTATTTAATCAACACACATTGCACAAGAAAGTTATGAGAGCTCAATTTACAGATATCAAATTTGCAGGCGCAACCGAGGGTTGCTGCCAGAGCAAGTGCTGCGGTGAGAAGAAAGAGTGGATGACCGCAGAGCAAATTCCCGTTAAGGGCCTCTACTCCGCAGAGGATTTGGAGGGTATGGAGCACCTGAACTATGCAGCAGGTGTGGCTCCCTTCCTTCGTGGCCCTTACAGCACTATGTATGTTATGCGTCCTTGGACCATTCGCCAGTATGCAGGTTTTTCGACCGCAGAGGAGAGTAATGCCTTCTACCGTCGTAACCTCGCATCGGGCCAGAAGGGTCTGTCGGTAGCATTCGACTTGGCTACCCACCGTGGCTACGATGCAGACCACCCCAGGGTTGTGGGCGACGTTGGTAAGGCAGGTGTGAGCATCTGCTCGGTTGAGGATATGAAGGTGCTCTTCGATGGTATTCCATTGAACCAGATGTCGGTGTCGATGACTATGAACGGTGCTGTACTTCCCGTTTTGGCATTCTACATCGTGGCAGGCTTGGAGCAGGGTTGCACCCTCGACCAGTTGGCCGGTACCATTCAGAACGACATCCTGAAGGAGTTTATGGTGCGTAACACCTACATCTACCCACCAGAATTCTCGATGCGAATCATTGCCGACATCTTTGAGTACACCTCGAAGAATATGCCCAAGTTTAACTCGATTTCTATCTCGGGTTACCACATGCAGGAGGCTGGCGCAACTGCCGACATCGAGTTGGCCTACACTTTGGCCGACGGTTTGGAGTACCTCCGTGCAGGTGTGAACGCAGGTATGAGCGTTGACCAGTTCGCTCCCCGTTTGTCGTTCTTCTGGGCTATCGGTATGAACCACTTTATGGAGATTGCCAAGATGAGGGCAGCAAGGCTCTTGTGGGCAAAGATTGTTAAGCAGTTCAACCCCAAGAACCCCAAATCGCTCGCATTGCGTACCCACTCGCAGACTTCGGGTTGGTCGCTCACCGAGCAGGATCCCTTCAACAACGTAGGCCGTACCGCAATCGAGGCTATGGGCGCTGCACTTGGCCACACCCAGTCGTTGCACACCAACGCTCTGGACGAGGCTATCGCACTGCCCACCGACTTCTCGGCTCGTATTGCTCGTAACACCCAGAGTTACATTCAGGAGGAGACCAACGTATGCCGTTCGGTTGACCCCTGGGCAGGTTCGTACTATGTTGAGAGCCTCACCAACGAGATTGCTCACAAGGCTTGGGAGCACATCCAGGAGATTGAGAAACTTGGTGGTATGGCAAAGGCTATCGAGACCGGTATTCCAAAGATGCGTATCGAGGAGGCTTCGGCTCGTAAGCAGGCTTGGATTGACTCCGGTGAGGAGGTTATCGTGGGCTTGAATCGCTATCGCTTGGAGAAGGAAGCACCCATCGACATCCTTGCTGTGGACAATACCGCAGTTCGTGAGAGCCAGGTTAAGAGGTTGCAGGAGTTGCGTGCCGGCCGTGATGAGGCTGCCGTACAGAAGGCTCTCGCAGCACTCACCGAGTGCGTTAAGACCAAAGAGGGCAACCTCCTCGAGTTGGCAGTTGAGGCTGCTAAGGTGAGGGCAACGCTGGGCGAGATTTCGGACGCTTGCGAGGTTGTTGTTGGTCGCTACAAAGCAGTTATCCGTTCCATTTCTGGTGTATATTCGAGTGCTATGAAGAACGATGCAGATTTTGCAAAAGCAAAAGAGATGGTAGCCGACTTCGCTAAGAAGGAGGGCCGCCAGCCCCGTATTATGATTGCCAAACTTGGTCAGGACGGCCACGACCGTGGTGCAAAGGTTGTTGCTACGGGTTATGCCGACCTCGGCTTCGACGTGGATATGGGCCCCTTGTTCCAGACTCCCGAGGAGGCTGCCAAGCAGGCTGTTGAGAACGATGTACACGTTGTTGGTGTATCGTCGTTGGCAGCAGGCCACCTCACCCTTGTTCCTCAGATTATCGCCGAGTTGAAGAAACTTGGTCGTGAGGACATCGTGGTAATTGTGGGTGGTGTAATCCCCGCTCAGGACTACGAGGAGCTCTATCAGGACGGTGCCGCCGCCATCTTCGGCCCTGGTACTCCTGTGGCTACTGCGGCGCAGAAGATTATGGAGATTTTGTCGGAATAGTCCGATGAAATTGTAAAAGAGTGAGGGCGGACCTTTGCGGGTCCGCCCTCTTTGTTGATCATCAGCTCTTGCTTGACCCTAACAAGGGAGTTTAAGGAGTGTGGAGTGTGTGGAGTGTGAGGGAAGAATATCCCTAACCTCATTAAAGTCCCAACTCTCCCTTTTGCCCTCTCCTCAATGGGTTGCTGATGGCAGACTATTCCATATAAGTTTTACTTATGAAACAATCGAAAAATATCATAGCGCAAAGGTGTACCAAAATTAAAATTTATGCACTATATTTGTAGTAGAAAAACAACTACGAATTAACAACTAAAAAACATACAACTATGAAAAAGAACATTAGCGACCGCCTCGTAGCGGCTATCAACGACCAAATCAATGCCGAGCTCTGGTCGGCTTATCTCTACCTCTCGATGTCGATGGACCAGGAGGCAAAAGGTAACAAAGGTTTTGCAAATTGGTTTTTTATCCAATTCCAGGAGGAGCAGGACCACGCACGCATCTTTATGAATATGCTCAACTCGCGTGGCGCAGAGGTTAAGTTGCAGCCCATCGCAGAGGTTGATACCGAGTGGGCAAGCCCTCTGGCAGCTTGGGAGAAGACTCTCGAACACGAGCAGGTGGTAACCGCACGCATCAACAACCTGATGGCTATTGCCAAAGAGGAGCGTGATTATGCTTCGGAGAGTTTCCTCCAATGGTTCGTAGACGAGCAGATTGAGGAGGAGGAGAACGCACGCGATATCATCGACATCTTGGAGAAGATTGGCGACAACAAATATGGTCTCTATGAGTATGACAAAGAGTTGGGTGCAAGGGTTTACACCACTCCTTCGCCTTTGGCAAACGCAGAGTAGGTTATATTAGAAACCAAATACCCCAAGCGATAGTGTTATCGTGAAAAGAAGAAGGGGCGGGAAGAAAACTTCCCGCCCCTTCGTTTTGTGGTGCGCTTTGGCGTGTCCCCCAAAAATTTATAAAAAATTCTCGGCTCCCACACTAAGCATCACCACCCTCTCGTTAGAGGAGTGTTTTTAGATGGATATGTTCAAAATCTCAAACTCCATCAGGCCCACAGGTACCTGAACCTCCACCTTGTCGCCCTTCTTGTGGCCGAGCAGGGCGTGGCCGATGGGGGTCTCAACCGAGAGTTTACCCTCGGCGAGGTTAGCCTCGTGGTCGCCCACAAGGGTGTATTCCATCTCGGCTCCGGTCTTGCAGTTGCGGAGTTTTACTTTGTTGAGAATTTGCACTTTGTTGAGGTCGAGGTGCGACTCATCGATGATGCGTGCATTGGCGAGTGTCATCTCCATACGCATAATCTTGGCCTCCAAATTGCGCTGGGCCTCCTTTGCAGCATCATACTCGGCGTTCTCCGAGAGGTCGCCCTTGTCGCGAGCCTCGGCGATAGCCTCGGCAGCCTTGGGGCGCTCCACGATGCGCAATTCGTCCAGTTCGGCCTTCATTTTGTTGTAACCCTCTTTGGTGAGAAGGATTGCTTCGTTTGCCATAATTGTTGTTCTATTTTTAGTTGTTTTTATTCGTTTGGTAGGAGCGAAAAAAATATGAATTTCGACCATTACAGCCGAAACCCAGTATTACAATTCGCACCATAAGTGCTTTTATTTTCCACAAAGGTAGGCACTTTTTTCGAATAAACAAATTTTGTGCTAAATTTGTATGTATCAATTAGAAGAATATAGGATGTTTCTGTATAGCAGTGTTATAGGTTTTTCTGATTTATGGACCATATTGTCATTCACGTGGACTGTGTTGGTGGTCATCACGGTCGTGGTTGTCATTGCCGAAAGGCGTGAGCCGGTGAACACTTTGGCGTGGATTATGGTCATCACAATGTTCCCTGTCGGAGGTGTCATTTTGTTTCTTATTTTGGGCCAAAACCACCGTAGGCAACGAACCTTTATGCAAAAGGAGCTCTACGACTCGGAGGTTATTACACACCTTTGCAACGAACAACTGCACCACATTGCACACCCCGATAGGGCAACGATGCCCAATCGTAACTTTGTGCGCCTTATGCTCAACAATAGTAGGGCCCTGCTGACCGAACACAACAGGGTAAGTATTCTCAACAATGGCGAGCAGACCTTCCCCGATATGTTTGAGGAGATGAGCAAGGCAGAAAGGTATATCCACATTGAATTTTTTGCCATTGAGGGTGGGGTGTTGTTTGATAGGCTTGTGGAGATTTTGGACGATAGGATTGCCCACGGGGTAGAGGTACGCATCATCTACGACAGCGTGGGTAGCCGACGACTCCGTCGCCGAGACCTCCTCCGTCTGCGTTCCATAGGTGCCGAGGTTAGGAGCTTTATGCCGGTGTGGATTGCACGCTTTACTGACAAGGTCAACTACCGCAACCACCGCAAAATTGTGGTCGTCGACGGTAAGGTGGGCTACACGGGCGGTGTGAACATCGCCGACCGCTATATTGATGGCGTGCGTGGGGGCATTTGGCGTGATACCCACCTTCGCATCGAGGGCGAGGCGGTGGCTATGTTGCAGTCGGTGTTTGTTACCGATTGGCACTTTGTTACCGATGGGTGTATGCTCTCCGACGAGATCTATTTTCACACCCAAGAGGTGGGCGATGTTCTGCCCATACAGATTGCTACCTCGGGCCCCGACTCCCCATACGCATCCATTATGCAAGCCTATTTTGCCGCCATAGGCAAGGCCGAAAGGTATATCTATGTTTCCACTCCCTACCTTCTGCCCAATCAAGCCATCGTTACGGCTCTACGTGTGGCGGCCCTGAGTGGGGTGGATGTGAGGGTGCTCATCCCCGTCAGGGGCGACAATATTTTTGTGGCGTGGGCCGGCTACTCATATGTGGACTCTTTGATGGAGGCGGGCGTGAAGGTCTATCTTTATAATAAGGGTTTCAACCACTCTAAGTTCCTGCTTATCGACGACTGCATCAGCTCCATTGGCTCGGCCAACCTAGACAATCGCAGTTTTGAGGACGACTTTGAGGTGCAGGCCATCATCTATGATGGGGCCATTACGGAGGAGTTGAAGGGGTACTTTATGAAGGACCTTGCAAGGAGTACCGAGATTACGCCCGAAATGTGGCGCAGTCGTCCACGTTTGAGCAAGATTATGGAGCCAATCGCCCGCCTGTTAGCCCCTCTGTTCTAACGTGAGGTTTGCGAAAATAACACCCCCATTTTAATCCGTCAACCAACGCCACTTTGGCAAGTGGTTTGCAACATTTTTTTGCGAAGGAGATTGAGGCTCTGAGCCGACATCCAACCTTCCGTAAGGGTTAAACAAAAAATGTTGTAAGGTTATGAAACGGTTGATTATTACGGGCTTGGCACTGCTCCTTGCCCATTGGGCTGCCGATGCCCAAGTTCTCAAATTCGGTGCAAGGGTGGGTCTTAACACCGGCGTTTATGATTTCGAGCAGGTGCCCATCGAGGGAGGCTCCGTTGTCCCCGTGTCGGATAGGTGTGGGGGCTATCAGGTGGGTGCTCTGATGAGGTTTACCATTCCCCATTTTATCTACATCCAGCCGGAGTTGGATGTGCTGTTGAGGGACATCTCTTTTGGAATCCGACAGGAGGGGCTACCGATGGAGTATAAGAACACCAGAGTTGTGAGGTTGGAGTTGCCCGTGATGGTGGGTTTCAACATCCTTGCTGCTCACTTTTTTGCAGGCCCCGTGTGGCATATCAGCACCCGACAATACAACCGTGGGGCGGGCAAAACTCCCTTTGAATTGCGATTTGACGACAACGATGTGGCGGCTATGGCAGGCGCGGCCATAGATTTCGAGGGCCTCTTTATGGAGGTGCGCTATATGCGCTATCTGCGCCAGACGGAGGTGGAAATGCGTGTGCGTAGCGAGAGTGCGATGGTGGATGTTGCCCACGACGATATGCTCCAAATTAGCTTTGGAGTGTTATTTTGATACTTCCGAGCCACATTTGGCTTGCCTTTTGTAGAAGAAGGATGTGAAGTTGAACCCTCAAAAAACAGTGATTATGAAAGACGAAAAGTGTAAAACCAAAGAGAGTGGCACCACCAAAGGGTGCGGAACAAAAGCCTCCGAGCAGTCCAAACCCACCAACGAGAAAACCCACGACAAAGGGTGCGGATGCGGTTGTGGCTCCAAGAAGTAACCATCCGAATGGCGTAGGTTTGCCCAAAGACCTCTCCGATGCGCACCATGGCCCCAAGATGGCAAGGGCTCGCATCTGGCGATTACTGCACAAGAAAGGCTGAACTCCACGTGGGGTTCAGCCTTTCTTGTATTGTGATGTTTGACCTTCTGCTACTCGATGTGTATCTCAGAAACCTCCACCTTTGTTGTGGTGGTGTGCTGTGGCTCAAACTCCACCCAATAGTAACTTTGGTCGGTGGTCATTATTGCGCCACTCACAGCGTCGATAATCCAACACACGGGGTCGGCGAGGTTGAGGATTGACACCCAATTAAACTTTTTGTAGATGTTGACCGTGGATGTGAGGTTGTCGGCCTCAAACCTTGCAAAACTATCATCGAAACCACACCTAACCTTTGCCTTGAAGGGGAAGGTTACGTTCTTGTACCTATGGCCGTCGATGTTTACAACGTCGGCCTTTTTGAGGTCGCTGTCGAAGGTTACATGTTTGGTGGTACCACTGAGAATGGTGGCACACGAGGTGCAACAGAGTGCACACAGTAGTACGATAAGGATTTTCTTCATTGTGTTTATTGTGGTTATAAGTTTTGATGCTCAAATATACGAAGACTTTTTGGGGATTGTTTACCTCTCCTGCAACAAAATCTCCCGTAGGAGGTCGTTGTGGGTGCGGAGCACTCGTGTGTTACGCCTTTCGGTGAGCATTTTTGCTCTCTCTTGGCCCACAAAATAGGTGTTGCTCAGCGGTATGCCTGTACCCAGCCACGCACTCAACCAATGGCCGGCCACCGCCTCGCCCACACCAAAGGCAATGAGTCCTCCATTTACGGCCAGCGACACCACTCCGCTCCACACCTCGCCGGCATAGAATTGCCCCAAGCCGGGCACAAGGCTCAGATACCACGCCACCATGGGGTTACGCAGTTTTGGGGCGGTGGCGTAGAGTTTTTTTACCTCCATTTTTACCTCTTCGGGGGCGTTGGCAAGGAGTCTATTTGCGGCCTGCTCGGAGCGTACCCACTCGCCCTGTTCGCCTGCGGCGAGTGCTTCGAGGAGGGAGAGTTCGGAGTGAATAGCAGAGGTGGAGGGTATGTACAGTCGTGCCTCGTCGAGGGTGGCAAGTGCTCCCTCAAAGTCGGCAGCAAGGTACTGACATAGGGCCTTCTGGTAGTAGTAGGCACCACTCTGCTCCTCGGAGAGTGCCCACGCATTGAGCCTGCCGAGTTCTCGGACAGCCTCCTCATAGAGTCCCTGCTGTTTGCGCACCTCGGCCTTGGCCAATAGGGCGGCATTGGCATCAGCGGCCGAGGGTGCAACGAAAACTTCTCGTTCCAACCTCAAAGCCTCCAAAGCCAAAGAGTTGGCACTCTGTGCGCTAACGGAAAATGGAGCGCAAAGGTATGTGAAGGCCATACATAACAGCCCCGCTACGCGATGTTTCAAACTCTTCGTAATAGATTTTCACGGAAGCAGCACTTCCGAAAATGTTACCAATATAGAGTAGGCTACCAATGGTGCCATAGGTTATCGTACGCCAATTCTTGGGTGTTCCTGCCTTAGCCCAACTCTCGGCTGTGAGTCCTGCAAATGCCCCCACAATCAGGAATGAGGCAATACCTTCGCCCACGTTGCCTGCATATATCTTGCCCAACCCCGGAACCACAGCCGAAGCCAATCCTGCAACCCACGGCGAAAGGTTGCGAGGTTGTTGTGTGGCCAGATTATCGAACAAGTGTTGCTGTTCGGCGAGGGCAAAGTGTGTGTAGGTGAACTCCCTTTGCAGAGTGTTGTAGGTGTCGGTGTCGCCCTCCAAGAGTGCTATACCTGCACGTTCAAAGGCAAGAAGTTCTCCATACTCTTCGGCTTGTGGGGTGGTGGCAAACTTATCGAGGGTTGTCTTTGCCTCCTCCTTGTTGCCAAGCGAGAGGTGGCAGACGGCACCGTAGAAGGCACTCTTTGGGTAGAACTCGCTATTCGTACCTACGAGCCCAAACGACAAGGTCGCCTCTCCGAAATTTTGGAGCGTATAGTGGGTTTGCCCTCTCAGATAGTGGAGCGTGTCGAGTGCTGCGGGGGTGAATAGTTTCTCGTTCAGAGGTTGTCTGGCAAGGGTTTGTGCATCACGCAATAGGCCGTTGCCTATGAGATAGGTGCCAAAGTCGTAGTCGGCCCGTGCGTGGCTCTGCTGACCACACACCGTTCCCAATGACAGCACCAAGGCTGTCAATATAACTACTATGCGCTTAATCATTGTTTTGATTGTGTTTACGATACCTTTGCACACTATCTTCCACAAGTCCCTGCTTGTTTTTGGGGGTGGTGTAGCGTCCGATGCGTGTGTTACGTACAAGTCGGTCGAAGGAGTAGAAAAGGGCCCTTATGCCGCCATATTCCTCCACGAGGGCTTTGAAATACTCCTCGTTGGTGTCGGTATATCCACCAGGGTTTGCAACCTCGGGTGCTATGCTGTTTTGCCACACATACATCCCTGCGCTTGTAAGGTGGTAGAGTGGCGAGAGGGTACGGCGCTCGGGTTGAATGCCGTAGGGATAATGTCTATCCTCCCTTGCCTGCTTGAACTCTACCGAGCACATTAGTTCCCTGTCGCTCTTAGGCCCCTCTTGTGCAAAGGAGGAGGTGAACGATAGTAGCGTGGCGCACACTATGGCGAGGAGTATGTGGGTGGGTTTTATCACTTTTTGAGTGCATTTGGTTGTTCCAACGCCACCTTTACCGCATTGGCCGGGATTTCAAAGTCGAACATCTCCGACTGCGCATCGGCGCCAATGGTGAGGTTGCTGTATGTGCTCAACATAATGAGCGAATCGGTGGGGGAGGTGTATTCAACCTCAGTGATACGCATGGGCATTGGCACACGTCCCAGCTCATAGCGAGAAAAATAGACCTTCCTAATGGCGTTGCCCTTGGGTCCGTAGTAAATCATACACACGGGCAGGTGGCGCTCAAAGACCAACTCCACCTTGATGATTCCCTGGGTCTTGGCCTGTGGCTCAAAAGTCTTGATTGTGAGTGCACCATCTTGTCGGATGTCGGTCTGTTTGTAGCCATACATAGGTAGGTCCATATCCACAAACCTACCCGAAGCAAACATTGACACCGTCTCCTTACTCGAAGCCATCTCCTTGTTGTCGGCCACAACCACCGTGTTATCCTTGGGGTTGTAGATGCGCATCTCGCCGAGTGCATTGGTGAGGGTGATGATGTGTTGTGGGCGGTGGGTTACACTCACAAGGCGTCCGTCGGGGTTGAGATATAGACTCTTTGTGGCTGTAACTTTCTTGCCCTGCGACACCGTTACGGTCTGAATATCCACCGAGAGTCGCTGTTGGGCGAGAAGGGTGGTGGGGAGCAACAATGCTGCTGTCAGTATGGCTAATATGGCTCGTTTCATAATAGATAAAAAAATACGGGGCGAGGTTTTCGCTCCCTTCGCCCCGTAAAGATATGTCTAAATTTGGATTAAATCAAATCAGCCCACATCAAAATGCGACGGTTGTTGATGTACTTAGGATTGATCTTGTTGTCCTGAACCAGGTCGAGAGTCATCAAAACCGCATCAACAAAAGTAACGATACCGAAACCACCACCGGTCAGCAAGTAGGGAACTACCATGAATTTAGCAGTACCGAGGTAGTAGCGGTGCAGACCACACCAGCCGGTGAACCAGCTTAAGAGGGTTGCAATCAGGGGATCCTTTTTGTCAACGAGCTTAACAACGGGACCAAGGATGTCCAATGCGGGTGCAGCGGGTGCAACCTCCATAACCATCTCAACCGAGTTCTCAACGATAGCGTCGATAGCAGCATCGTCAGCAACGTAGTTGTTTGCCGAAGCCGAGCAGATTGCAAACAGTGCAACAGCGAGAGTAAGTACAAGTTTCTTCATAGCTTTAAAATATTAAGTTAAACATTAGGTTTTTGTTCGAAGTGTTATCAGGAATGCATGCCTACTTATCTTTTTGTGCTCAAATGGCCAATTTTGTTTTCAAATAGGTTTGTGACGCAATTCCTCTCCACTACAAATATAGTATTTTTATTCTAATGTTGTTCCTATCCACCCTAAAATTTTTTGCAAACAAGCAATTTATAAGTGCCTGTTGTGCAAAAAAAAGAGAAAGGTGACCAAGTTGGTCACCTTTCTGCACATTGTGTGATATTTTGAGATTTCTCTCCTTTGTCAATACCTATTTTGTGGTGAACTCCTGACCATCAGGCATACGGAAAGTGATGCTGTCGATAGTCAGAGCGTCGTTCTTAACCACAAAGTTGGGAGTCTTAACAACTCCATCCCACAAAGCCTTGAAGTCGCGAGCTGCATACAAAGGCACATTTACGATGAACTGACCATAGTTGAGGTCGGTAACCATAAAGCTTTGGTTCTCTGCATCGTAGGTGCCAATGGTCAACTGCAATACGACACTCGAAGCACGTTTCTGGATGAATGCAGCCTCAGCCTCGCGGGTCAGCTCGGCTTGGAGTTTGGCAATACTCATCTCATTTACGCGAGAGTTGTACTGAGCCTCGGTCTCAAACTCATCCTTAACCTTGAAGGCCTCAACCTTGTCTGCCATATACTCCTTGGCGAAGTTGGAGAACTTCTGATAGTATACGTAGTCTTTCTTATACTCGGGAGCTTCCTCGGCGCTGTAAATCAAAGGAATAACCTCTGCACCGGTGCGGTTGATGTAGCCATAAACATTATCCAACGATACGAGTGCAAGGCCATCCTCGAAGCTGCCAATGGTGTCATACTTGGGAGCGGTGATGCCACGACCATTCTTGTCGATAAGACCACACTTGCCATCGAGCCTTACCCAGGTAACGCCATCCACAAAAGTACCAATCTCCTCGTAGATTGCAGGGATAATCTCATCATACTTGGCATCCAAGCAACCCCACTTGTCGTTGGCCTTAACGGTAGCAAGACCGTCAATCCACTCACCAACCTCGTCATACTTAACGGGGGTCACCTCGTTACCCTTCACATCAATCCAGCCCCATTTGCCTTTGCTCGAAACTTTGGCAATGCCACGCTCAAATGCGCCAACGTGATCGTAGATTGCGGGGATAATCTCGCGGTACTTCTTGTTCATAAAGCCATATTTGCCGTCCACCTTAACAAGTGCAAGACCGTCCTCTGTGAAGTCGCCAACATCCTCGTACTTGGGCTCAACGACAATCTTACCACTCTGGTCAACCCAGCCGTATTTGTTGTTGAGAACAATCTTCGAAAGACCTGCTGCGTCCCATTCGCCAACACTGTCATAGTTGATGGGCAACAACTCGATACCGGCGCGGTTAACGTAGCCACACTTCTCACCAATTGTTGCTTTCGCTACGCCTGCCGCGGTGAACTCACCAACGGTGTCGTAGGTTGCTTTGCTGCTCTGGACACCCTCTGCGTTAATCCAGAAATACTTACCATCTTTCTGAACCATTGCAGCACCCTGGTAGAACGACGATACGGAGTCGTAGGTAGCAGGGATAACCATCTTACCCCTCACGTTTACAAAGCCCCATTTGCCATCCAACTGAACGGGAGCCAAGCCCTCGGTGAAGGTGCAGGTGCCAAGATATTTGAGCGATACGGTGATTACACCGTTGCGGTCGATGTCAAACCAAACATCACCACTCTTAACCTTACCGGTGCCGCTGTTGTCAAAGGGCTCCGATGCATCATAGCGCAGTGCGATTACGGGTTTACCGGTCTGGTCAATCCAACCCCACTTACCGTCGAGCTCAACCCTTGCAAGGCCCTCGGCGTCGAAGCAGTCAGCCGAGGTGTACTTGATGGCGATGGTCTCTTTGCCCGATTTGTTAATCCAACCATAGAGGCCATTCTTCTTAACCCTGGCAACACCCTGGGTAAAGTCCATAACATCGTCATACTCAATGGCAATCACAACCCTGCCATTCTGGTCGATCCAACCATACTTGCCAGCGATGCCAACCCAAGCAAGACCCTCCGAGAAGTTGCTTGCAGCGTCGTATTTGAGTTTGATAGCCTCCCTGCCGTTTGCGTTTACAAAGCCCCATTTGCCACCTGCATAGGTGCCTTCAATCCATGTACCGCCGGTGCTAACCCTTGCCAGACCGTCGCAATAAACGTCGGCAAAGTTGTATTTAACCCTAACGGCAGCTTTGCCCTTGGCGTTGTAGAAGCCCCAAAGTCCGTCGCTATAAACGCCATTCTCATCCTTGACACCCTTCTGACCTGCGCGAGCAAGACCACCAACGAAGTCATCCAAGAAGTCGTTCTTGAAGGGGATAATCTTTTTGCCCTCGGCGTTTACATAGCCGTATTTGCCTTTTGCGTCGAGAACTTTGCTCAAACCTTCGGCATTGAAATCCCAAACCTGAGCATTGTTGACTTTGACAGTCTCTTTACCCTCGGCATTAACCCAGCCCCATTTCTCGCCAACGGATGCCTTCGCAAGGCCAACAGTGTTGAAGGGGGCGAGAGTGCTATATTTAATAGGTATGACTTTCTTACCCTCCAAATTGAGTACACCCCATTTGTCCTCCTGTTTTACCCAAACAAGGCCACTATCGGTCCAATCACCAACCTCGTTATAAACAACGGGAGAGATGGGTTTACCATCCTTGCCAATCCAGCTGTAAAGACCCTCTTTGGCAACCTTACCAACGCCTCTTGTGTCGAAGGGCCACAATTGTGTGTACTCAACCTTGGTGATACGTTTGCCTTCGGTGTTAATCCAACCGTAGAGCTCACCCTCTTTTACCCAGTTCATACCATCCTCGGTCCACTCACCAACTTCGCTATTCACAACGGGAATAATCTCCATACCGCTGCGGTTTACCCAGCTGATAAGGCCATTGATGGTAACCTTTGCAAGGCCATTGATTGCATAGGGCTCGAAGGTGTCGTAGATGATATCGGTAACCTCCCTACCGGTGATATCGAGGATACCATATTTGCCATCAATGGTGACAAGAGCAAGGCCTGCCTCAAATTTACCGATGGTGTTGTATTTCAAAGGTGCGATAATCTTACCATCCGAAGCAACCATACCATAGAGGCCATCGCTCATAACCATGGCGATACCAAGCTCGTTAAAGTTGCCGATTTCGTCATAGATTACCTTTAGAATCTCTTTGCCATCTTTGTTTAAAAGACCCCATTTGGTCGAAACCCTAACCAAAGCAAGACCACCTTCGCTCCAATCACGAACCTCGTCGTACTTGTTGTCGGTGAGTCGTTTGCCGGTGCTGGTGATAAGACCGTAGAGTCCCTCTTTGGTAGCCCATGCAAGACCGTCAATGGAGAAGTCGCCAATGGTCTCAAACTGGGGTTTAACAATCTCCTTACCTGATTTATTGATGACGCCGGTGAGTCCGTCGAGCTTAATTCGTGCGGTGCCGTCCTCGCCCCATACACCAGCCTCGTCATATTTGATTTTGGCGATGGTCTTGCCGTCGCGGTTGATAATACCCCACTTGTCGGACTGTTTAATCCAAGCCAAACCATCAGCAGAGAACTCGGTTACCTCCTGATATTTGCAACGGATAACCTCATCACCCTCTTTGTTGATCATACCAACGTTGTCGTCGATGTGCACGATGGCAGTACCTGCCTCCGAGAAATCTTCGATTTGGTCATACTTAACCTTAACGACAACCTTGCCTTCGCGGTTGATGATACCCCATTTACCCTCGTTCTGAACAAAAGAGAGGCCGTCGGCCGAGAAATAACCCACTTCGTCGTAGCGAAGACGGATAACCTCTTTGCCGGTCTTGTTGATAAAGCCCCACTTGTCGTCGCGCTTTACCCTTGCGAGGCCGTCTGCCGTGAACTCTTCAACCAAATCATACTTGGCTTTAATGAGCCAGTTGTCTTTGCTGTCCACATATCCCCATTTGCCTCGCGAGTTCTGCTTCGGCGTGAGGTCTTGTGCGGCTGCCGTGAGGCACAAGAGAGCGGAAAGAAGAATAAGGAATACTCTTTTCATCATTAGTAAATTGTTTGTAGTTAATATTTTTGGTTTGCTTTTAATCAATTGTGCGCTCGGTTTATGTGGGCCCCTTGGTGTTGAGGGCGAGCATAAAATGTGCGTAGCTAGGCGTAAAACTACAAACATTTACTCAAAGAACAAAATTTTTCCCACAAAAATCGCCATTACACAAAGTGTATGTGTGTTAATCGGTAGAATTATTGCACCTTATGGGCATAGTTATTGCTTGTCGTGAAGCCGTGGGGGTTGTGTGAGAAAGAGGGGAAAAATAAAAAAAATCGCTACATAGTTGTAAATTAACAGAATAATGATGTATATTTGCAGGCTGAAAAGCGCCCGATGAGGTCGATGTGGCTGATGACGGGCGGTTGGTTAGGGCAAAAAACAATAACATTAACAATTTATAAACTACACAGTTATGACTAAGGCAGACATCGTAAACAACATCGCCAAACAGACCGGCGCTGAGAAAGTTCTCGTACAGGAGATTGTGGAGGCTTTCATGGAGAACGTAAAGGGTTCGCTCATCGAGAACGAGCCTGTATATTTGAGGGGTTTTGGTAGCTTCATCATCAAGGAGCGTGCACAGAAGGTTGCTCGCAACATCTCGAGGGGTACCACCATCACCATCCCCGCACACAACATCCCCGCTTTCAAGCCCGCAAAGAGCTTCGCTAGCAAGGTAAAATAAGAGATTGTTGAATAACCCATAAAACAGTTAAGATTATGCCAAACGGTAAGAAGAGGAAAGGCCCCAAAATGGCTACCCACAAACGCAAAAAACGTCTGCGTAAAAATCGTCACAAACACAACAAGAAATAGGTTGTCGGTTTACCTTTAACTAAAAATAGAGCTGAAAGCCTAACAAGGTCTTCGGCTCTGTTTTTTAGTTAGGGTGGGCCCCATTCTATTCGGTTAGGGTTAGCCCCTATCTATTTATGAACAGAGAACTAATAATCGAAGTTACCGCCTCAGAGGTTACCATTGCTCTAGTTGAGGATAAACAACTCGTTGAGTTGAGCAAGGAGGACTGCAAGAGCGGTTTCGCAGTTGGCGACATCTATCTGGGCAAAGTGCGTAAAATTATGCCCGGACTGAATGCCGCATTCGTCAATATAGGCCACGAAAGGGACGCTTTTATTCACTATCTGGATCTGGGTCCACACTTCACTTCGCTCCACAAACTTGTGGCCAGCCTTTCGACGAAGAAGAAAAACGTGCGATTTGAGAGCATTAGGCTCGACCAACAGCTCCCCAAGAGCGACAAGTTGTCGAACCACATTTCGGGTGGACAGCCCATTATGGTACAGATTGCAAAGGAGGCAATCAGCACCAAAGGCCCAAGACTTACGGCCGACATCTCGCTTGCAGGTCGCAATGTAGTATTGATTCCGTTTTCCAACAAAATATCCATATCGCAGAAAATTCGCTCCACGGCCGAAAAAAAGAGGCTCAAAAAGATTGTCGACAATGTGCTGCCCAAGAACTATGGTGTGATTGTACGCACCGCTGCACAGGGTAAGAGCGACGTCGACATTGAGCAGGACATTCTCTCGCTCATCAAGAAGTGGGAGCAGGCTTTGGAGGGCATTAAAACGAAGGTGCCGCCCGTACAGTTGCTCAGCGAGATGAGCAGGGCCAACACCATCATTCGTGATTCGCTCAATAGTTCGTTCAACGCCATACACGTTAACGACGAGGCTATATACAACGAAATCAGGGAGTATGTGAAAGTTATTGCTCCCGAGAAACTCAAAATCGTTAAACTCTACAAGGGCTCGCAACCCATCTTCGACAACTTCGACATCTCGCGACAGATTAAGTCGCTGTTTGCCAAGTATGTGTCGCTCAAAAGGGGAGCCTATCTTATCATCGAGCACACCGAGGCTTTGCACGTTATTGATGTCAATAGCGGCAATCGTGCGAAGGTGGCCGATGATCAGGAGAGTACTGCGATGGATGTTAACCTCTCGGCTGCGGCCGAAATCGCCCGACAGTTGCGCTTGCGCGATATGGGCGGTATTGTGATTGTCGACTTCATCGACCTGCACAAGGCAGAGAACCGACAGAAACTCTATGAGGAGATGCAGAAATTGATGGCTGGCGATAAGGCCAAACACACAATTCTCCCGCTCACCAAGTTCGGTTTGATGCAGATTACTCGTCAGAGGGTGCGTCCGGAGGCTATCAGTAAGGCCGAGGAGACTTGTCCTACTTGTGGAGGTACGGGTAAGATTTCGCCCTCGATACTTGTGGATAAGCAGATTGAGAACCAGATTGCCTACTACGCCATTGAGAAACGTATGCGCTCGTTGAGGGTGGTTGCCAACCCCATTTTGGCGGCCTACCTGAAAGAGGGTGGTTTGAGGAGTATTCGCCGCAGGTGGTGCAGACGTTACCTGTGTAGGGTAAAGGTTGTTGTGGACCAATCGTTGGGTATTGTGGACTACAAGATTGCCGACAGAAAAGACAAGGAGCTTAAATAAGGAGTACTCGCCGAGAGATGGGGTGTTGAAAGAAATATACCCGCAAAAAAGGGATTTACTACTCACTCTCTACTAATTAGGAAAAGTCGTTAGACGTTGGACGTTAGACAATGAAAAAAGAAAAGGTGCAATCGTCGCCCTTGAAAGAGTTTGTGCAGCGAGCAGCACGTGTGTCTGAGGCTGTGCAACTTTGTGAGGCTATCGAGGGCCGAACTGTGGCAGAGATTAGTTCTCTGGCCGGTTCGGCCTTTGCTCTCTATGCTACGGCTGTGGCGCAGAGGGTGGGTGGTGTGCACCTTTTTGTGGAGGACGATAGGGACATGGCAGCATACCTGTGTAGCGACTTCTATGCGCTGGCAGGCGAGGGTGTGAAGGTGCTGTTTTTGCCGTCGAGCTATAAGCGTTCCATACGTTATGGGGCAGAGGATAGGTCGAGTGAGGTGCAACGCACGTCGGCATTGGAGGCCATCAGGGCACACTCTGCAGGGGAGGTGCTGATTGTGTGTACCTACCCCGAGGCTCTGGCCGAAAAGGTTGTGTCGCAAGGGGAGGTTGACTCCTCGGTGTTGCGTATCGCAAAGGGCGATAGGGTGGCGATGAACGACCTGAGGGATAGTGTTGAGGCCCTCGGCTTTGAGAGGGTTGACTTTGTCCACGAGCCGGGCCAATACTCCATTCGTGGCGGTGTGTTCGACATCTTTTCCTACTCGGAGAACAAGCCCTTCCGCTTGGATTTCTTTGGCGACGAGGTTGATAGCGTACGTCGTTTCGACCTCTCGTCGCAACTCTCTACCGAGAGGGTGGATAGTGTGTCAGTGGTGCCTAATCTGAAAAACTTTGGGGGTGAGAAGAAGGAATCTATTGCAGAATATGTGGGCGAGAGTGCTGTGTGGTGGGTGAATGACTTTGACCACTTGCTTAACCGCTTGGATGACATTAGACGCCGATTGTTGGCCGATAGTGACACACCCGAGGAGGATGCTGCAAGGGTAACCTCGGCAAAGGCTTTTCTGGCCGACACGGATGGTGTGGCGATGGTGCTCTCGAAAGCTTCGGGTAAGCGAGCTGCCGGAATACAGATTAGGTTTCAAACGGCACCGCAGGCTGCCTTCAACAAACAATATGACCTGCTTGCTGACGACATCGAGGGACGCGCCTCACAGGGATATACAACCTACATTCTCTCCGAAAACCACGCACAGTTTGAGAGGCTCGAAAATGTGCTTGCCGCCACCCACCGCAAGGCTCGCTTTGAGCCACTCAAAGCCACTCTACACGAGGGCTTTACGGACCGTAAACTGAGGGTGAGCCTCTATACCGACCACCAAATCTTCGACCGTTACCACCGCTATCAGCTGCGTGGCGGTATTGACAATAGGGAGAGCCTGACTATTGCAGAGTTGAACCAATTGCAGGTGGGCGACTATGTGGTGCACATCGACCACGGAGTGGGACGCTTTGGTGGCCTTGTGCACACGGTTGAGAATGGCAAAGAGCAAGAGTCGGTTAAGTTGGTCTATAAGGATGGCGATGTGTTGCTTGTGAATGTTCACTCGCTCCACCGCATCGCTCGTTATAAGAGTAAGGAGAGCGACACCCCGCCGAGGGTGTATAAACTCGGCACTGGTGCTTGGCAGAAGATGAAGGAGGCCACCAAGAAGGCCGTTAAGGACATCGCTCGTGAGCTCATTAAACTCTATGCCGAGAGGAAGGCGAGCGGAGGCTTCCGCTTCTCGCCCGACGGCTACCTGCAACACGAGTTGGAGAGCTCGTTCCGTTGGGAGGAGACTCCGGACCAGCAGAAGGCTGTGGAGCTCATCAAGAGCGATATGGAGTCGGGTGAGCCTATGGATAGGCTTGTGTGTGGCGATGTGGGATTTGGTAAGACGGAGGTGGCTGTGAGGGCGGCTTTCAAGGCTGCGTGCGATAGTAAGCAGGTGGCAGTGCTTGTGCCCACAACAATCCTCTCGTTGCAACACTACCGCACCTTTGCAGAGCGTATGAGAGGTCTGCCGGTGAGGGTTGATTATCTCTCGCGCACTCGCTCCACCAAAGAGGTGAAACAGATTTTGGCCGACCTGGAAGCGGGCCGTATCGACATCATTGTAGGCACCCATAAACTGCTGGGTAAGGATGTGAAGTTTAAGGACTTGGGTCTGCTGATTATCGACGAGGAGCAGAAGTTTGGTGTGTCGGCCAAGGAGAAACTGCGCCAGATGAGTGTGAGCGTGGATACTCTCACTCTGACCGCAACGCCCATTCCCCGTACGCTACAATTCTCACTTATGGGTGCGAGGGATTTGTCGGTAATATCTACTCCGCCACCCAACCGTCAACCAATCATCACGGAGTCGCACACCTTCGATGAGGAGATTATCTCGGAGGCTCTCGACTTTGAATTGGGGCGTGGAGGCCAAGTCTATTTTGTACACAACAGGGTGGAGGATATTGAGCGCATTGCCGCCATTGTGAAGAAGTTGCGCCCCGAGGCAAGGGTGGCTGTCGGACACGGCCAGATGCAACCGCAGGTGTTGGAGAAAATCATCATGGACTTTATCTATGGCGAGTATGACGTGTTGGTCGCAACCACAATCATAGAGAATGGTATTGATATTCCCAATGCCAACACCATCATCATCAACAACGCACAGAACTTCGGCCTGAGCGACCTGCACCAACTGCGCGGTAGGGTGGGTAGGAGCGATAGAAAGAGTTTTTGTTACCTGCTTTCGCCTCCCGACGAACTGCTTACAAGCGAGGCGAGGCGCAGGTTGAGAGCCATTGAAGAGTTCTCCGAATTGGGCTCGGGCTTTAATATCGCAATGCAGGATTTGGATATCCGAGGTGCGGGTGATTTGCTGGGTGCCGAGCAGAGTGGCTTTATTGCCGATATGGGCTTTGAGACCTACCAAAGGATTCTCTCCGAGGCCGTTGCCGAGTTGAGGGCCGAAGGCGTCGAAGGACTTTCGGAGGTTGTTGGCGAAGAGTTGGATGGAACGCAATCCGCACCACCACAGGAGGATATATGCTATGTGTCGGATTGTCAGGTGGAAACCGATGTAAGCGCGATGTTACCTAATAGCTACGTTAGCCAGCCTAACGAGAAATTGCGCCTCTATCGTAGGCTTGACAACATTACTGACGAGGCCGAGATGGAACGCTTTGTGGCAGAATTGGAAGACCGCTTCGGACGACTTCCCAAGGAGGCTCGTGCCTTGGTTGATGTGGTGCGCCTGCGTTGGAAGGCAATGAAGCTTGGCATAGAAAAGGCCAAAGTGAAGAATGGACTGATGCTTTTGTGGTTCCCGAGCGACGGACACTCAGCCTATTACAAGAGTTACACCTTCGGTGCGATTTTGAGGTATGTGAGTCGCAACGCCGCAAAGTTTGTCCTCAAACAAAGCAATAACAAGGTCTATCTGACCGTTAGAAATGTGGAGGACCTTGCCTCTGCGTGTGCTGTTGTCGATGCGGTGGCAGACGCTATTGCTGCCGAAAAGAACTCCTCCAACGAGTAGAAAAAGAGCTATTAAGTATAAAATACTTACTTTTTTGCTATTGAGGGGGTTTTTTCTTTGAAAAAATCACAAAAAACACGATATTTGCAAAATCTGGCGGAAGATTACTTTCGACAGGGTAATTCGGATAGATAAGAGATGAAGAGTAGAAACATTATATTCGGCCTGATGATGGTGGCAACTCTTGTGTTGTCGCACACCTCGGCCAGCGCACAGTCGAGTAGTTTGAACACCTATTCGCCCTACACCTTCTATGGCATTGGTGATATTCACGAAGAGGGCATTGCAGTAACAAGGGCAATGGGTGGTGCTTCGCTCGGCTTCCGTAGCCCCTTCTATGTGAACACCACTAACCCCGCATCGTACAGCTCGGTGAGGAGTAACTCGTTCCTCTCCAACTTCGATATGGAGGGACAAAATCTTTATGCACGCACAACCGAGGCAAAGACAAGTTTCAATACCTTCAATGTGAGGGATATCGCAATGTCGTTCCCGTTGATTAAGGGTATGGGTGTTGGTTTGAGCGTTACGCCTTACAGCTCGGTTGGTTACAGAGTGCAGTACTATGACCAAAATCCGAATGTACACGCCAACATCGGTCAGATGCTCTATGCCTACTCCGGCTCGGGCGATGTTACGCAGTTCAAACTCGGCTTGGGCTATGAGGTTGCCAAAGGCCTCTCGTTGGGTGCCGAGGCTATCTACTACCACGGACTTATTGAGAGGAGCTACAATGCAATCCCCACAGAGATTACCGGCAGTGGAAGCTATGGCTCAATCTACGGCTTGAAGTCGGAGGTTATCAACCGCTTCTACGGTAAGTTCGGTGTGCAGTGGACGCCCATTGCCAAGATGAATACGGTGCTGACCATTGGTGCAACCTACCAAATGGGCGGTAAATTGGGTGGCGAGGTTACCAACCAGGTGTCGCAAAACTCCACTCTTGCTCCCGATGTGTTCGCCGTGAATGAGGTCTATACCTCGCCTTTCTCGATGCCCAATGTCTATGGCGTTGGTTTCTATCTGCACAAAGACAAATATAGCATCGGTGCCGACTATCAATTTGCCGATTGGGGTATGCGAAATGAGCAGGATGTTACAACCACTCGCTCGTTCCGCAATACCAACACCGTGCGACTTGGTGGTCAGTACACCCCCAATCCCGGTGATGTGCGCCACGCTCTGAAAAGGTGGACCTACCGTGCGGGTGTGCGTTACAGCCAATACTACATTGTACTGAATGACCAACCGGTGGATGATGTGGCGCTAACCTTTGGTGTGGGCGTGCCGTTGAGGATGACCGGTCTGTCGAACGTAAACCTCGGCTTGGAACTCGGCCAGAGGGGTACCACCAAGGCAGGACTATCAAGGGAGAACTACCTCAAATTCACAATCGGTTTCAGCCTCTTCGGCGAGGACTATTGGTTCGTGAAGATGAAATACGATTAAGGGAATTGAGAATTGAGAATTGAGAATTGAGAATTGAGAATTGAGGGCTCTTCTAATTACGGGTGTGGTTTTGGCTGCCATTGGGTTGAGGAGTCGGTAGATGATGATTTTGGCAAGAAGACAAAATAAAATCAAAAATAATCACAATAAAAAACAACAAACAGAGATGAAGAGAATTGTAATCAAGTCGATGGTGGTTCTGTCGCTCGTATTGGCAGGTACCATGGGCACCACCAAACTGATGGCCCAAACTCAGGAGCAAACCCAGGTTGAGGAGACCCCCGAACAGAAGAAAGCTCGCGAAAAAGCAGAGAAGAAGGCTGCAAAAGAGGCCGAGAAGGCTCGTAAGGCTGCCGAGAAAGCTGAGAAAGCTCGTCTGAAAGAGGAAGAGAAGATTGCTAAAATCATCGCTGCGCAGAAGGCTGCCGCAGAGAAGAGCGGTGCTGCACAGCCCGCACAGGCACCCGCAACCACCTTCGGTCCCGAGTGGGGTGAGAATGCTACCGCTGCCGAGAGGGAGGAGAATGTGAAAATCTTCAACTTCTTCCAGGATGCCTACAACAACAAAGACTACGACAAGGCTTTGGAGTATATGTACACCCTGATTAACAACTGCCCCAAGGCTCGTGTTACTGTCTACTCGAATGGCCAGAATATCTATCGTAACAAAATCGCTCGTAGCAAATCGCTCGCAGAGAAGAGTGCCAACATCGATTCGTTGATGAACCTCTATGACTATCGTCTGAAAGCTTTTGCTGACGATGCAAAATATGGTAAGGTTTACATCTTGAAGAACAAAGCTAAGGACTACTACAAATACCGCGCAGAGGATAAGCAGGGTATGTTGAAGCTCTTCCGTGAGGGTATTGAGATTGACCCCGAGATTGATGCAACTTTCATCAACCAGTACTTCACCGTGTTGGTTGAGGAGTATGAGGCAATGAACGTGGAGACCGACTACTTCATGAGCGAGTATGAGTTTATGGCTTCGAAGATGGACCAGGTAACCGACGAGGCTGCCAAGACTTCGTTCGACGCATTGCTTATTAAGTCGGGTGCTGCTGATTGCAACAACCTCGAACAGATTTTTGGAGCACGTTTGGAGAATAACTGGGATGACGCTGCACAGGTTGAGAAGGCATTTAAGCTGATGGCTCGCAATGAGTGCCAGAGCGACTTCTTCCTCAAAGTGGGCGAGAAGTACTATGAGCAGGCACCTACTTCGGCCACCGCACAGTTGTTGAGCAAAGTGTATGAGGGTAAGAAGAACTTTGAGAAAGCACTCCACTTCCTTGTTGTTGCAATGGAGAGCGAGAGCGATCCTATCGTGAAATCTAACCTTTGTGTTCAGATTTCGGGTACCCAGCTTGCTGCCGAGAAGGCTCGCGAGGCTGCCGACTACGCTAAGAAGGCTCTTGAATTCAACCCCGACAACGGCTCGGCTTACATCTGCCTTGCACAGGCTTACGTTACCGGTTCGAGCGCTTGCGCCGACTTTGAGAAACAGACCGTATTCTGGTTGGCATACGACTTGGCTGCTAAGGCTCGCAACCTCTTTGAGGGTAATGCAGAGCAGCAGGCAATGGCTTCGACTCTGATGAGCACATACAGGGAGTACTTCCCCGGTCAGTCGGATTGCTTCTTCCGTGGTCTGACCGAGCAGGGTGCAGCCTACACCGTTAAGTGTGGTTGGGTTGCAGGTGCCACCACCGTTAAATACAAATAGGACCGATAGTGTCGCTTCGACATCTATATAGAATAGTAGTGGTAGCATCTCTTTTGGGAGGTGCTACCCTGCTGTTTTCGTGTTCCGGCAAGAAGATACCCGCCGAGATTGACCTCGAAAAACTCATCACGCAGCAGAGCGATACGCTCACGATGATTTATACCAAGAACGGAAAGAAGGACTACCGATTCTCCACGCCTCTGATGGAGAGGTATGAACTCGCCCGAGAGCCCTATATGGAGTTCCGCTACGGTATCAATATTATCACCTTTGACTCGCTTGGCAATGAGGCCTCCAACCTGATTGCCGACTATGCCATCTACTATGAACACAGGGAACTCTGGGAGGCTCGAGGAAACGTGGAGGGTACGGGCGAAGATGGCCGTAAACTCTACACTCAACAACTCTTCTGGGACGAAAAGACCGACAAGGTGTACAGCAACGTCGACTGTAAGGTGGTGGATGGATTGGATGTCTTTGTGGGCGAGGGCTTTGAGTCGGATAGCGAGTTTAAGGATTGGGTCTTCCGCGAGAGCGAAGGACGTATGTGGGTAGATGTGTCGGAGAGCGAAGAGGGTGAAGGCTCGGAGGCGCAGAGCGTCAAGAGTGGCGAGGAGAAGAATAATAATGCTCCGGCCAAGAGTGAAGCTGTGGGGGCTGTTGATGGGGATAAAGTGAAATCCGAACCCAAAAGTACAGAAAAGAAACCAGAGAGCCCAACGGTTAAAAAAGACTTTAAGGTGTCGCCCAAAAACACAAAAGGTCTTTCATCAAAAGGCGAAAGGTCGGAATTCAAACCCCGTCGCCCACATCAAGAATTGAAAGGGGGAGTAGCTCCCCAAGAGGGCGACCTGGAACTTCCAAACAAAAACTCAGATTTTGAGGCGAGGAGAGAGGTGAAGAGGGAAGTAAAGAGTAGGGAATAGTGATGAGTAATTTGTTGAGTGTCATAGTAGTAACGATAGTGTCGGTGATACTCTCCGCCTTTTTTTCGGGTATGGAGATTGCCTTCACCAGCGCAAACCGTCTTCGTATGGAGATTGACCGTAAGCGAGGAGGGTTTGTGGGACGCATTATCGAGCTATTTGTGTCGAAGCCCGGCGAGTATATCACCACAATGTTGGTGGGTAATAACATCGTGTTGGTAATCTACTCGATGTATATGACCAAACTCATTCACCTGCTGGCAGCCAAGATGGGTGTGCCGATGGCAGAGGACTCGGTGGTTATCGAAACCATCATCTCAACACTTGTGATTATCTTCTTCGGAGAGTTTACCCCCAAGAGTATCTTCAAAATGAGGCCCAACGCCTTCTTTAGAGCGCTGGTGCTGCCTGTCTATCTGATATACCTTGTTCTGTTTCCGCTCTCGAAACTTACCACAGCCATCGCATTTGCACTGCTGCGACTCTTTGGGTTGAAAGTCAAGGAGGAACATAATATCAAGAATTTTGGTAGGATTGACCTCGAAAACCTTGTGGATGAGAGTGTTGAGAATAATGAGAAGATGCAGCCGAATGACATTAAGATTTTCCAGAACGCACTTGATTTTTCCGACCTGAGGGTGAGAGATTGTATGGTGCCGAGGGTTGATGTAGAGGCTGTGGAGTTGGATACCTCTATTGAGGAGCTCACACGCAGATTTATAGACACCAACTTCTCCCGATTGTTTGTGTGGGAGGAGAGTATTGATAATATTGTGGGCTATGTTACGACCAAGAGCTTGTTCCGTAGGCCACAGAGTATCAAAGAGATATTGATGCCCGTGAGGTATGTGCCCGAGGCGATGGAGACGGAGAGACTGATGGGTGAGATGATACGCACCAAACAGAGTGTGGCGGTGGTGATTGACGAGTTTGGCGGCACCGCAGGAGTCATCTCTTTGGAGGATGTATTGGAGGAAATTGTGGGTGAGATTGAGGACGAACACGACACCCCGGAGTTGGTTGAAAAGGTGCTCAAAGATAACCAATGGGTTCTCTCGTGCCGTTTGGAGGTGGCCTACCTCAATGAGCGCTACAACCTTGGCCTGAAAGAGAGCGACGAGTATGACACTTTGGCCGGTTACATTATCGCAAAGTATGGCTCCATTCCCACCGTAGGAACCAGCATTGAAAGCGAAGGAAAGGAGATAAAGATACTTAAATCGACATCTTCGAGGGTAGAATTGGCAAAAGTTAGGATTTTGTGATGAGTTTTTGAGGAAAATCACTATATTTGAGGCCAATTTGTGAATTTTGAAAAACTACGACAAAAAGAAACAAAATATAAATCAATAAAAAACTTAACTCAACAATGGCAACACTTAATGATTTGAGGACCAAAGGCGGTGTGATTGTAACTGTCGTAATCGCACTTGGTTTGATCGCCTTCCTGCTGGGCGACCTTTTTAGCAATGGCAGCATCTTTACTTCGAGGGCTAACCGCGTGGGTAAAATCGCTGGTAACAACATCGAGTATCAGGTTTATGCAAACCAGACTGAGAATGTGAAGAATATCTACTCGCAGCTCTGGGGCACTACTGCATTCGATGCACAGCAGTACGATATGATTTACAACGAGGCTTGGAACGACTTGTTGATGAACAATTCCTACAAACCCTCGTTCGAGAAGATGGGTTTGATTATCTCGGATGCCGAGATGGTGGATATGATTCAGGGTGCTTATGTTTCGCCCGTTATCCGCTCGTTCTTTGCAGATCCCGCAACCGGTGTTTATAGCCCCGAGGTGCTCAAAGGCTTCCTTTCGCAGGTTGAGAGCAACGAGGCTGCTTACAACATCTGGAACTACATCAAGAGGCGCGTGGCAGAGCAGCGTTTGGTGCAGAACTACACCACTTTGGTAGGTGCGGGTTTTGTGGCAAACGATGCAGAGGTTAAGGCTTCGGTAGAGGCGGCCAACACCGCAGCTAATGTAAAAATCGTTGTTAAACCCTACTACACCATCGCAGATTCGTTGGTTGCTCCCGTTAAGGACGCTGCAATCAAGAAATACTACAAGGAGCACAAAGAGCTCTACCGTCAGAGCACCTCGCGTGAGGTTGACTATGTTGTCTTCAACGTTGAGCCTTCGGAGGCCGATTATGCAGAGGCAAAAGAGGCTGTTGAGGCTTTGGCAGAGGAGTTCAAGGCTGCCGAGAATGTAATGCAGTTTGCTGTGGCTAACTCCTACGAGAGGCCCGATAGCCGCTACTACTCGCGTGAGCAGATCCCCGCAGCCTACAAAGAGTTGGCTTTTGGTAAGGAGAAATTCATCGCTCCCAAGCTCAATGGTACAACCTACACTATGTCGCGCGTTGCAGACGTACGCAATATGCCCGACTCGCTCGAAGCTCGCCACATCCTCTTCTCCTTCGACCAGAAAGAGTTGGCTGATAGCGTAGCAAAAGCACTTCGTGGTGGCGCATCGTTCGCAGAGTTGGCAGAGAAATACTCGCTCGACCAGGCTTCGGCTGTTGACGGTGGTAAACTCGGTAAGTTCGCTCCCGAGCAGATGGTGCCCGAGTTCAGCGATGCACTTATTGCTGCAAATGTAAAACAGATTGTTACCGTTGAGAGTCAGTTCGGTATCCACGTAGCACAGGCTACTTGGAAGTCGAAACCCGTACGCAAAGCACAGATTGCAACTGTAACCTACGATGTTGTTGCAGGCGACGCTACCATTCAGGCTGCAATGAACGAGGCTAACGCCTTCATCGCTGCTGCCGCTAAGAGCGACTTCGCAGGTGCCGTTAGCGAGCTCGGTTTGTCGAAGCGTACCGCACGCATCGGTAACACCGACCGCAACGTTAACGGTCTGAACGAGGCTCGTGAGCTCATTCGCTGGGCCTACAACAACAAGGCCGGTAAGGTGTCGGGTGCTATGGAGATTGATGGCGACTTTGTAGTTGCTACCGTTAAGACCATCCGCGAGGAGGGTTATATGCCCGTGAAGGATGTTGCTGCTCGTATCGCACAGGAGTTGCGTAACGAGGAGAAGGCTGCTTGGGTTGCCGAGCAGGTTGCAGGCCTCACAACCATCGAGGAGGTTGCCGAGAAACTTGGCGTAGAGGTAACCACCGCAGAGGAGGTCTATGGCAACGCTAATAACATCGCAGGTGTTGGTCCTGATATGGCTCTCGTGGGTGCTATTGCAGCAGCCGAGGAGGGTGTCGTAGCAGGTCCCGTTGAGGGCAACTATGGTGTATACCTCTTCACCGTTGAGGGTCGCACCACTGCCGACAATGCAACTGTTGAGAGCGAGAAAGTTCGTCTTGACTCTTCGTCGCTCTTCTACATCAACGAGCGTATCGACCAGGCTTTGGTTGAGGGTTCGGAGATTGTAGACAACCGTGTGAAATTCTTCTAAAAAAATGCAGATTGCGGGTGCATTTTGCACCGCACTTCGATAAGCGGCTCCTCATTTGCGAAAGCAAACTGCGGGGCCGCTTTCTCGTTTGGCACAAAATTCACCTCGCACTTTGCATTTTTTATTGCTGCCAAACGTCAGATGGCATTCCGACCAAAATGGGGAAAGCGTCATTCTGACGCCCTTGCATTTGTTGCACACTTGTTTTGTTAGAGTAATTATATAATTCTCCTTCTTTCTGCTAAATTCGAGAATGGTATTAGTCTCGATGTGCAGTGGCGAGTGTGGCAATACTGATGCGTATATCGGGGACAGAGCGTAGGATGGCCATTGCGCACGATTGGATGGTGGCACCCGTGGTAAAGACATCATCTACCAACAATATGTGTTTGCCTGCCAACTTTTCCGGATGGCGTACGGCAAAGATATCCCTCACATTATCCCATCTTTTCGAGCCTCGGGTGAGCGCCTGGCTAGGGTTGTGTCGTGTGCGCACTACATTACCAACCGAAAGCGGAACACCCAATACACGAGTAAGACCCTCTCCGATATAGTCGGATTGGTTGTAGCCCCTACGCAATTTCTTGAACGGATGTAGTGGAATCGGAACGACCACATCTACCCCAAGGAACACTTCGCTTGACAATAAGTCGTGTCCCATCCACTCGCCAAAGTCGCGAGCTACGCGCCAATATCCACGATACTTGAAATCGTGTATGGCCCTACGCCAGCCACTCTCGTGAGAGGGAAAGTAAAATAGTGCCGAGGCTCGCTCGATGGGCACGATGCCCCAAAATGTGCGGTAGAGCGAGTTGTCCACGTCGTGTGCATAGCCTGTGAGGGGTGCTGTGAGTTTGCATCGAGTGCACACGCAGCTCTCACCCTCCAACAAGATTGCTCCACACACCGGACAAAGGGGTGGAACAAATAGACTAATTATGTCGGCTATTGGGTTATTCATAGTAGATGTATCCCCTGTTATAAATACACTTGCCCCTTCCTACTGCGGGTCTACATTTATGGTCACCGATATGCGCTTCGTAACTTTGTCGTGGGCAAACTCTCCGAGAGCTTCACGGATGAGTGCTTTGACCTCCGAGGGCGAGCGACCTTTTTCGATGCGCACCATAATCTCCATAAAGTACATTTCGGCCGTACGCCCCACCGAGGGGATGTGTGCGTCGGTTACGGCTTCGGGGCCGATGAGTTCTTTGAGTCGTGAGGCCAAACGGCGTGCACCAAATGATAGGAACTCATAGGAGATGTGTTTGAGCGACAATACCACAAGTCGTGCAAAGGGTGGGTAGCCAAAGGTCTCTCGGTCGCGTATCTGACTACGAGCCATTGCATAGTAATCACCTGCGGCTGCTTGTCGTATTGTGGCGTTGGTGGGCTGCGAAGTCTGAATTACGGTACGTCCGCAGTTGTCCTTACGCCCTGCACGGCCCGTTATCTGTACGAGGGTTTGGAATGTGCGCTCGTCGGCACGGAAGTCGGGACGGGATAGGAGGTTGTCGGCATTGAGCACTCCCACAACCGATACACCTTCGAAATCGAATCCTTTGGTGATGAGATTTGTGCCAACGAGGATGTCGGTTTGTCCACTCTCGAAACCACTGATGATGGAGCGCATACGTCCGCGAGAAGATGCTGTGTCGCCGTCAAGTCTTGCAACTCTCGCTGTGGGGAACATTTCCACCACCGACTCTTCGATTTTTTCGGTGCCAAAACCTTGTGGTTGTGGCTCGGAGATGCGGCACGAGGGGCACTTGGATGGGGAAGAGGTGGTGTAGCCGCAGAGATTGCAACGCAGTCGGCGGTCGCCTTTGTAGTAGGTGAGCGTTATGCCACACTGTGGACAACGGGCGCTCCAACCGCAGTCGGGACACTCAATGTAGGGGGCAAAGCCTCTCCTGTTCTGGAACAGCATAACTTGTCGGCCTTCGGATAGGGCGGTGTTTATGTCGTCATACAACTCCTTGTTGATGTGGCCCTTACGCTCTCCGCGCTTGGCACTGCGAATGGTGTCGGAGATGTGTACTTGTGGCAACTGCCCACTACCATACCTCTCGCCCAAGGTGACATAGCCATATTTGCCCATATAGGCATTGTGGAAACTTTCGAGTGAAGGGGTCGCGCTGCCGAGGATGGTTTTGGCACCCAAGTTGCCGGCAATCCACACAGCCGTATCTCGTGCCGAGAAACGGGGTGCGGAGTCCTCCTGTTTGTAACTACGGTCGTGCTCCTCATCAACGATTATCAATCCGAGGTTGACCAAGGGAAGGAGAATGGCCGAACGAGTACCTACAATAATATATCCACCATTGCTACGGGATAGTTTGATGTATGCCTCGGTGCGGGCACGGGGTGTGAGTTGCGAATGATAGACCACAAGGCCCTCGTCAAATGCTTCCGAAAGTCGGCTAATAAGGTGCTCGGATAGGGCAAGCTCGGGTACAAGGTATAGCACAGAGCGGCCTTCGGCCAACATCTCGGCAGCAAGAGATATGTACAACTCCGTCTTGCCACTACCCGTAATGCCGTGTAGAAGTGTGGTGTTTCGGCGGTCGAGTTCGGAGTGTAGTTTGTCGAGTGCCTGCTGCTGTGCCTCGGAAAGGGTACGCTGTCGGCTCAGCGATGCCAAATAGTATTGCGGTGTGCGCTCACGGAGGGTGGAAACCAGTAATCCATCCTCGATGAGGTGGTTTATGATGGGGGTGGCTGCCGAGAGAGCCTTGCGTGGAATCTCGGTGTTCAAACCACCCTCGCCCACAGCCTCTAAAAACTCTACCATCGCGGCATAACGTGCCTTGCGGCGGGGGAGAAGAGCATCGAGTGCTGTGGATAGTTTGTGCTCGTCCCGCAGGTCGGGAGCAATGGATAGCCACTGCACCTGTCCGAGCGAGAATACTCGCTCTGCAAAGTCGTCGTCTGTACCCGCCGAGGGCTTCAAAAGCGAAGGTATTGCAGCCCTCATAACCTCGCCCTCGGTGCACATATAATATGATGCAATCCACTCCCACATAGCGAGTTGCTCCACCGAAGCAAGGGGCTCGCTACGTACCACTCCCATCACCTCGCGAATCTTCTTGTAGGGTGGCTTTGTGGTGTGTATGCGTTTGATGATGCCGGTATATATTTTGGTTCCGACGGGCACCTCCACACCCCATCCAACCTCAAAATCTTCGCTCCTTTCGGTGGGGATGGCGAAGGTTAGAGGCCCCAAAGCGAGGGGGACGATTATGTCGGCATAGAGGTTTTCCACAGCAAGTGATGATTTTGATTGAATAATTTAGACAAAAATATGAAAAAATCGGGAGAAAAATGCGTATCTTCGTGGACGAATTACACGAATAAAATAATGACGACTGCAAAACCAAAATTAGGCGAGGTCGGTAAACTCATCCGCGACTTCGTAATTATCACTCTCGGTGTGGCTCTTTATGCCTTCTCTTGGACTGGTGTTATTATGCCTGCCGATGGAGTGGGCGGTGGTGCCACGGGTTTTTCGCTGCTGGTTTACTATATGACCGGTGGTGCAAACGGCGGTATTCCGATTGGTGTTACATTTATCATTTTCAACGCCGTATTCCTCGGAATATGTATGGTGTTGCTGGGTGCCAAGTTTGGCATTAAGACCATCTATGCCATTGTGGTAACATCAATAATGATGACCATTTTCCAGGAGTTGTTGCCTCCCGAAGCCAATGTGCTTGGCTTGGCCGATGACCGCTTGCTGTCATCCATTTTGGGTGGTGCACTCTCGGGTATTGGCATTGCAACCTGCTTGTTGGTGGGTGGTAGTACCGGTGGTAGCGACCTTATCGCAATGATTGTCTGCAAGTTCTACAATGTTAGTTACAGTCAGGTGGTTGTTGTGGTCGATATCTTTATCATTGGCTCTTCCTATTTTATCTTCCACGATTGGGCCACCACAATCTATGGTTTCATCGTTACGGCAGTGTTTGGCTACACCAGCGACCTTGTGCTGTCGGGTAATAAACAGTCGCTGCAACTCTTTGTTTTCTCGAAGGACTATGCCAAGATTGCCGACATGATTACTATGCAGCTCGGACGTGGCGCCACAATCCTCGATGGTACGGGTTGGTATTCCAAGCAGCCCGTGAAGGTTGTGATGCTCATTTGTCGTAGGAGCGAGATGGGTATGATGATGCGTAGCATCAAGAGTGTGGACCCCAAGGCATTCATCTCGGTTGCCAACGTAATGGGTGTCTATGGCGAGGGCTTTGAGAAGTATAAGATGCCCAAAAAACCGGCAGAGATAAAACCCGTAAAACATGACAACAGCGAAAGCCTTGTTTAGCCTTTTGCTGTCTGCAAACAATTATCAGAAAATCGTATAAACTATATATAAGAAATGAAGAAAGATTTCAAGAGATATTTGGTGACATCGGCACTTCCCTATGCTAATGGCCCCGTACACATCGGCCACTTGGCAGGCGTGTATGTGCCTTCGGATATCTATGTTCGCTACCTGCGTTTGCGTGGTAAGGACGTAGTGTGGGTGTGTGGTAGCGACGAGCACGGTGTGCCCATCACCATCAAGGCCCGCAAGGAGGGTGTAACACCCCAAGACGTGGTGGATAAGTACAATGACATCATCAAACGCTCATTCGAGGGCCTCGGCATTTCGTTTGACATCTACTCGCGTACCACCTCGCCAACCCACCGCGAAACGGCTTCGGAATTCTTCCGTACCCTCTACGAAAAGGGTGTTTTCTCGGAGGCAACTTCGCAGCAGTACTACGATGAGGAAGCAAAAACATTCCTTGCCGACCGCTATATCACGGGTACCTGCCCCCACTGCCAGAGTGAGGGAGCCTATGGCGACCAGTGCGAGAAGTGTGGCTCGACACTCAATCCCACCGACCTCATCAACCCCAAGAGTATGATTTCGGGCTCGGCACCGGTGATGAAGGAGACAACCCACTGGTATCTGCCGCTGGATAAGTATGAGGGCAAACTCAGGGAGTGGATTTTGGAGGGCCATAAGGAGTGGAAGACCAATGTCTATGGCCAGTGTAAGTCTTGGCTCGATATGGGCCTCCAACCAAGGGCTGTGAGCCGTGATTTGAATTGGGGTATTCCTGTGCCCGTGGAGGGTGCCGAGGGTAAGGTGCTCTATGTTTGGTTTGACGCTCCCATTGGCTACATATCCGCGACCAAAGACCTCACACCCGATTGGGAGAAGTATTGGAAGAGTGAGGATACCAAGATGGTACACTTCATCGGTAAGGACAACATCGTGTTCCACTGCATCGTGTTCCCCACTATGCTGATGGCCCACGGCGACTACATCCTGCCCGAAAATGTGCCTGCCAACGAGTTCCTCAATCTCGAAGGCGACAAGATTTCCACCTCGAAGAACTGGGCTGTATGGCTCAACGAGTATCTCGAAGAGATGCCCGGCAAGCAGGATGTACTCAGGTATGTGCTGTGCGCCAACGCTCCCGAGACCAAGGATAATGACTTCACTTGGAAGGACTACCAGGCCCGCAATAACAACGAGCTTGTGGCTGTGTTGGGTAACTTCGTGAACCGTGCGTTGGTGCTCACCCACAAATACTACAACGGTGTTGTACCCGCGGCGGGCGAACTCTCCGACTACGACAAAGAGATCCTTGCCGAGCTGCCCAAGATGAAGGTAGCTTTGGAGGATAATATCGAAACCTACCGTTTCCGTGAGGCTTTGAAGGAGGCAATGAACATCGCCCGTTTGGGTAATAAATACCTTGCCGACACCGAGCCTTGGAAGGTGGTTAAGACCGACCCAGAGAGGGTTAAGACCATCCTCAATGTGGCTCTCCAAATTGTGGCTAACACGGCTGTCGCCATTGAGCCTTTTATGCCTTTCAGCGCAGAGAAGATTATCTCGATGTTGGCTGTGGGCAAGTTGGAGTGGGATATGATTGGTCGCAGCGACCTTGTACCCGCAGGCCACACCATCGGTAAGGCTGAACTGCTGTTTGAAAAGATTGAGGACGATGTGATTGAGCGACAGGTGAAGAAACTCGAAGATGCAAAGGCTGCAAATCTTGCTGCCAATGCCGAGGTGCCAGAGCAGAAGGAGAGTGTGACGTTTGACGACTTTGGCAAGATGGATATCAGGGTGTCGACCGTGGTGGCTGCCGAGAAGGTTGCCAAGACCAAAAAACTCCTCAAACTCACGGTGGATACCGGCATTGACACTCGTACCATCGTGTCGGGCATAGCCGAATACTACACTCCGGAGGAGTTGATTGGCAGGCAGATTTTGGTGCTCGTAAACCTGTTGCCTCGCGAGCTTAAAGGCATCACCTCGCAGGGTATGATTCTGATGTCGGCCGACGCTACGGGCCGCCTTACACTGCTGGCTCCTACCGACAAAGTGCCCAACGGCTCGCAGGTGGGATAGTGCGGTAGAGTGTTAATGGTAAAGGGAAAACAACAAACCTAAAACTATAAAAAACGACGAAATGAAAGAGATTAAATGGCAGGAGCTTGGTTTTAGCTATGTTAAGACCGACTACAATGTCCGCTGTGTGTGGAAAGATGGCGCGTGGGGCGAGATTGAGGTGAGCGATAGCGAGTACCTCCCCATCCATATGGCTGCCACCTGTCTGCACTATGGCCAGGAGGTCTTCGAGGGCCTCAAAGCATTCCGAGGTGTCGATGGTAAAGTACGTCTTTTCCGTTTGGAGGAGAACGCAAAACGTATGCAGCGCTCGGGTGAGTATTTGAGGATGCAGGTGCCCAGCATCGAACTTTTTGAGGAGATGTGTGTGAAGGCCATCCAAGCCAATGCGGAGTATATTCCTCCCTATGGTACGGGTGCTTCGCTCTACTTGCGTCCGCTGTTGATTGGTACGGGTGCGCAGGTGGGTGTTAAGGAGTCCACCGAGTACACATTCATTGTCTTTGTCACCCCCGTGGGTCCATACTTCAAGGAGGGTTTCAAACCGATTACCGTCACTTTGGAGCGTACCTACGATAGGGCTGCACCTCGTGGTACGGGTCACACCAAGGTTGGTGGCAACTATGCTGCATCAATCGGCTCTGGTTCGAGGGCTCACGCCGCAGGCTTTGCCAACTGCCTCTACTTGGACCCCAGCGAGAAGAAATATATTGACGAGTTTGGTGCTGCCAACTTCTTTGGCATTAAGGATGGTGCCTACATCACTCCCGACTCAACCTCGGTGTTGCCTTCGATTACCAATATGTCGTTGCGTACCCTGGCCGAGGACTTGGGTTTGAAGGTAGAGAACCGTAAAGTTCCTGTTGAGGAGTTGCCCACCTTTGAGGAGGTTGGTGCTTGTGGTACTGCTGCGGTTATCTCGCCCATCGGTCGTATCTTCGACCCCAAGACGGAGGAGTATGTTGAGTATGGCACCGAGGCCGGTCCTTGGTGTGTGAAGCTCTACACCCTCTTGCAGGACATTCAGTATGGTCGTGCGGAGGATAATCACGGTTGGATTACGTACGTCGAAGCATAAAAAACGCATATAACGAGCGACTGCTGCGTTACACTGCGATAAACGCCCTCCTCATTTACGTTTAGTAAACTGCGGAGGGCGTTTTCTTGTGTGCCTTGCATTCATCTCGTTCTATGCGTTTTTTTGTGGTGGGGCTGAAAAAGGTTGTTGCTTTTTTGCACCGCACTTCGATAAGCGGCTCCTCATTTGCGCAAGCAAACTGCGGGGCCGCTTTCTCGTTTGGCACAAAATTCCCTCCGCACTTTGCGTTTTTTAGGTTGTGGGGCTTGCTGATGTTTGGGTGTGCTATGGCCTACCATCTACACAAAACGGCCTGTGGCCGCTCACTTTGCGTTTTTTCGTCAACCGACGGCCGTCAACCGTCAATCTTTAAGAAACACAATCTCGGGTAACGAATTCGTCACCCGAGATTGTGTTTTGGTTGTTTTTGGTTGCTGTTTAGAAGATACAGCAAGAATAGGAAGTACGTAAACCCACGTTATTGCCGGTTTGTCTGGTCAAGCCGGCAATGACGTGCGAGGTGTTATGTACTTTTGATTTCGGATCAGGTACTAGAGAAATACCGCAGAACGCATATTCGGAAAAATCCGCAAGTAAAGCTTCTCTGACCGCGCCAACTATCTTATTATTCTTTAATACAACGTACAGAGAGGCCGTTCGCGCGATAGGCATGCTCGTTAAAGCAGGTGTCTTTTTCGCAAAGTCGGATGATGTTCAGGCTGTACGCGCAACCAAATTTGAAAGTTCCTGATTCACGGTCGCCAGAAGTGGCAGACCAATAAAAACATTCTTCGTCGACACTGGTGCGAATACCATCGTGGCAATAGATATAACCCGGAATAGGATACTTGGTCACGTAAGGACCGAAGTTATAATTATCACTATATCCATCCTGATTACCCAATGCTTTTGACCAAACACCGTCGTTTCCTCCATTAGGAATACGCCAACCGGCAGGACATGGGTCGTAAATTGACTTTGATTTATCTGATGTAGTCCAGAGAGTGGTACTACCACCACTACCATAAAACCAATCATCACCAGTGATGAAAGTTGTAGGGTTAGCGGTGGCGTAAGCCATTGTACCGGTGCTTTCATCTGATGCTACTGCCGACGGCCATGTGATGGTGGATTGTGGCAACTCGATCCACCCGTCGACGCCAATAACTTTCATCGTCCCTAAGAACGGATCCTTGCGACCCCACTGGTAAAAAAGACCATCCTCACCTGTTGAGGTGGCACCGAGGTTACGGTCCATCATAGTACCAGCATTGTTGTAATATTTTTGACCCTGAGGCTGATCTGTAAACCAAATATGCCATGACCAAAGAATTTTACCAGAGGCATCCTTGGCAACGATGAGGGCATTGCCCTCTTTGAAGGTATCAGCGGTCCAGAAGAAGATATAACCATTCTTGTAATAAACACTATTCACCAGATCACCTATCTTAGGAGCATCATCTGTTTCCGAGGACTCCCAAAGCACATCTACGGATGCTACGGCACCAACCGACTTACTGCTGTTGCCTTTGGCCGCTTTGAACTTATAAAGACCGGATTTAGACACAATATAGCAATTTGCAGAACCGGAAGAAGATAGGTCTAAGTCCGCATCACTCGAAAAACGCTCACCAGTGAGATTTGCAAAGTCAGAATTCTGTGTGAAGATAATCTGCATGTTACCGTTGTAGATACTAGAGATGCCCTTGATTGTGCCCGAACCCTGAGGAACTATCTGATTACCAAAAGTGGCATACTTAGAAGAGAATACAACAAAATAGTTGTTGTTTGCATCCTCCATGTTGATGCTTGTATGAGCCCCGCCCATCACGAATGTCTTGTCGAGGTCCGCACCAGCAACCTGAACACCCTCAATGGCGATATATTGTCCCTCGTATTTGTTTGCAAGGAAGTCTGAGATTGTTACGGTCTTTGGAGTCACAGTATTGCCCGAAGAGATCTCTGTGATCTTGTCAATATCAAGGTCACTTACCTGTACTGCACCTCCATACTTACCTGCAGAAACGCCCGAAATATCAACTCTAACCTTGTCCCCGAATGAAAAAGTGTGGTTTTCTGACGAAAGGTAAAACTGAAGACCGGCTGTCTCGTCCTGGATATACATTGACTTCTTTGAGGTAAGGTTATTGAGTTCCTTGTTAGAAATCACGATACCCTCGATTGCAGGACCACCATTTGCAAGGAACTCTGCAATGGTAACGACTGTCGTAGAAGTTGTTGTAAATGACTTTCTCTCACCATAAACATATCCTTTACCTTGCGTCACATATGAGTAATAGGAATATGTTTTACCTGATGTTAGGTCAGTAAGATCAAATGAGACAATATTGTCAGAAGGGATTTTCGTTGCTGTCAACTTGCTGGTCTTTCCAATATCACCTGCACTATACGAATAAATCATTCCAATCTCAATCATGGACTTATCTGACTCCGACAAACCTTCAACCTTACCTGTGATCTTTGCGGAGTTAGTTGTAGTTGAAACGACAGAAAGGTCAAACTGAACATTGGATGTCGTCAACTCTTTCTTCTCCCCATAGAGATAGAAGTTCCCTTTCTTTAGATATGTTGTATAGTAATACTTTGTGTTATACGTCAAACCAGTAAACACCTTGGAGCAGCTATCTCTATTTATCTGAAATATTCTCACACCTTCAGCATCAACATCCAAATCATCGACAAGGGAAAAAATAAGTCCTGTCTCCTGATATTCCGATATTGCATTTGCATCAAGTGCTATATCAAACTGAATAGTTGTCGCAGTAACAGTAGTTAATACTGAAACGGGCCATTTCTTGTCATCTTTATCCTCTTCTTCTTCTCCAGATCCATCCCCCTCATTTGTCCCTTTAACTATAACGGTACACTCGGCTGTTTTCCCTCCATCATCAGTTTTTACGGTTACTACAGCCTTGCCGGGAGCAATTGCTGAGACCGCACCATCTTTAACCATTACAACATTTGCATCCGATGTTGACCAAAGTACCTTTTGATTTTCCGCATTACTTGGGGAAATTGTAGCTGTCAGACCTGTTGTCTCTCCTACCGACATCGTCAAAGACGTTATATCCAATGTGACAAATTCCACTTTTATTGGTAGAATTTCCAGTTTACATGAAGTTACTACTGTGCCAAACAATAGTACCAAAGAGAACAACTTTCTGCGAAAAATATTAATTTGTTTTTTCATGGTCATGTATATTTTCAATCTAATCACCACAGACTAAGAATGTTGGTTGGTCGTTTTGTTACACAAATTTACAACTTTTTCCTGAACGGACAACACTCAAATGATAAAATAGTTGTCATGCTCGGCGAGCCAAGCATGACAACTATTACAAAACAAAATCTTGGGTAACGTTTTCATTACCCGAGAGATGGTGGTGTGTAATAAGTTGTGTGAAGTCCTGTTCTTCTCTTTCTTTCAAACAACAAAGCCCCCTCGAATTGAGGAGGCTTTGGGGTTGTGTGTCGTGTCGGTTTAGAAGATGTAGTTGGTGCCGATATTCAGACCACCCTTACCATCCCTCTTATCGAGTGGCATACCATACTCAACCGAGATGATGAAGTTGTGGTTCATCACAAGTTTCAGACCCGCACCAACGCTGGTGTGGACACCACCAGCATCCTCGCCACTATAAATGGGATTAGCACCGGGAACAAGGGAGGTAATCAGCGAACTCAAATCGCTTGCCTGCTTGTCAAACTTCCTTGCTTTGGTAATCACACCCATATCCACAAAGGGATTGGTGGCAACATACCAATTCTGCTTGAAGAGGCGGAAGTTGGCGAGTTTGATACGAGCTTCAAAGTTGGCCCAAGCGTAGCCGTCGGCCAAGATGCGGTTTTGGAATACGCCACGCACCGAGTTCTTACCACCGAGGCCCTCGTTCTTAATCTGGCGGAGGTAGAGAGGGGTCATTGTCTGCTGCAAGTAGAAGGGGGCATTGCCAAAGGTCTGCTGCCAATTCACGCGGTAGCCCAACACCACCTTGTCGCCAACCACGGGGAAGAACTGTCGCCAAGTAGCCATAATGCGACCATAGGCCTCGGCATCGCCAAAGAGGGCGGGCGAGAAGCTACCAACAATCTCGGCGCAGTAGCCCTTGGTGGGTGCAGCCTCCATATCACGGGTGTCATAAACAAGGCCGGCCTTCAATTCGAGGTGGGTACCAGCAACCTCATTGTCGCTGATAAGGCCGCTTTTTGTGTATAACTCATAGAGAGACTCCTCGTTTTTGTATTGGTCGAGTTCTACATCGCCGGTGGTTACGTTCCAGAAGGTGAGGCCGGCCATCCAAGTGAGGCGGTCGGAAATGTTACCCTGCACATCGGCAATACCACGCAGCATTGTACGGTCCATATAGTAGAACGAGCTACCGCTGGTGAGGTCGTAGTCCAGAGGCGAGGCATAGCCGTTGAAGCCGTAGAAGGGCGACATTGCCGAGTCGAGGTAGCTCACAGCAGCAGTGAGTCGCAGGCCTGGGATGAGGTACTTCGAGTCGTAGAAGAGGTGTGCGATGGTTTCGCCCTTGGTGTAGCGTGAGAGCTCCACGTTGAATTTGTGGAGGTAGGTGGGGTAGGTGCTACCGTCGCCAAAGTAGAAGAAGTCGCACAGTGCGCCATACTGAAATCCGAGGTCGCTATTGTAGCTCACAGCAGGCAGTGGGCCGAGGTTCCAACCCGTTTTTACCTCCTCTTTTGCCTGTGCGCTTGCTCCGAGGGCAATCATTGCGCAGGCCAACGAAAGAATGATTTGTTTTTTCATGGGTTTGTTTCTCCGTTTATATGTGTGTTTGTTTTTCGGTTTACAGAATCAAAAGGAATTTGTAGATGATAAATCCCAAGTAGTTTCCCAACGCATAACCCACCAAACCGATGGTTACGCCCACAATCATAATGTCTTTGTTCTTCATCGAAGCAGCAATCATGGGTACGAATATTGGCGAGTTGATGAGGGTGTTGGAGGTGATAATGGTGGTGTCGCCGTCCACTTTGAAGATTTTTGCCAACAAGATGGTGAGGAAGAGCGAGCCGAAGATGGCAATCACCTGGTAGGCAACAATGGCCAATGTGCCCTCAAACTCAATGGCTCGTAGGTTGGCCATCGAAGCAACAACGATGGAGAAGATGTAGATGATATACATACCTGCATCGTAGCTCTTGTCCCAACTCTTGACCTCATTCCAGAGCGAGAAGATGAGCGCGAGGGTAGTGAGGGAGAGAATCATCACCACCGTAAAGATGTTCTCGTCGAAACGCTTGGCGTAGGTGGCGATACCAAACGAGGCGGCCACGATGACGAGTGTAAGCAATAGCACCTTCAAAAGTTGAAGAAGGTTCTTCTTTTTGCCAAAGTCCTTGTAGGGGTTCTTCTCGGTATATTCGTCCACGTTTACCTCGTGGTCGGTGGTGTAAATGCCTCGTCCCAATGCTTTGCGTGCCCACTTGATACCGAAACTCATCAGGAATACCAAATAGACAAAGCAGATAATCATATCGAAGGAGTTGAGGATGATGAAGGTGTTGTTGTCCATTTCGAGCATTACCTTCAATGCGGCCAAGTTGGGCGTTCCACCCGTACACTTGCCCGCAATGGCACCACCAATAATAGCTGCTTTGGAATCCCCCCCTAAATGATTGTGTAACAGCAAGAAACCAACGAAAACCATTGCTACGACCGACAACACTCCGATAATGGTGATTTTCAGCGAGGTCTTAATGGAGAACTTCTTGAAGTCGCAACTATACAGCATCATCGGCAGAGCCAATGGAATGGCAATGGTCGAGAGGGTGTCTTGCAACGGGAAGTAGTCCGCAGGAATAAGATTGAGGTTTGCAATGATGAAACCCAGGAAATAGAGCACCAGAACAGGCCCTATCTTACCCAAAATCTTTGACCTGTTGCACGCCCACAAAACGGCAGCTGGCGAGAGCAGGTAGAAAAGAATAAGAAGAATTTTACCCAACATAACTTGTTCATTTTATGGCCCTTATGATGACATCAGCTATGTGTGTGGATGGCATCGTCGGGTCTATGTTCATTATTTGTGGCAGCCCAAAGATACGACTTTTTCTCCAAAATGCAACAAAAAACGACGCCTCCCATATCGGAAGGCGTCGGAGTAGTGGTGTTATTACTTGTTATAGAGTGTTCAGCAGGGTGAAAATCAGGTAGCCAAGATAGTTGCCCACAGCATAGCCCGCAAGGCCGTTGGTGATACCAACCATAATGGCATTTTTGTTCTTCATTGTAGCAGCAATCATAGGCACACAGATGGGCGAGTTGACCAGCGTGTCGGAGGTGATGACCGCACTGTCGGCATCCACCTTGCAGGGTTTGGCCAGCAACACTCCGAGGGCAAGAGAGCCAAAAACAATGATGGCCTGATATACCAACACCCACAAACCCAACTTCCAGTCGAGTTGCGAGAGGTCGGCCAACATTGCCATCGCAAGGCAGAAAATGTAGATGAGATACATGCCCGCATCGAAACTCTTGTCCCACGAGCGCACACCCTTGAAGCCCGTGAGCAAAAGGCTGATGGTTGTGAGGGTGAGAATGAGTGCAACCATCGAGAAGTCGCCACCCAAGATATCAAACAAAGGTTTACCCTCCTTGAAGAAACCACTAACCACCAGCGACACTCCGGCTACCGCAGCAGCGGCAACAAATACCTTCAACAGCTGTATGATGCTTTTCTTCTTTCCAAAATCCTTGTAGGGGTTATTGTTTACAAACTCCTCGGTGTTGATGATGTCGTTGTGGGCTTTGTAGTCCTTGCCGTGTACAATACGTCGTGCAATCGACACACCACCACCCATCAGGAACATAAGGTAGAAGAACGACACCACAAGATTACAGGTGGCAACCAAAGCAAACATCTCCTCTGAGAGGCCACTCTTGCCGAGCATCATATTCACGGCTGCAAAGTTACCCGCACCACCGGTGTATTGACCTGAGAGGGTGGCACCAATGGTTGGACCACTCACGCCGAGGTGTTCTTTGAGTAGCAGGAAGCCCAAAACTACGGTGGCAGCAACGGAGAGAACGCCAACGATGAAAGCTCTAACGGTAACGCCGGCCTTAAAGTTCTTGAAGTTGCAGCCGAACAACATCATCGGTATTGCAAGAGGAATCATCACATCCTGCAAGAGTTTTTGGATGCCGCCATATTCGGCAGGTACGATGTGTAGGTTTGCAATGACCACACCCAAGATGTAGAGTGTGAGTACAGGACCCACTTTGTTCAACACTTTAACCTTGCGGCAAGCCCACAAAACAGCTGCGGGAGCCAATAGGTAGAATACTACGAGTAGAAGTTTTCCAATCATATTCGATTAAGTTTGTGTTTGCTGTGGCAGGACAAAGATATACAAAATATTCCAAAATGAACATCTCTACCGCATCTAACTCCCATACCTATATATTATATATAATAAACCTCACCCACCGCTCTTTCTGCCCTTACAGCACATTCTGCTCCCGCTGTCCCTTGTTAACAATAATTTAACAAAAGATAAGTATTTGATTTGCAATAATTTGTAAAAAACATCTAAAATTTTTGCATTTTTTTTGAGGGAAACACTTGCAGGTTTGAAAAAAGTAGCTACCTTTGCATCCGCAATTCAGAAATAACCACGGCGAAAGTCGAGGGGAAATAAGAAAAGCAAAAAAAAGTTCTAAAAAAATTTGGTGGTTACAAAAATAGCTTTTATCTTTGCACCCACGCTCGCCTCTGAAACAGCGGCGATTTTTTTAGCGCCTCGCCGAAAGGTGAGGTACCGAAAAAGGTTCTTTGACTTATTGGTTTTTAAGAGAGAAAAAGAATGCAGAAAGCACGAAGTCTTTAAGACTTCGCAAGTTCAATTCAATTCCTTTTAACGGAAAAAAGAAGTAGTCAGGCTCTAACAATACATTTTAATTTTTTTTACAATGGAGAGTTTGATCCTGGCTCAGGATGAACGCTAGCGGCAGGCCTAACACATGCAAGTCGAGGGGCAGCACAAAGGATAGCTTGCTATTCTTGGTGGCGACCGGCGCACGGGTGCGTAACGCGTATGCAACCTACCCGTAACTGGGGGATAATCTGGAGAAATTCGGTCTAATACCCCATAACACATTGAGTGGCATCACTTAATGTTGAAAATTCCGATGGTTACGG
>JBGUSZ010000027.1:0-3159 GCA_045132795.1 Tidjanibacter sp. | reverse complement strand
TCACATAGCTCCCACATTCGGTGCCGATGACGCTTTTGTGGCAAAGGCCGCAGGCATCCCCTCGCTCTTTATGGTGAACAAGAAGGGCGAAACCCGTCCTATGGTGGATTTTACAGGAAAATTCTGGACAATAGACGAACTCGATGAGGAGTTTGTGAAGAACTGCGTGAACGTTGAGGAGTATTCGAAATATACCGGCGCCTATGTGAAAAACGCCTACGACCCTGCATATACCGTAGATGGCCGTTTCGACGAGAAGGCGGCTGCAAAGGCCGAAACATTGGACGTTGTTCTTTGCATATCGTTGAAACAGCAGAATAAGGTGTTCAAGATTGAGAAACACGTTCACAACTATCCCCACTGCTGGCGCACCGATAAGCCCGTGTTGTACTACCCCTTGGATTCGTGGTTCATCCGCACCACGGCTGTGAAGGATAGGCTCATCGAGCTCAACAAGACCATCTATTGGAAGCCCGAATCGACCGGTACGGGTAGGTTTGGCAAGTGGCTCGAAGGACTCGTGGATTGGAACCTTTCGAGGAGTCGTTTCTGGGGTACTCCACTCCCCGTGTGGGCCACCGAGGACTACTCCGAGATGAAGTGTATCGGCTCCATTGAGGAGCTTAAAGCCGAGATTGAGAAGTCGGTGGAGGCTGGTCTGATGACCGAAAACCCATACAAGGAGTTCGTGGTGGGCGACTACTCCAAGGAAAATTATGCCAAGGTTGACCTCCACAGGCCCTATGTGGACAACATCATTCTCGTGTCGAGCAAGGGCGAGCCTATGCGTAGAGAGAGCGACCTGATTGACGTGTGGTTCGACAGTGGCGCAATGCCCTATGCACAGGTGCACTTCCCCTTCGAGATGACCAAGGAGGAGTTCCTCAAAGTATATCCTGCCGACTTCATCGCCGAGGGTGTGGACCAGACACGTGGTTGGTTCTACACATTGCACGCTCTGGCAACAATGCTCTTCGACAGCGTGGCATTCAAGAACATCATCTCCAACGGCCTCGTGCTGGACAAGAACGGCAACAAGATGAGTAAACGTCTGGGCAACGCCGTTGACCCCTTTGAGGTGATGGATAAATATGGCGCCGATGCCACAAGGTGGTATATGATTAGCAACTCGCAGCCCTGGGATAACCTCAAATTCGACGTTGACGGCGTGGACGAGGTTAGGCGTAAATACTTCGGTACCTTATATAATACATACGGCTTCTTCTCCCTCTATGCCAACGTGGACGGCTTCACCGGCGCAGAGCAGGAGGTGCCCGTAGCGGAGCGTCCCGAGATTGACCGCTGGATTCTCTCGGAGCTCAACTCGTTGGTTAAGTTTGTGGGCGAGAGGCTTGCCGACTACGACCCCACGCCCGCAGCAAGGGCCATTCAGGAGTTCGTGGGCGAGAACTTGTCCAACTGGTATGTGCGCCTCAACCGTAAGCGTTTCTGGGGTGGCGGTATGAGCCAGGATAAACTCGCTGCCTACCAGACACTCTACACCTGCTTGGAGGTGGTGGCTCAACTCTCGGCCCCCTTCGCACCATTCTACAGCGAGAGGCTCTTTGCCGACCTGAACGCTGTGAGTGGCCGCCACGAGGGTTCGGTGCACATCAACCTCTTCCCCGTGTGCGACGAGAGCCTTATCGACAAGGACCTCCAAGAGATGATGGCACTCGCACAGAGGAGCTCGTCGATGGTGTTGGCACTCCGCCGCAAGGTGGGTATCAAGGTGCGCCAGCCACTCACCAAGGTCATCATCCCCGTGCTGGATGCCGATATGGGCCGTAGGTTGGAGGCCGTGAAGGGACTCGTTATGGGCGAGGTGAACGTGAAAGATGTGGAACTCATCACCGACACCACGGGCCTTATTACCAAACGTATCAAGCTCAACTTCAAGAACTTCTGCGCCCGCTATGCCAAGCTGGCCAAGCCTATGGCCGCACTCGTGGCTACCTTCTCGCAGGAGCAGATTGCAGCCATCGAGGCCGCCGACCAAACAACCCTCGAAGTGGCAGGCGAGAGCGTTGTTGTCAGCCCTGCCGACTTCGACATCACCTCGGAGGATATGCCCGGATGGTTGGTGGCAAGCGAGGGTAAACTCACCGTTGCGCTCGACGTGACCGTTACCGACGAGTTGCGTAAGGAGGGTGTGGCTCGCGAGCTTGTCAACCGCATCCAGAACGCTCGTAAGGACAGCGGCTTGGAGGTTACCGACCGCATCAGCGTGGAGATAGAGCACAAGGAGGAGCTTGTGGGCGCCATTGAGGCCTACGGAGCATTCATCGGTCAGCAGACTCTGGCTCTTGATGTGGTACTCTCGGCCGAGCCCAAGGGCGACTTTGTGGTGGAGAGTGAGTTTGATGAGGCTCCTTTGGTAATCGCCCTCACCAAGAGATAAAAAACGCAGATTGCACGGCAACTGCGGCGTTACACTGCGATAAACCACCTCCTCATTTACGTTTGTAAACTGCGGAGGTGGTTTTCTTGTGTGCCTTGCATTTGCCGCACACTTTGCGTTTTTTGGTGGTGCTGATAAACGTTCGATAGCACTCCGACCAAAATACACAAAACAGGCAACGCCTGCAAAATTCCCTCCGCACTTTGCGTTTTTTAGACGTCAACCGTCTACCGTCAACCGACTACCGTCTGCATACCCCTCCGCCTACGGCACCTCCCCTACCTTAGGGGAGCGGCTTTTTTTTCGCGGGTAACGTTTTTGTAACCCGTGAGGAGAGGAAGGGCAGAAGGAGCAGAAAGAGCAGAAAGGGAATTGAAAATTACTCCTCCCCTAAGTTAGGGGAGATGGTGCGTAGCACCAGAGAGGTCTGTTGTTTTATTGTCGACCGACAACCGTCTACCGCCTACCGTCTACCGTCTGCATACCCCTCCGCCACAAAGTGGCACCTCCTGCTCGGCGAGGCCGCCGAGCGCAATTACGACCACCCCTCCCGACCTCCCCTTTCGTAGGGGAGGAGTAACTTAGGGGAGGAGTAATTTCCCATTTTCAATTCCCTTTCTGCTCTTTCTACCCTTTCTGCTCTTCCTTGCCCTTCCTTGCCCTTCCTTGCCCTTCCTCTCCTCACGGGTTACAAAAACGTTACCCGCGAAAAAAAAGCTGCTCCCCTAAGTTAGGGGAGCTGTCGCAAAGCGACTGAG
>JBGUSZ010000026.1:0-2193 GCA_045132795.1 Tidjanibacter sp. | reverse complement strand
CTCATCCTGCACGACTACAACAACTTTGCAGTGATGACCATCGACAAGTTTTTCCAGCGTGTGATGAGGGCCTTCATTAAGGAGCTCGATGTGGACCTCAATTTCAACCTCGAACTCGAAACCGACTCTCTACTCGCAAGGGCTGCCGACAATCTGTTGGACAAACTCTCCGAGAGCCAGCGAAGCGACCTGCGTAGTTGGGTGCTCGACTTTATTGGTGAGAAAATCGAGAGTGGCGAAGGGTGGGATATCCGCAAGGGCCTCACCACTTTGGGTAAAGAGCTCTTCAAGGAGGAGTATCGAAAAGCCCAGATTGAGTCATCCGACAAGCCCCTCCTGCGTCAAATCGTAAACAGCTCATTCAAGCGAGCCGATACAGCCGCAAAACAGTTGATGGAAAGTGCTAAATCTTTCATTAAGATAATGGATGATAATGCCCTTGTAGCGAGCGATTTCAAGAATGCCAACAGCAGCGTGGCTGCCTATGTCCAAAAAATCGCCTCCGGCAAAATAGACAAGCCGAGCACTACCGTACTCAATGCCCTCTACAAGGACGAGTGGTACACCAAAACCTCCCCAAAAGCCCACATTATCGACTCTCTCAAAGGCGACCTTCGCAAGGCTCTGCAAGAGATTTGCGATGCCTATCCACAGGTGGAAACAGCCGAAAATACAGCTGCCATATTGTCGAAATTCTATCGCGACTTTGCACTACTCGCCGACCTTCAAGAGTCGATGCGCGAAATTTGCGATAAGGAGGAAATACTCCCCATTACCGATGTAAACGACCTCATCTGTAAGCTCATATCCAACAACGACACACCGTTCATATACGAAAGGTCTGGCAATCGATACTCCCACTTTATGATTGATGAGTTTCAGGATACCAGCACCCTCCAATGGAACAACTTAGTTCCTTTGTTGCAAAATGCCGTATCACAGAGCGACGAGGCACCTGTGATGTTGGTTGGAGATGTCAAACAATCCATCTATCGTTGGCGAGGTGGCGATTGGAGTCTGCTATCACACGGCGTACAGCGCGATTTTGAAGAGGTGAGAACTTCATCACTGCCCTACAATTTCCGTAGTCGTGAAAAGGTTGTTGAGTTCAACAACAACATTATGGTCCACGCCATTGGGTGGCTATGCCAAAAGGTGAGCACAATGCTTCAAGAGGCCCACAAAAGCAACCACCTATCTCCCGAGTTGAAAGATCGGCTCAACGAATACATAGCGGATGCATACACCGATTTCTTCCCAAAATCGGAAGGTGACATTGTGGGCCAGAAATCCAACGACAAGAGCGGCAAGGGCTACGTAAGCATCACTGTCTACGAGGAGGACAAAAAGGATAACAAAGATAAACAACAAAATGCCGAAAAAGAGGAGCCCAAAGCAGAATCGCACCCCATTTTAGCTCGCATTTGTGAGTTGCAGGATAGGGGCTATCGTGCGAAAGACATAGCCATTTTGGTGCGTTCCAACAAGGAGGCCAAGCGCATCGCCGAGATGCTCCTTGGCGCAAAGACCACACCCGGCTACGAAAAATATGTATTCGATGTTGTAACCCAAGAAGCGCTCGAAATAGGTTCTTCCTCTACGGTACGTTTTATGGTGGCGTGTATGAGCATCGCTATCAACCCCAAAGACCGCATCAGTCTGGCCACCTACAATAAATACCTCAATAGCCCATTTGAGGCGCTGCCTTCGGAGGAAGAATCAGCGTGGCTCAATTCGCTTGCATTGATGCAACCCGAGGAGATTTTCAACGAGATTTTGTTGCACCACACACAGTGTTGCACCCCCAACGAAATACCCTACATACAGGCTTTTCACAACCAAATAATAGGCTATTGCAGTCGAAAGATTGCCGATGCTGCACTGTTCCTACAGTGGTGGAACGACTGTGGCTACAAGGAGTACATTGCTCTCCCTCAGGGGGCTAACGCCATAACCATCGCCACCATCCACAAGTCAAAAGGACTTGCCTACAACGTGGTACTACTCCCCTACTGCCATTGGTCCACCGTCGCCGACTTCCGTTCGATTTTGTGGGCTAGCCCCAACACTCCATTTACCGACAAAATAGTCAGGTTCCCTGTATCGCCTTCGGAGAAGTTGGGAGCATCGGAATTCTCACACGCATATTACACCGAGCAAACCCTCACATCCATCGACTCGCTCAACACACTC
>JBGUSZ010000025.1:0-29488 GCA_045132795.1 Tidjanibacter sp. | reverse complement strand
CACATCCTCACCAATCGCGTGGAGTACTACTACACCGTTGATGCCTACAACGAGAACGGCATCACCGAAAGCGGTGTTGTTGTGAAGGAGAAATAGAGAACAAACAACATACAAATAAACACTAATCATTAACTAATCAAAAACACAAAACTCTATGAAAAAGATTTTCTATTTGGCAAGCATCGCCGTTGCTGCATTGGTAATGGGATGTACCCCAAGTGAGGAGGGTGACGAAATCCAGCAGGAGGAGTACACCCCCGCAACTGTAACCGTTGAACCTTCGGCCCTGAATGTGGCAAAAACCAAAGGTGCAACCGCCACTGCTACCGTAACTTCCGACAGCGAGACTCTGAGCGTCGAGGTTGACTACTCGGCTGCTTCGTGGTTGAGCGCCAAGTTGGATGGTACCACTCTGACCGTTACCACCACCGCTGCCAACACACAGCCAGCTGCTCGTGTGGGCGTTGTTCACGTTAGCGCAGGTGTGGGTATCAACACCACCACCGTTGACGTAACCGTTACCCAGGCTTTGGAGGACGAGATTGCTCCCACCCTTGCTCTTGGTTCCAAAGAGGCTAAATTGGGTGGCGCCGAGGCTGCTTTGGCAATCATCAGCTATGAGAGCAATATGACCGATGTAACCGTTGCTGTTGCCGAGGATGGCAAGGCTTGGTTGAAGGCAGAGAAGGACGACAAGAACATCACCCTTACTGCTCTGTCGGCTAACGAGAGTGGCGCCGATCGTAGCACCACCGTTACCGTAACTGCCAAGAACACCAAGGGCTCCACAGTGAGCGAGACCATCGCTGTAACTCAGGCTCAGAAGCCCGCAGAGGGCACAATCAGCATTGGTGCAACCGTTGAGGGTGGCGTATTGTTCTGGATTTCGGAGGATGGCAAGACCGGTAAGGTTCTCTACCCCTATGGTGAGAAGAAACCTTGGAGTCCTAAGGTTATCAATGGTGCTGCTGCCGATGTTCCAGAAGCAAACAACACCGAAGATGGCGTACCCAATATTGCCGCTATGAAGGCCTTTGCAACAGCTAATAAGGTTGACTTTGCCGAGACATTCCCTGCTGCTGCCTACTGCGACGCACTTGAAGGTGATTGGTATCTGCCCGCAAGGAATGAGTTGGTTGCACTGTTTGAGGCCTACAACGGCACCGATGCAGGCAAAGCAACCGTGGACAACCACGAGAACATTACTCCTGAGGAGTTGGCTGCCCGTACCGCATTTGAGGGCTACATTTTGGCTTGCGCTGCCGACGGCACCATTCTTGACCCCAAGAAGACCACTGGTGATAGTGCCTTCTCAAGCACCCAATCGACTGCCACCAACGCATACTATGTTCGTTGGGGTAAATACGACAACGGCTCGCAGCCTAAGCACGGCACTTCGCGCTATGCTCGTTGTATCAAAGTTGTAAACTTGTAGTTTAACGTACAAGAGAGAGATGAGAGCGACAATGAAACGATTCCTATCGCTTATTGTAGCCACTATGGTGGTTTTGGGAGGCTGCGCCAATCAGAAGATGGAGCCTCCCAAGCCCCATAAACCCACCCCTACCCCTCCCGTCACCGAACAAGAGGGTGAGTATGATGTCTATCTGCTCATCGGCCAGAGTAATATGGCGGGGCGAGGTACGATGATTGCCGGCGACGAGAAACCCATCGAGGGTGTCTACATCCTCGACACCGAGGGTAATGTGGTGCCTGCCACCAGCCCCCTGAACCAATACTCCACCATCCGCAAGGAGATGAAACACCAGCAAATCAACCCCGGTGTGGGCTTCTCCAAGAAGGTTTATGCTGCCACGGGTCGCAAGATTCTCCTCGTGGTGAATGCTCGTGGTGGCTCCAACATCAACGAGTGGGCAAAGGGCAAGGCAACCACCTTCGACTACACCAACGCTGCGGGCGTCAAGTCGAGTGTGAGCCTGTCGTTCTACGCCGAGGCCGTGAGGCGCACCAAGCAAGCACAGGCGTATGGCGAACTGAAAGGTATCCTTTGGCATCAGGGCGAGTCGAACAGTAGCAACCCCTCGGGCTATATGGACAAACTGAAAGCCCTTGTGAGTGGCTTGCGTAGCGAGTTGAATGCTCCCGCCGTGCCTTTCATTGCGGGCGAGATTGCGCCTTGGCACAGCAACAGGGACAAATTCAACCCCATCATCCACTCCATCACCACCGAGATTCCCTACTCGGATTGGGTATCGAGCGAGGGTTGCGATATGCTCATCAACGAGAGCGACCCCCACTTTGGCCGTAACGGACAACTTCTGATTGGCGAAAGGTATGCCGAGAAGATTTTGAAGATGGTCTATGGCAAATAAAGAAATCGAACAAAAAACACACAATAGTTAGAACAAAGAAAACATCATGAAAACACCTTATTTTCCACCCCAGCTGGAAGAGCAGCTGGTTTGTGTTGAGCACGGCATTGCAATCTCCGAGCCCAACGAATTTGATTTGATCATCAATGGCTTCGGCGAGGAGCAGGAGTGGTAGTAGTTTTTTGAATGTTTAACCCTATTAAAGAATGAGAAAGACTATGAAAAAGATATTTGCATACCTCGCAATGTTCACCGCTGCTGCAACCTTTGTAGCCTGCGAAAATGCCCCCGAGGGCAACGTAACCCCCGACGCCACCGGCAAACCCATCGAAATCACCATCGGCGATTTGAGCCGTGTGATGCTTGGCGAAGATGGTGAGACCATCACTTGGAAAGAGGGCGATGTTCTTGGCCTTTTCCACGTAGTTAATGGCGAAGTGTCGCCCACCGGCAAAAACTCGACCTACACCGTTAAGTCTGTGTCCGCCGATGGCAAAACTGCCACCATCACCGGCGATGCAACCTGGAGTGGCGATGAAGACGACACCCACGAGTTCTACATCTATTACTCCCGCAGGAACAACGACGATGCAACCCCCACCGCATTGTTGAAAACTCTCACATCGGCACAAAAATACAACACAAACCACTCTGTTTGGGAGAACTTCGGCAACTACATTTTTGCCTATGGTCAAGCCAAAGATGTTGAATATGGTCAGGCTATTGTCTTTGATGCCATTAACCCCTACTTTGGAATGTTGCGTCTGAACATCACCAACAACACCGGTGAGGACATCACCATTTCTGAGGTAAATCTCGCCAACGAGACCGAGTTTTTGGTTGGTACCCACTCCATTGACCTGACAACTCCCAATGCTCCCATTGTTTACACTCAAAATCAGAAGAAGGCCATTCCTTTGGCTATTACCAATGGTGAGGTAGCCGCAGGCGAGTCTATTGATGTTCGCTTCTTGGTAAGTGCAAAAGACTACTCGGATGTTGATTTCACCGTTACCGTAACCAGCAACAAGGGTGTTCACCCCACGGTTACCTTCAAAGGTGGCAACATCGGCTATGGTGCTCGCGCATCGAAGTCGATTACCATTGAGGCTGCTCCCACAAGCGCCTACAAGGTTGGCGATGTGTTTAATAACGAAGGTGTAATATTCTGGATATCGGCAGACAAGACTCAGGCTAAAATCGTAGCCGGTCGAAGCGAGAAGAAACAGTATTGCACAGACAAAACTACCGTAACAAACACAACATCCTCAAACACTAATGCGAGCCTCGATGACGGAACCAAGAATATGGCTGTTGTTGCAGGAGTTGACCCAGGTTACACCAAACACCCTGCATTCAAATATTGTGTAGATATGGGTGAAGGTTGGTATTTGCCTGCCCGCAGAGAGGTTAAAGCGCTTATTGCTGGATATCACGGAGTAGCAACCTATGATGAAGTATCTGCTGATGGTGTAGACCCCGCAACACCAGACACCCCTTGTTATTACTTCAACAGCCAACTCAAAAGCTTAACTGGTGGTGTGGCTCTTGATTCCAAGTCGGGAGGTGGCGATAGCGTATTCACTTCTAATGAAAAAAATGCGGCAGATGCACATTATTTCAACGTACACAAAAAGCAAAGTGATCCTTCTGGTCCCAAGACCAGTACAGCTCGTTATGCTCGTTGTATCAAAGTTGTTGACCTGACAGAATAGGGCAACCATTTTGAACAAATAGATTAGAAAGTTTAGCGGGTTTCAACACGTGTTGAAATTCGCTAAACTTTTGTTATATTTGCACCAAAGCAAACAAAAAACAAAAAACATAACCCTATGAAAAACCTTTTCAAAACACTCCTTGTGGCTCTCGCCGCAATGGTGGTTACACAAGTCGCCGTGGGTGCACGCGTGGTGCGCACCATCGACTCCGGATGGCGTTTCGCTCTCACAGCCGACAATGCCGCAGCTGTGGACTTCAACGACAAAGAGTGGCAGCAGCTAAACCTCCCACACTCGTGGAACGCCGAGGATGCCTTCGATGATGTGGACGGATACACACGCACCATCGGTTGGTACAGGCGTACGCTCCGCATCAACAAGGCCGACGACACCCGTTACACCCTTCGCATCGGTGCTGCAAACCAATATGCAGAGGTCTATGTTAACGGCGCCCTCGTAGGTTCCCACACGGGCGGCTATCTCGCTTTCTCCTTCGACATCACCAACCAGCTCCAAAGTGGCAACAACATCATCGCCATCAAGGTCGACAACTCGCACAATGACGACATCGGCCCCCTCTCGGCAGACTTTACCTTCTACGGTGGTCTGTACCGCAACGTGGAGCTTATCGAAACCCCCAAAACCAACATCTCCACAACATTCCACGCCACCAAAGGTCTTTTCATCCGTACCCCCGAGGTGAGTGCCGAAAAGGCTACCGTTGAGGTAGAAGTTATGTTGTCGAGCGAGGCCAAGCAGAAGGCCGAAGTGGTTGTTGAGTTGGTGGACAACGAAGGCACGGTGGTTGCCACCAAGAGCCGTAAGGTTAAGTTCAAAGCCCCCACCACAAACCACTCCGAGCGCATCGCTTTCGAGTTGAAGCAGCCCAAACTCTGGGACGTAGAGGCTCCTAATCTCTACATCGCAAGGGCTTCGGTGGTGGTTGACAAGGAGGTTATCGACTGCGTGAGCGACCGTTTCGGCGTGCGTTCCTTCACATTTAGCCCCAACGATGGTCTTATCCTCAATGGTCGCCACGTTAAGCTCATAGGCACCAACCGTCACCAAGACTATCCCGGCCTCGGCAACGCTCTCACCGACGCAAGGCACACCGCCGACGTGGAGTTGCTCAAAGAGATGGGTGGTAACTCGTTGCGCGTGTCGCACTACCCACAGCACGAAAGGGTGATGGAGGCTTGCGACAGGCTCGGCATCGTCACCTCGGTGGAGATTCCCCTTGTGAACGCCGTAACCATCTCCGAGGCCTTTACCCACAACACCCTCGTGATGACCGAGGAGATGCTCTATCAGAACTTCAACTCGCCCTCGGTCTTCATCTGGGCCTATATGAACGAGATTCAGCTCCGCCACCCCTCTACCGACAACGAATGGCTCAAAAACGAATACTTCCCATATCTGACAGGTCTTGCACAGCAGGTGGACGATATGTTGCGTACACTCGACCCCACACGCTACACCCTGCTTCCCTGCCACCACGCTCCCAAGCGTTACATTGAGAGTGGCATAGCAGCCGTGCCCCAAATGCTCGGTTGGAACATCTATTCCGGCTGGTATGGCGGTAAGTTTGCGGACTTCGGCAGGGCTCTCGACGAGTTGCACGAGATGTTCCCCAACCAAATCCTCACCATCAGCGAGTATGGTGCCGACGCCGACAGCAGGCTCCACTCCTCCGTATCCGAGAGGTTCGACTACACACTCGACTACTCCGAGCTCTATCACGAGCACTACCTACCAGAGATTATGAAGCGCGACTTTATCGCTTCGGGTAATGTGTGGAACCTCAACGACTTCGGCTCCGAGAGTCGTGGCGACGCTATCCCACACACCAACCTCAAAGGCCTTAACACACACGACCGTCAGCACAAAGACGTGTTCTACTACTACAAGTCGGCGCTCAACAGCACCCCCGTAGTGCACATCGGCAACAAGGCGTGGAGCAATCGTGCCGGTGCTGAAACAAGCAAGGGTGTGTCGGTGCAGCGCATCAAGGTCTATACCAACCAGCCCACTGTGGAACTTCTCCACAACGGACAGTCGCTCGGCACCAAGAAGGTTGATAATTACCACGCTATTTTTGAAGTACCATTTGTGGATGGACAAAACTCGCTCGAAGCACTCACTGCCAAAGCCAAAGACCGCTACACTGTGGAATTTGAGGTGGTGAAACAGAAGGCTCCCGAAAGGCTCAACGTGTTGCTCGGCAGCAACCGATATTTTGAGGAGCCCCGCACAGGCGTAACTTGGATTCCCGAGCAGGCCTACACCGAGGGTTCGTGGGGCTACATCGGTGGTGAGCAGGCTCGTCAGCGTTCGCGCCACGGCTCGCAGCCAGCATCGGCCGCAGCCATCAACCAGACCGATTGCGACCCTATGTACCAAACTCAAAGGGCCGGTTTGGAGGCATTCCGTGCAGATATGCCCGCAGGTAACTACTCCGTATATCTCCACTTTGCCGAGCTGTCGGGCAAGGTGAAAGCATCCATCTACAACCTCGGTAACGAGGCCATCAGTAGCGAGGGCGAAGAGAGGGTGTTCGACGTGATGATCAATGGCGTGAAGGTACTCTCCGACTTCGACATTCTGGCTCAGGTGGGTGTCTACACTCCTATGGTGGAGCGTTTTGAGGTGGATGTAAAGGGCGATGAGGGTATCGTTGTGGAGTTCGTTCCCAAGAAAGGAACTCCCGTGCTGAACGCCATCAGCATCCGCAAGAATTTCTAAATCAACCCATACCCCCTACACAAAAGGAGTGCTTCGTGTGAAGCACTCCTTATTGTTGTTATGGCCTTACCCAAAGGCTATTTCACTATGATTGTACCAATCAACTCGCTACCCAAAATGGAGTTCATCTCAAAGCGGAAGTTCTCCCTATTGATGAAAATCTCGTGGCGCAACATACTCGGGCCCACCTTCACATATAGCACACCACGTACAAAGTTGACCTGCGTGGCCGCCGCGATATGCTCACCCGCCACACGAGCCCACACGTCCGGAATGGAGCCCTCGGTAATCCTGCGCTCTATCTCGGGATGTTCGCTCTTGTAGTTGCTCCAAAGTTCGCCGAGCAACATAGGTCTGCATCTTCTCATTGGGATTGTTTTGGGGTGTTGGTTTAACTATTAGAGGGAGCCTATTCGGGCAACTCGGTTTGGACAATCTCGCCCTCGGCAACATCCCACAGGCGGAATGGTAAACCATTGTTTTTCAGCACAGAAATCAGTCGCTCTCGGTTGCAATCGGTGATAAATATCTGGCCAAAGTCGCCATCTGATGTAAGTTCCATGAGCCTCGACAATCTTCGCTCGTCGAGCTTGTCAAAAAGGTCGTCGAGCAACAACAGAGGTCGCTCGCCCAAGCGTTCATACAGAAGGGTGTATTGGGCCAATTTGAGGGCCAAAAGGAACGACTTTTGCTGACCCTGCGAGCCATACTTACGGAGAGGGTAGCCGCCAATTTTCATAACCACATCGTCCCTGTGGACACCCGAGTTGGTAAACCCACATACAACATCCTTCTGGCGCACACTCTGCAACACCTCCAAGAAGGGCCTCTCGTTGAGGTCGGAACGATAGGTCAACTCCACGGGCTCGTGGTCGTCGGCAATGAAAGCGTAGTATTTTTCCACCAATGGGGCCAGACGGCCAACAACATCCCTACGGGTTGCAGCCACCTTCTCACCCAAGTCGGCAAGCCTCTCGTCGAGCACATCGAGCAACTCGGGAATGATGTATTCGCCCTGTTTGAGGAGGGTATTGCGCTCGGCCAACACACGATTGTAACGCATTGTGTTGTCGAGATATGGGTGGTCGAGTTGGGAAATGAATGCGTTGAGCCACCTGCGCCTCTCGTCGGCAGAGTCGCTCACCAGCGCACCATCGGCAGGCGACACCATAACCACCGGAACGGCTCCGATGTGGTCGGCCAAGCGTTCGTATTCCTTGCCACAAAACTTCAACGTTTTGCCCTTACCCTTGCCAAAACCACAGGTAACACCCACAGCCCTGCCACTGTCGGCAAAGTAGTCGCCCGAGAGCATAAAAAACTCCTCGCCGTGGCGCACACTCTGTCCGTCGGTGTGGGAAAGCGAACTCTTGCTCATCGAGAGGTAGTGGATGGCATCGACCACATTGGTCTTGCCCGCACCATTGCTGCCAACGATGCAGTTGATACCCTCGCAGGGAGAAATCTCACCCTCGGTGATGTTCTTGAAATTGAGTATCGAAAGTCTTCCTAAACGCATTTTTTCCTTTTTGCTTGGCTCAAAGGTAGCAATTTTGCACGAATAGAGAAAAAAAATCGCCACTCTCTGCGATTTTTACACAAAAAGATTTACTTTTGTAGTTCGAACCCAAAGAGGAAACAAATATAAAAACAATAAAATCTATGGCAACTAAAAAGAATCAGGAGATTACTCACGAGGAGGTAGTAACCGAGGCAGTGAGCAAAACCGAACAGTTTTTTGAGAAAAACGAGAAACTCATCGTATGGGTACTCGTTGCAGTTTTCGTAATCATTGGCGGCTATTTCGCCAACAAATATCTCATCGCACAGCCCCGTGCTGAGAAGGCTTCGGCAGAGATGTTTGCAGCAATTCAGAACTTCAACGCCGAGCAGTGGCAGGTTGCTCTCGATGGCGATGGTAACAACGCAGGCTTTGTAGAGGTTGTTGAGAACTACGCAACCACTCCCCAGGGCTCGCTTGCTGCTCACTATGCAGGTATTTCCTACCTCAAACTTGGCGACAGCGAGAACGCTCTGAAATACCTCCGCAAATATCGTGCAGCCAAGGGTGCTCCCGCAGAGATTGTGAATGCACAGAACGCAGGTTTGCAGGGCGATGTTTACGCTAATGGTGGCGACTTTAAGAAGGCAGCTGCCCTCTACCGCAAGGCAGTGAAGGCAAGCGACAACTCGCTGACCGCCCCCGTTTATTTGAAGAAACTCGGCTTGGCCGAGGAGCAGTTGGGCAACACCGCTGCTGCATTGGAGGCCTACCAGCGCATTGCCGACGAGTACTACACCTCGTTGGAGGCTCGTGATATCGACACCTACATCGGCCGCCTAAAATAGGCTCTCGAATGTAAATAGTCAGTTTTGTTCGCAGGTATCGGCAACGACACCTGCGAACTTTTTTCTTTTTGGTGCAAAAGCACTATATTTGCCAAAACAAAAAACACAGAAACTATGACGGCTATGAAATTCGGATTTGTGATTGTGGAGGGGTGTGGCGAGCAGGCCTCCATTGCCGAGCACACCCTCAGGCAGCTGACCGAGGTGGAAGGTGAGGTGGAGTATCGCACCGTGCCCGGCACGTCCGAGACCGTTTTGGCTGCCAAGTGTTTTGCCGAGCTCACCAGCGTAGATGCCGTGTTGACATTCCTGCCCCACGAAGAACACCCCGCAGTGCTGACCGCTGCGCTCGAAGGGCTCACCGACATTGTCCTCGATTGGAATATGCCCATCGTAACCACCATCTCCTACCCCGACGGAGTGTCGCTCGCAAGGGCTGCCGTAACGATGGTGGAGATGCAAATAGAGATGGAGGGTAAGGCCGAGGGCAAAATGGTTGACACCTCGGTCAATTAGAGAAATACCGCTACGGAAAAGAAAAACTCTTCAAGAGTGCAAAATAAGAGGGCAAAACATAAAAATAGGTGTGCTTTGGTAAGCACACCTATTTTATTGCAATTTGTCGGTCGTCGGTCGTAGTCTAAAACAACCCTTTGAGTTGCTCGATGCGGGTGTAGTCCGTGAGGTCAACCTTGATGGAGACAACGGCAATGTAGTTGTTTTTGAGTGCCCACTCGTCGGTGTCCTGCGCCTCTGGCTCGTGATTGCAGAAACTACCCGTAAGCCAAAAATAATCACGCCCACGAGGGTCCTGCTGGCAGAAGAACTCCTCCTTCCAAAAGCCCCTCGTTTGGCGACAGATGCGGTGGCCCCTAATCTCCTCGGGGCGGGCAATGGGCACGTTGACATTGAGGCACAAGGGCTCGGTGGTGATTACCCCCAACATCGCAGGGATGAGTTTTTTGGCAAACTCGATGGTGGCATCAAAGTCGGCATCGGGGTCGTGATCGTCGAGTGAGAGTCCAATTGAGGGTGCTCCGTAGAAGCTCGCCTCGATGGCGGCACCCATAGTGCCCGAGTAGAGCACATTGATTGCAGCATTACTACCGTGGTTGATACCGCTAATGTTCAACGAAGGCTCCACGCCTAACTTGGGCAGTAACCAATCGTAGGCCATCTTCACACAGTCCACGGGGGTACCATTGCACGAATAGACCTTGATGTGCTCCTCATCGCGACGCAGGGTGAGGTAGAGTGGGTCATACATTGTTATTGCGTGTGCCTTGCCGGACTGTGTGTCGTTGGGGGCCACAGCGATAACGTCGCCAAACTGCGCTGCGCACTCCACAATGGCGTTGAAACCTTTGGCACGATAGCCATCGTCGTTGCTTATGAATATTACGGGTTGTTTCATTCTCTCTGTTGGTTTTGTTCTTTGCGCAAAGATAGCACAAATTTTCGAAACGGAATGTGTTTTTCTATGACAGAGGGAGAGGGTGTCAATAGTCTATAATAGTTGCGTTATAGGCAAACCTTATAAGCGCATCAGAATTTCCGATTTGACTTTTGCGTTGGATGGTATTATCTTTGTGGTAACAAACATAGTTTGATGAAACACAAACAAAATAATAACTCTTAAAACCCCTTACAACTATGAAATTCTACAAATGTAACAAGTGTGGCAATGTGGTCCTCGCAGCCGTTGATTCGGGTGTAGTACCCTTCTGCTGTGGTGAGAAGATGGAAGAGCTCGTGGCAAACACCGTGGATGCAAGCACCGAGAAGCACGTTCCCGTGGTGGAGAAGATTGACGACTGCAAGTTGCGTATTCAGGTGGGCAGCGTGGAGCACCCAATGCTCCCCGAGCACCACATCGCATTCATCTATGTTGAGTTTGCCAGCGGTGGTGGCCGACTAATTAACTTGAAGGACAAACCCTGCGCCGAAGTGTGCGTGTGTGGCGAGAAGGTTGTTGCTGTCTATGAATACTGCAACCTCCACGGCCTCTGGAAAACGGAGCTGTAAGCGGTCAGCGTTCAGCCGAGAAAATCTCTGAGCTTGTCTGTCTGCCGACCAAGAGGCAACAAAAAAAAGGAACCCACGTCTGGGTTCCTTTTTTCTTGCTTGTGCAGCGGAAATAGGTTGACTATTTCTCTTTGGCAACGTAGCGTTTCTCTTTGATACGAGCCTTCTTACCGGTGAGGTTGCGCAAGTAGTAGATACGAGCACGACGTACAACACCCACTTTGTTCACCTCAATCGACTCGATGTGGGGCGAGTAGAGGGGGAAGATACGCTCTACACCAACACCATTGGAAATTTTGCGGATGGTAAACATCTTGGTAACACCACGACCTTTAATCTGAATTACCACGCCACGGAAGCTCTGAACGCGCTCCTTATTACCCTCGATGATTTTGTACGAAACGGTAATAGTGTCGCCGGCTTTGAACGAGGGAACCTCTTTGGGTGCCCACATTGCCTCTTCTGCAATTTTGATTAAGTTATCCATTTTTTATAACCGGTTAAAAAAGTTAAGGTAGGGAATATTACGGACTCCTGTGTTCTCATAAGAGATTCCGCTACCGATTCAGCGTGCAAAAATACATATAAATTTGAAAATTGAAAATTGAAAATTGAAAATTTATGTGAATTTTGCAACTCACAAAATGCCAACAATCTGATTGTGTGGCGAATAACCCTCAAAAAACACCCTCAAAAAATCGCACTATTTTTCCTCACAACACGCAAGCCGCTTCAAAATTTATATCCCTCTATGAGGTTGGCATAGCTGGGCCACACTCTTTTATACTCCGCAACATATTCTTGTGGAACGTAGAATTTTCGATTGGAGGCGTTGGCATCAAAGGCTCGTGGGCGGATGTTGGGCGGAGTGATAGCCTTGACGTAGATATTTGACAGGTTTCTGCAATACTCAAATGAGGCCTCTCCAAAACTATACACCAACTCAGGGATTACAATTTCGGTCATCGTGCAGGACCAAAATGCATATTGGCCAATGGAAGTCAGTCCATTACCCAAGTGTATCTCGCGTAGGCTGGTGCAATGGTCAAAGCTGTTTCGGCCCAATGTTACAACGCTGTCGGGGAGTTTGATGGTTGCCAATGTGGTACATTTCTGAAATGCATAGTCGCCAACTATGGTAACCTCGTCATCAAAGGTATAACACCCTTGTCCGTTTTCATAGACATTGGAGATGAGGTTGGCTTGGAAAATATCGGGCGTTGATTTTGTGGGGGTGAGAATTTTACCATCAGTGGTGGTGTAGTATATCTTGCGGTTTTTGTCGTAGGAGTCCAAAAGAAAGACAATCTGGTCCTCGTCTACCGTGATGTAAACATACTTGTAGTCCTGCCTAACAGACAAAAAACCGCTGTGGTCGTAGATTATGCGATAACTATCGTCAGAGAAATACACAATTATTCCATCAGAATATTGCTCCACTTTCACAATGGCCAACTCCTCTTCCAAGACACCCATAAGAGTGTGCAGAGCAGTTTGTATCTCTTCGAGTTCATCTATTCGCTGTTCATAAAAACTGTGGTCGCACGGCTCTTCGAACAGTTCCAACAGTTCACACGAAGACAGCAACATAGGCATTGTTGCTAAGAGTAAAATACGCAATAGTTGTTTCATTTTGTTTTGCAGAATATAATGTGAGGTTTGTCAAAAGCAGGGGCGACCGAGCTATAAATGGTCGCCCCTATCGCTATGTGTGAGGGTGTTTTTAGAAGTGCAAAACGTAGTTGCGGAGGTAGTTCCAGATGGCAATCACCCAAAGGAAGAATGTGAGGAACACAAATACAACGAGTGCGATAATCAGAGCAACACCTGTTTCGGAGTTGTCCGTATCGGTAGTGGTTGTACCATCGCTCCATTTGGTTACGGTCTTGTAGGTCTTGGCACCGGCAATCATACCCAGCACACCGGCAATAAGGCCCGAACTGCTCTTACCGCGGCCCTTCTCCTCGCGCTTGAGGGCAAGCCAGTTGGGGGCTTGGCAAGCCAACAAATAGACACCGATGTTGATACCAAACATGGCTGCCATACCAATTACGGCACCAAAACCTTCGCTACTACCCATGAGAATACACATCAGCACACTTACAATACCAACCGTCCACAAGAGGGGTTTGGAAACGTCAAAGGTGCGTTTGTTCATGTAGTTCATCTCCTCGATGAGTTCGTTCAGGGAGTCCACAGCAAGGGTGCTGGTGGGTTTGAGGGCGATAACCTCATTGATGGAGTTCATGGTGTGTTTGTATACCTTCTTCTTGGGAATCCAATCGATATTGTATTCGCTATCGTGATACCAACCGCTCTTGGCGCCATTCAGCAAGTCGCAAACCCTATCAGCCTCTTCGTTGGTTGCCTCGCTTGATAGGCCCTGTTCGGTGCGGAGTCTTTGGAACCCTTCCACCGTGTAGGTGGGCATGGGTTTGCGGAAGAATCTCTCATAGACCATGTGGCCAATCCAGGCGAGGATAGTACCGATTACAAGGATGACAATCAGTACCTCCAATGCATCGCTGAGAAAATCACTAAACGTGTACTTCTCGCCCTCCTCCACGGCAGCCTCGTCCACTGCCACCACCTCTTCGGTTTGAGGCTCCTGGTCCATTGCAAAGGTCTGTTGGGGTAGGCACAGACCCATGGTTGCTACGCACAAAGTCGTAACAAACAATTTGTAAAATCTCTTCATTTGAGTTTAATGGTTTTTGTTGCCAAGGACTCCTGCGAGGCACTTAATAAATAAGAAAGTGTGGAGTCGTTAGTTTATCTGACGATAGGTTTTGGCGGACCCGAGAACAAATAAACAATACCCCACACAAGGCAACAGGTATATGACACCAGCATATACCATACCAAGTGAGAATGTTTGGATTGTCCTTGTTCTCTGAATAAATCGCCAAATTTAATCGTCAAGGAAAAAGCTAAACACTTCCTCTAAAAATATGTCGGCTCACACGAGCACAGCACAAAAGTAAGAAGATTTTGCCGAGCAACCAAACTTTCAGGGGTATTGTTTGGCGCAAATTTCAATATTTTATGTTGATAATACAACATTGACCCCTCAAAATTATTAAGTTACAATGGGATAATAGGCGTGTGATTGGGAGATGTTTTTGTTTTGGCTTGTGATTTGCATTTGCTGCGGGGTAAATCAATTTGAGTTTTATGACTATGAAACGAGTTTTCTTTGTTTTGGCCGTGGCATTTGTGGCTGTGGCCTGTGGGGAGCGCAAGGGTAAAACGGAGGCCCCGGCTCCACTTCTTACGGTTGAGGTGGCAAGGGCCATCAGCGAGCCGGTGGTGATGCCTATGCGTTTCCAGAGCCTCATCTACTCCAACTACGATGCAACCATTCAGCCCCGCACACAGGGCTACCTACTCACCAAAGAGTTCTCAAAGGGTATGCCCGTGGTGAAGGGACAAACGCTCTTTACCATCGACGCTGCCGAGGTGCGCTTGGCGGTGGAGGCCAACCGTTCGGCCCTCTCGTCGGCAAAGGTTGCCCTTGCCGAGGCCACCAACAACTATCGCCGTGCGGTACCTCTGGCGGCCATTGATGCAATCTCCCAAAGTTCGCTCGACCAATACAAAGCTGCCTACGCTGCGGCACAAGCAAAGGTTGAGTCGGCACAAGCAGAGCTCGACAACTCCCTCTTGGAGTTGAGTTACGCTACCGTCAAATCGCCCATCGACGGCATCATCGACGATGCGGGCGCAACCATTGGCGATTGGGTGGGACAAGGTACGGCCTATTCTACCCTCGCAACGGTGTCTAACACCGAGCAGGTGGGTGTACACCTCCAAATACCCTTTGCCCGCTACCTGCAACTACGAGGCGAGGGACGTGATGGTGAACCCTCCTACGACAACCGAAAGCTCCTCTCCGACATCTCGCTTATCCTCTCCGATGGCAGTGAGTATCCCTACAAGGGCACTTATGGCTACACCGAGCGCAATGCCGGAGACCAGACGGGTACTATTATCATCGTGGCCAACTTTCCCAATCCTCGCCGAGAACTCAAAATAGGCCAAACGGCAACGGTGGTGGCCAATGTGGGCTCACCCCAAGGGGTGGTTTTGGTCCCCCAAAGGGCCGTTTCGCAGAGGCTTGGCACAGCAGGCGTGTGGGTTGTTGGCACGGACAACTCCGTGAGTTACCGCCTTGTAACTCTTGGTGCCACCTTTGGCAATATGTGGATTGTGGAGAGCGGCCTCTCGGGTGGCGAGGTGGTCGTTACGAGTGGCTCACAAAAACTGCGCTCCGGCCAGAAGGTAAAAACTCAGTTCAAATCCTAAAACAGACGCTCTCTTATGGAAAAGTTTTTCATTCGTAGGCCAATCTTTGCCATTGTCATCAGCATTGTCATTGTCCTCTTTGGCCTGCTCTCCCTGCGCTCTCTGCCCATTGAGCAGTACCCCGACATCACACCTCCCGTAGTGGAGGTGGATGCAACCTATGTGGGTGCTGATGCGGCAGTGGTGAGCGATGCAGTAGCAACACCCATTGCCGAGAATGTGATGGGTGTGAGCCAGATGCTCTATATGCAGACCACCTCGGCCAACGATGGCTCAATGAGTCTGCAAATACTCTTCGACATAGGCTCCAACCCCGACTTTGACGAGGTCTTTGTGCAAAACAGGGTATCGTCGGCCACCTCCCTTTTGCCTGCCGAAGTGGCACAGCAGGGCGTTACCACCCAGAAGTCCCAAACGGGCTTCCTGTTGGTCTATTCGCTCTACTCCGATGGCCGCTACGACGGGGCCTTCCTCTCCAACTATGCCTATGTCAACCTGCGCAACGAGCTGCTCAAAATTGACGGAGTGGGCAAGGTGCAGGTTATGGGTGCGGGCAAATACTCGATGAGGGTATGGGTAAACCCCGAGCGTATGGCTCTCTTTGGGGTGAGTGTGAGCGACATTGCTTCGGCCATAGAGTCGCAAGCCACCACCTTTGCGGCGGGTAAGCTCGGTGCCGAGCCGCAGGCCGAGGAGGTCGATTTCACCTACACCATAACCACCCCTCCCGCCCTGAACACCCCCGAAGAGTATGAGAATATCATCGTCAAAGAACTACCCAACGGACAAACCCTCCGACTTGGCCAGATAGCACGCCTCGAACTCGGATGCCAAAACTATGGCGTTCTCTCCGACTTTGGAGGCAATCCGGCCGCTATGTTGGTGGTCTATCAGACTCCCGGCAGTAATGCCATGGAGGTGGGTAGCAGGGTGAAGGCAGCGATGGCCTCGCTCGAAGAGAAGTATCCGGAGGGTATCTCCACAGCAACAGTGGTGGATGCAACGGAGACAATTGAGGAGGGTGTGAGGGAGATTTTCCTCACAATGCTCTTCACACTACTGTTGGTCGTTGTGGTGATTTTTCTCTTTTTGCAGGATGGACGTGCTATGCTCATTCCGCTTGTTGCCGTACCCGTATCTATTATAGGTGCCTTTGCCGTATTCCCATTGTTGGGCTTTTCCATCAACATCATCTCGCTGTTGGGCCTTGTGCTGGCCATCGGCTTGGTGGTTGACGATGCCATTGTGGTTGTTGAAGCGGTGCAGGTGGGCATCGAGGGCGGACTTTCGCCACGCAAGGCGACCACCGAGGCTATGCGTAAGGTAGCCTCGCCCATCATCGCCACCACCATCGTTCTACTCGCCGTATTTATTCCCTCGGCACTTGCGGAGGGCATCACGGGTAAACTCTTCCAGCAGTTCGCCATCGGCATATCCACCTCGGTTGTCATCTCGGCATTCAACGCCCTCACCCTCTCGCCTGCCCTGTGCAGCCTGCTGTTGAAAGCGGGAAAAACACGTGCCACAAAGGGACTCTATGGCACTTTCAACAAGTGGTTCGACCGTACATCAGATGGCTATCTTCGTCGCTCGGAGGTGTGGGTACGACACTCGTTGCGCTCGATAGTGTTGGTTCTTATCACGGGCGGAGCAACCTTGTGGCTCTTCCACTCTCTGCCTACGGGTTTTCTCACATCCGAGGACCAAGGCTATCTGATGGTGTCGGTAAGCCTGCCCGATGCATCTTCGGTGGAGCGCACCGAAGATGCAATGAAGGCAGCACAGAAGGCTATCGGCGAGATTGAGGGTGTGAGGTATGTGGCCACCACAGCGGGCTTCGACCTACTTTCGGGCGTGGCCTCCACCAACAAGGGTGTGATTTTTGTGGCCCTCCAACCATACTCCAAACGCAAAGCCTCGGCCTCCGAGATTGCCGACCAAATCAACGCTGGGCTCTACGTGGGCGTACCCGATGGAGATTTCTACGCCTTCGAACCTCCATCCATCCCCGGATTGGGCGTAACCTCCGGCCTGACGTTTGTACTCCAAAACAGAGGAAGTGATGATATTGGCTACCTATCCGAGCAGACCAACAAGTTTATGGATAAGATGAGGGCCCTTCCGGAGATTGCATCCGTTAGCACTCCATTTAATGCAGAAGTGCCCCAACGCCGTGTGGAGATAAACGAGGAGTTGGCACTCCAACAAGGTGTGTCGCTCGAAGAGTTGCGCACCACCCTCTCCACCTTCCTCGGTGGTGCCTATGTGGGTAACTTCAACCGCTTCGGGCAACTCTACCAGACCTACATCCAAGCCGAGAGTTCCTATCGTAGGGATGAGAGCGATTTGGCTCTCTACTATGTGAGCAACTCTCGTGGCGAGAGTGTTCCGGTGAGCAACTTTGTGGCCTTGAAGGATACGGTGGGTGTGGAGTTCCTCTCCCAATTCAACCTCTATGATGCCATCTCGGTCAATGCTGCGCCCAAGGTGGGTGTGTCAACGGGCGCGGCTATGAACGCACTCGAACGACTCGCCTCCGAGGAGTTACCAAACGACGTAACCCTGGCGTGGAGTGGCGTATCCTATCAGGAGGCCGAGGCGGGTAATAGTGCCGGCACCTATCTCTTGGCAGTGCTCTTCGTCTTTTTGGCCCTTGCGGCACTCTATAATAGTTGGTCGCTACCTGTGAGTGTGCTGTTGGGTGTGCCATTGGCCATCTTTGGAGCAATGCTGTTCCTGTGGCTCGGCCACTTGGCAAACCCCATTTTTATCGACAACATCTTTGCGCGCATATCGCTCATTATGCTCATTGGAATCTCGGCCAAAAACGCAATCCTCATTGTGGAGTATGCCGACCGCATCTTCATCGAAGAGGAACGTACGCTAGGCGAGGCGGCCCTTGGTGCTGCAAGGCTGCGTCTACGACCAATCCTTATGACGGCCTTTGCGTTCATCATCGGTGTACTGCCCCTTGTGTTTGCGTCGGGAGCCTATTCGGAGGCTCGCAACATTGTGGGTGTGTCGCTTGTGGGCGGTATGTTGGTGGCAACCCTGCTCGGCATCTTTGTCTATCCGTCGCTCTACTATCTTGTGGGGCGTGTGGCAAAGTTTGAACGTCGTCGTGAAAAAATCAAACAAGAATCAAAGTTATGAAACGCTTTTTTTTGGATAAGTTATTGCCCCTTGGAGCGGTAACAATAGTGGGCATAGGGACCATTGGGTGTGCCGTAACACCTCCCGCCATCGAGCCGGTGGTAGCTCCCAATGAGTATATCTTTGCCCAGAGAGGCGACACCACAATAGTTGTGGGTGTAGGTTGGTGGGAGATTTTTGGCGACACCACACTCAACCGCCTCGTGGCACTCGCCGTGGAGAACAATACCGATGTGAGGGTGGCCGCATCGAGGCTCCTGCAAGCACGCTCGTCGCTGGCTGCCACCAAAGCCTCCCTGCTGCCCTCATTGGGGTTGAGTGTGGGGGCGCAAGGCACCTATGCGGCTAACTCCGAGGGGCGTAAAGTTATCAGCCAACAATACTCCATCCTCCCCTCCGTATCGTGGGAGGTGGACCTTTTCGGAGGCATTAGTGGTGCTACGGAGGCAGCCCGAGCCGAACTGTTGGCCACCGAATGGGGCTACCGTGCCACAATGCTCGCCCTGCAAGCCGAGGTCGCTGAGAGCTATTTTGCGTGGTTGCAGTATGTGCGTAGCGAGGAGATTTGCCGCCGAAGTCTGGCCCTGCGTGAGGAGTCGCAAGCGAGAGTGGACTCGCTCTACTACTATGGCTTTGCCTCCGGCTCCGACCGACAGCAGGCTCGTGCGCTCACGGCAACCATCGCTGCCGACATCCAATCCTACCGCCGAGCCAAGGAGCAGACAAACCTTTCGCTCTGCACCCTCATAGGTATACCTCCCACACAGTTTGCCCCTCCGGCCCACTCGAAGGAGTGTGCACACTCCCGTGCGGCCAACCTTGATGGGCTCTACTGTGGGCACCTTACCGCCACGCCACTACCCGTATCGGTGGCAGCTGGACTTCCCAGCTCCCTTTTGGAGCGTAGGCCCGATGTGATGGAGGCGTTCTATAATGTGGAGGTCGCGGCAGCCAAAACCAAGGTGGCACACGCCCAACGCCTACCATCCATTTCGCTCACGGGCGAGGGAGGTGTGTTGGCCTATTCGCTCAAAGGACTCACCGCCCACAATCCCTTCTATTGGCTCGCTGCGGCCAACATCACACAGCCGCTGTTCCAATTCGGACGGCTCAAACGTGAGGAGGAGATTGCGGTGGAGAATTGGCGACAAGCTTCGCTCAACTATCGCCAGAGCGTGATTGGTGCGCTTGCCGACGTGGAGAACGCGCTTGTGGCCGTCGACACCTACAATGGGCAGGTGGCCGAGAACCTCCGACTCTTGGAGGCTGATGCCAAGGTGCAACAGATGACTGCTGCGCTGCAACGGGATGGTATGGTGAGTTACTTCAACTATGTGGATGCCGAGTATGACCTCTACTCCGCACAGTTGAACTACATCGCCCTGCTGGCCGATCAACTCACCGCCTATGTGTCGCTCTACAAGGCACTCGGCGGAGGGTGGTAAATATACCGATGACCGACACAAAAAACCTCGGGTAACAGAAACGTTACCCGAGGAATTTTGTAATTACCAATCAAAAGCTAATAACCAACAGCCTTTGATTTTAGGCTCTTTTTATGCGTCGCAGGCGAAGGCCCATAACACCCCAAAAGGCCTCGCCAAAGATGGAGCCGCTCATTTTAGAGGTGCCGGCTGTGCGGTCCCTGAAAATAATCGACAACTCCTTGATGCGGAAGCCCAAACGCCAAGCGGAATATTTCATCTCTATCTGGAAGCCATAGCCCTTCATCCTTATCTCATCGAGGTTGATGGTTTGCAGCACCTCCGCACGATAGCCCACAAAACCAGCCGTGGCATCCCTCACAGGCATTCGGGTAACGCACCTCACATAGCGCGATGCACAATAGGAGAGCAGCAGTCGGCGCATAGGCCAATCGACCACATTCACACCCTTCACATACCTCGACCCCACAACCACATCGGCCTCGCCCTCTTCGAGCGTAGCGGCCATACGCAATAAATCATCGGGGTTGTGCGAGAAGTCGCAATCCATCTCAAAAATAGCCTCGTAGCCCCTCTCCAATGCCCAGCGGAAGCCCGCAATATAGGCTGTACCGAGTCCGAGTTTACCCGCCCTTTCGAGCAGGAACACTCGTTCGGGCGAGGCTATTTTGACTTGTTTTACAATCTCGGCAGTACCATCGGGCGAGCCGTCATCGACAACAAGCACCGAGAAATCGCCGGCAAGCGAGAGCACAGTAGAGAGCATAGCCTCCACGTTCTCACGCTCGTTATAAGTGGGTATGATTACGAGTTTACGCATTTGGTTTGATGGATATTGCACAAATTTAGTTATTTTTGCCGAAAATACTCACACTTCGTGCCGAAAACATTAAATTTAACACTCTCGCCCAAGCAGGCCGCCTCCACCGAGGGGTGGCTCGCAATCGCTGTGCGCACCCTCGGAGTGCGCCGTGAGCAGGTAGCCCTCGCAAGGGTTGTGAAGCGTTCGGTGGATGCGCGACACCAGACACCCCGAGTGCTACTCACCGTGGAGATTTTCCTCGATGGCGACGAAAAGCCACAAGAGGTACACTTCGACTACCCCGATGTAAACGGCAAAACGGAGGTTGTTATTGTGGGTGGTGGCCCTGCGGGACTTTTTGCTGCCCTGCGAATGATTGAGTTGGGACTCAAACCTATCCTATTGGAGCGTGGTCGCAACGTGGCCGACAGGCGCAGGGACATCACACAGATACATCGTGGCGTGAAGGTAGACGGAGAGTCCAACTACGCCTTTGGCGAGGGTGGCGCAGGCACGTTCAGCGATGGCAAGCTCTTCACTCGTTCCAAGAAGCGTGGCGACTACAATCGTGCGCTCCAAACCCTTGTATTCCACGGTGCCTCGCCCGAGATTCTCTACGAAGCACACCCACACATCGGCACCGACCGACTGCCCAAAATCATCGAGCAGGTGCGACACACCATTATCCGTGCGGGCGGACAGATACTCTTTGAGCGCAAAGTTACCGACATCAAGATAAGAGGTGGCAAAGCAGTGGGCGTGTGGTGTGGCGAGGAGTTGATTGAGGGTGCTGCCGTGGTGTTGGCCACGGGACACTCTGCCGATGATATCTATGAGATGTTGCACGCCAAAGGCGTTTTGCTCGAAGCCAAGCCGTGGGCTATGGGTGTGAGGGTGGAGCACCCGCAGGAGCTCATCGACCGCATACAGTACCATTCGAGCGATATGAGGGAGTGGTTGCCGGCAGCGGCCTACACCCTGACCTCACAAGTAAATGGGAGGGGTGTCTATTCGTTCTGTATGTGCCCCGGTGGAGTGATTGTTCCTGCGATGACCTCCTTTGAGGAGTGTGTGGTCAATGGTATGAGCGCTTCGGCAAGGTCGTCAAGGTGGGCCAATGCGGGCATTGTTACGGAAGTAAGGCCCGAGGACTTTGCACACCTACACGAGGAGTGGGGCGTGTTGGCCGGACTGAAATTCCGACAGCAGGTGGAGCGACACGCAGCCTCGCTGGTGGGTGGCGGAGGTACAGCACCTGCCCAAAGGTTGGCCGACTTTGTGGCTCACCGTAGGTCCTTTGATTTGCCACGCACATCCTACCTGCCCAAAGCGGTGGTGGGGAGTGGCGACGAGTGGTTGCCGGAGTTCATTGCCGAGTCGTTGCGTGGTGGTTTCAAGTCGTTTGGCCACAAAATGAAGGGTTTTGTTACCAACCAGGCGCAGATTATCGGCGTGGAGTCGCGCACCTCAACCCCCGTGCGCATACCGAGGGATAGGGACACTCTCTGCCACCCGACAGTTGACAACCTCTACCCCACGGGCGAAGGTGCAGGATATGCAGGAGGTATTATCTCCGCTGCTCTGGACGGCACACGAGTGGCCGAAGAAATCGCCAAAAAAATTGAAAATTGAAAATTGAAAATGGACGTTAGACATTAGACGTTGGACGTTAGACTAAAATATTATATGCAACCGGAAATTATCAGCAAATATTTTACTCTCACCGAGGAGCAACAGCGTAGGTTTGATGCGCTGGGTGCACTCTATGAGGAGTGGAACGCAAAGATTAACGTGGTGTCCCGCAAGGATATCGACGAGTTGTATGTGCGCCACGTGCTGCACTCGCTGGCCATCGCCAAGGTGTGCCGCTTTGAGGTGGGGGCCAAGGTGTGCGACATCGGCTGTGGGGGTGGCTTTCCCACCATTCCGCTGGCCATACTGTTCCCCGACGTGGAGTTTACGGCTGTGGATAGCATCGGCAAGAAAATTACGGTTGTGAGGGAGGTAGCCTCAGCTCTGGGGCTTACGAACGTAACCCCCATCAACGCCCGCATCGAGGCGGTGAAGGGCGAGTTTGACTATGTTGTGAGCCGTGCAGTTACGGATATGAAGACGCTCAAAGGATGGGCGCTGCCCAAGTTGAGAGTTGGACAACGAGGCTCGCTACCCAACGGAATGCTCATCTTGAAGGGTGGCGACTTGGCCGAAGAACTCGGCTTGGCCCGCCTACGATGCGATGTCCACAACATCAGCGACCTCTTCGAGGAGGAGTTCTTCGACACCAAAAAGGTCATCTACGCCAAACGATAGAGCAAAACACTCGGGCAACGATTGGGTTACCCGAGTGTTTTTTTTGTGAACCGTGGACGGTCGACAAAAAAAGCAGTGCGCCCACAAGCGCACCGCTTTTCATTAAGGCCCTTAAAGCCCATTAAAAGTCGTAGCCAACGATGTGGTCGGCATAGTCGCTCCAACCCTCGGCTGCCTTGTATGCATCTACGCTCTCGGCGGGAACATAGATTTTAGCGTCATCCTTGATGGAGTTGAACGACTTGGTCAAGACAGGAGGCACAACAGCCTTGATGTAAATTTCTTTTATTGCAGGACAGGCGTTGAACGAATCACTAATTGTCTTCAAACCCGCGGGAAGATATACGCTCTGCAACTTGCGGTTAGCACTACCAACCCAGTTGAGCACCGACAATTCATCACTACCCAATCTAATCTCAGTCAACAGATCGTTGAACCCAAAACTAAACCGTCCTATTTCAGACAACTTGGGAGCATTTATCTCGCTTACGGAGCTAGAAGTTTCTAATACCGACTCGCCAATTTTAGTGGTTTCCGTCAAATCTATGTAAGACAAATTGTTACAGAATTGGAAGTTATTGGATTCTATTTCTCTTATTGCCATATCAACAGAGACCAGATTGTCACAGTTAGAAAAAGCACCACCCCCTATAACAACGGGCGATGTTCCGACCCTGAGTTCGGTCATTGGCGACGCAGCTGCATACGCCACAATTCTCTCACCATCTATGGTGCTCAAAACATTGTAGTATTCGCCAGCATTATCCCACGAGATATAGTTCTTATTACCAACTTGAACATAGATTTTTTCAAGATTATCACAACCCTGGAATACCTTAGTTCCAATACTTGCCACATTCTTAGGAATGATTACACTCGTAAGGTTTTCGCAACCAAGGAATGCAATATCGCCTATCTTAGTAACACTATCTGGAATAGTTACACTCGTAAGGCTCTCACATAAACCAAATGCCGATAGTCCAATTTGGGTAACACCCTCGGGAATGGTTATGCTCGCAAGACTTGAACAATATTCAAATGCTCCGGCCCCAATTGAGGTAAGCCCATTAGGAAGAGATACACTTTTAAGGTTGGAACAGTCATGAAATGCTTGTGTTTCGATCTTAGTAACACTATCTGGAATGGTTATACCCGTAAGGCTCGAACAATTTTCGAATGCCTCGCCCCCAATCTTAGCAACCTCGCCGTCAAATTTCATTGCCCAGCACTCTTTTTTGGCGTCATAGAGGTTGGATACGATATTAGCACCAAAAACATTGGTTTTGTTGGGAGTGGTAGGCTCAGTGGTACTACCGTTGGTGTACCAAATCTCGTTGTTGGGAGGGGTGATTACGGGAACATCGGGCTCGAAACCTTGCTGGATGTCGCCGTTTGCGGGATTCCAGTCCTCAACAGTGGTAGTGAAGTCGATGGTGTCCATCTGCAAGTTCTCGGGATTGAGCTCGGCAGTGAAGTTGTACGAGCAACCCATTGCAACATCAAGAGTTACGCTCGCAGTTTTGGTAACCAAGGTCTTAACTTTCTCGGTGCCGTTCTTGTAGAGGTTTACATCGAAAGTAATCTCATAGGTGTAATCCTCAGCAGGAATGGTGAGCAACTCGGTTGCCTTAACGGTGTCATCGCCTACGACACCCGCCTTTGCAAATGTAAGAGTGATTGGAGCAACATCTGCACGAGTCCAAGCGGGAGCAACTGCGCTGTAATCAATCGAAGCCTGTGCAGGAACTTTCATAGTGATGTTCTCTGCCAAAACGCTCAAACCACCACCAAGAGCAGAGCTAAGTTGTGCATCGTAAACAAAAGTAAATTTAACTTTTGCCAACTGGTGGTTGAAGCTCAACTCAACGGTCTTGGTTGCGCCAAGTGCGGGAGCGCCAACCTCAGCAGTTGCATAAACGAGGTCCTCAGTACCATCGTTGTTGGTGAAGGTTACAGTGCCAAGGTGGCCGTCGGTGGTCTTAGGTGTGCTCCAACCGTCACCACCATTCGACGAAAGTGCCTTGAAGGTGTAGGTGAAGCCGGGAACCCAGTACTGTGCTGGGCTATAGGTCCAGCCAGCACCGTTGTTCTCAACATCTCTGCCGTTGAATACGGGAGCCTCAACGGCACCCTCTTTCATCCAGCCCCAAACTTTGAACTGGTTGAACTGATTGAGGTCGTTGCCGTTTTCAATAATAGCACGAACGCTATTCTCGATGAATGCGTCAGCAAAGGCGATAGCGTTGTCGCTATTTACCTCAACGACTTCATCGGTGTTCATACACGATGCCATACCAATGGCAGCGAGTACAACGAATAAGAGTTTTTTCATAGTTATTTTGGTTTGGTTTATAATTGTGTTGTCAACCCAAACCATACAACTCCAATATGGCAGCCTGTTAATATAAAGAAAGTGTGGAACCGCAATACCTAAAAATAACTGGTTTAGTCCAGTCCAATTTCTATAGAATAAACTAAACTAAACCGCTGTTTTACAATGGTATCACAATTTCCCAACCTAAATTTTCTTTCAATTCATTTCAAGTTTTTTCGGGATATATGGGAACATTTACGGGAATTTATATACCTTTGCATCGTGATTAAAAAACGTATGCAATGAAAGTTTCCATTTATCTCAAAAAACAAGCATCTTTAGATAAAGAGCTCTCACGTTCCAACCTATGTTTCCGTGTCCGCGAGAGAAGCGTGGATATCAAGGTGGTATCCGAGCTTGTGGTGTATGATAAGTATTGGGATATGGAAACCTTGCAATACAAGCGTACTACTATTATCCCAATTGTAGAACAGAAACGCATCGCCGAACAAATAGCATCTATCATAGAGGTAATAGAGAGAACTTACAGTGACAAGGCTGACAGTTCTTGGTTAAAGCAGTCTATTGAGGATGTGCTACACCCCAATATTGCATACGAGCGTACCCATCCGAGTCTGCTTAAACGTATCGAAGAGTATGCCGAGAAGTTTGAAGGTACAGATGGTGCCCGACAAGCCATCTTGCGTTTTGAGCGTCAAATGAAGCGTTACTACGACTATCATCGTGAGATTTTGGGCGAGCAGGATTTCACTCTCTTTGTTGAGACACTCACTATTGATCAAATGAACGATTTTAGGGAATATATCAAATCAGAGTATCTTCTTCGTGAGCAGTATCCTGATTTCTATTCCAGCCGTTTGTACTACAACACCAAGCGCAAGGAACTATCCAATACCACCATCATCAATCTGATGAATCTCTATTGCGTTTTCCTCCGTTGGTGTAAGAAGATGCAGTATTCCGATAATGATGTCTTTGAACGATACGGCTGTAAGGTTCCTATCTATGGCGACCCATTCTATCTCACACGTGAGGAAAGAAACATTCTATATGATGCCGATTTGAGTGATTATCCCAAACTGGCAATAATCAGAGATATTTTTGTATTTCACTGCTATGTAGGCTGTCGTGTCGGTGACCTTTATAGGCTTACAAAAGACAACATCGTTGATGGATTCATAGAATACACACCGCAGAAGACCAAGAAATGTCTGGCCAAGACCGTGCGTGTTCCTCTTCACGACAAAGCAAAAAAGATTCTTGAACGACATAATTGCGAAAACGGGAAGCTTCTTCCTTTCAAGCAGATTTACCAATACAATCAAGGAATCCGTGAACTGCTGAATCATTGCGGTATTGACAGAATGGTCACTTTGCTTGATACGCATGGCTACCAGACTGTTCAAAAGCCGTTGTATGAAGTAGCAAGCAGCCATACTGCCCGTAAGACTTTTGTTGGCAACCTGTATAAACAAGTTCCCGACCCCAATCTCATCGCTTCAATGTCAGGACATGTAGACGGAAGCCGAGCCTTCGCCCGTTACCGTAATATCGATGACGATATGAAGCGACGTTTGGTTGATATGATAAATTAAGAACCTATAATACTACCCACGATGAAAGTTACAGCATTTATAAGAAAGACCTCGGCAAAGAATAATGTAACCGAGATGGCCCGTATATATTTTCGTGTACGTGATGTAGGAGGCGTAGACCTGAAAGCCGCTAGTGAGTTATCTATCAATCCCAATCATTGGAGTGCCGAAAGACAGGGCTACAAACCACGTGTGGTTTTGGTATCGGAACAGAAACGAATGAGCCTTGAACGTGACATACAGAATATCACGCACCTCATAGCAGAGAAATACCAACGTGGTGTAGACGGAGCCTGGCTCAAAGCACTCATCGAGGAGTATCATCACCCCAACATCAATGCCCGTGGTGGCAACAAGCGTGAGGAGTATCATCTGTCGTATCAGATTCAGAAATATATAGACGAGACACCGCTTGCAGCCGAGAGCAAAAAGCATCATCGTGATAATCTATGCAAAGTATTGCGTTATGAACGGTTCCGTCACGAAGTGATGCACCAGCGTGGATTCCATCTTTGTGTGGACTCAATAACGGCTGACGACATCAGAGAGTTCAAGCATTGGATACAGGAAGAACATAAGTATGTGGAAATGTATCCTCTCTTCTACCAGAACGAACCTCGCAGACAGGTAGAACAGGTGCGTTCCGAGAATGCCATTTCGGGAAGCCTCTATCGCATTCGTACTGTAATTAAAAATTGTATCAAACAAGGACTGACCAAGAACAATCCTTTTGACCAATATCAGATAGCACAACCCATTTATGGCGACCCGTTTTATCTCACTCTGGAGGAACGTGACAAGGTTTACTATGCTGACCTAAGCGAATTGGGCGAAAACTATGCCGTTTATCGAGATATATTCATGTTCCAATGCCTGATTGGTTGTCGTGTCAGCGACTTGAACCGACTGACCAAAGCCAATATCATAGATGGATGTGTGGAGTATATACCGCAGAAAACCAAACATGAAAATGCCAAAACAGTCCGTGTGCCGCTTAATCAAAAGGCTTTGGATATATTGGAGCGATACAAGGACTTGGAGAATGCACTGTTACCACGGTTTTCAGATTTCGGTTACAATAAGAAGATTAAGGCCATTCTAAAGTATGTGGGCATAGACCGCATGGTGAGAGTAATCGACCCCAAGACTCGTGAAGATGTGGCTCGTCCACTCTATGAGGTGGCAACCACACATACTGCCCGTAAGACCTTTATCGGCAACCTTTATAAACAGGTTAAGGATCCGAACCTTATTGCTTCGATGTCCGGTCATACAGATGGAAGCCGAGCTTTTGCCCGTTACCGTCATATAGATGATGAAATCAAGAAGGAACTTGTGAATTTATTGGATTAGGAACTTCATAGCAACGATTATGGACACCACAGATAAAAGATATGCCAACTTCAACGCCTTCAAGGAGGATTTGTTGCAATGGAAGAACACTCATCAGGAAGAGTACGCACAGTTTGCTCGCCAAATGAATGATGGGGATGGACTTCAGTTTGTCCGTTTTTTCTATGCCGCCAATCAACAACTGCCCGGTCTTATTAAAACCTGGCAGACCTTTTACGATGACGACACGATGGATAACCTCTCGCAGATGACGCTATACTTCAAAGAAAAGGCTATACCCCAACATATCATAGAACAATTCCAACGTCAGAAGAATGAACCTCCGATTGTACAGGCGGAGCCCCAAGGGATATTTAGCCAATGGTTCAATCAGCAATCCTCAGCAAGTCCCAAGGGGCAGATAATGCTATCCGCCCCATTGGTGCTGAACTGGCTTGTATTCGGACGCAGTTTTGAAACGATGGCAGATGCTTTGACTTCCATGGCCAATGATCCATCTGCTGGAATATTCGGTAGATTTGCATGCAGCTGTACCATCAAACATGTTATCAATGCTTCAATAAAGAGTGGTTATCGTACCCATGAATCGTGGAGAGAATACGTAGAACTACATGAATCTATAAGAAATGGAAAAATCGCATCGTGGGCACTGAAATCCATTAAGGCTGATGATAACAACAAAGCGACATCAGTTCAGCCTTCAATTATCCAAAAGGAAGAAGTTAAAGCCAGAGGCAGACGAGCATCACAAGAGAAATCCCTCATAGAATACTTGAAGTGCGACAGTGCGGAAGTTGTCATAGATGTTATACGGGATTTTGTCACGACACATAACACCTCCTATGGTCTTGCTCTCCCATACTATGCACTCAGCGAACTTAATTTGTTCACAGAGTTGATTAACGCCAAGGAATACAGCACAGGCCTTGCTCGTGAGTTTAGCGATATTGAGGGGTTGAAAAGCGAGAGCTCATGTCGTCAGGCCATAAAATGGCTGAAAGATGAAAAGCAAGTAGAGCGTGA
>JBGUSZ010000024.1:0-40325 GCA_045132795.1 Tidjanibacter sp. | reverse complement strand
GCTGCCGCTCTCAAACAGGTACCATCCTGCGAGTTCTTCCCTATGGAGGCCACTATGACCAACGTCATCGGCACCAACAACGTTCTCCTCTCGGCCATCGAGCACGGTGTGAAGAATGTGGTTGTCCTCTCCACCGACAAGGCCGCATACCCCATCAACGCTATGGGTATCAGCAAGGCTCTGATGGAGAAAGTGGCTATCGCCAAAGGTCGTGAGCTCGGCCAGAATGCAGCCACCACCATCTGCTGCACTCGCTATGGTAACGTGATGGCAAGCCGTGGTTCGGTTATCCCCTTGTGGGTTGAGCAGATGGAGCAGGGTAAGCCCATCACCATCACCGACCCCAATATGACTCGCTTTATGATGACCCTCGATGACGCTGTGGACTTGGTTATCTATGCCTTTACCCACGGCGAGAACGGCGACTTGTTTGTTCAGAAGGCTCCCGCTGCCACCCTTGACGTGCTGGCCGAGGCCCTCAAACAGACCTACGCAAAGGTTAATCCCGCATACGGCCAGACAGAGGTTAGGGTTATCGGCACCCGCCACGGCGAGAAGTTGTATGAAACACTCGTAACCCGCGAGGAGATGGCCAAGGCTATCGATATGGGCGACTACTATCGCATCCCCTGCGACAATAGGGACCTGAACTACGATAAGTTCTTCTCCGATGGCAACGAGGAGATTGCCAAGATTGAGGACTACCACAGCCACAATACCCGCCGCTTGGATGTTGAGGGTATGAAGGAACTCCTTTTGAAGTTGCGCTTCATTCGTGAGGACCTCGGCTTGCAACCTCGCTCGAAAGCAAGGGAGATTCGTTCGGAGTAAAACATCCTCACTATGAAGATTTTAGTAACCGGTGCGAAGGGTTTTGTTGGTAAAAACCTTGTGGCGCAACTCAATAATATCAAGGAGGGCAAAGCTAAATATTATGGCGGCGTGGTTGTTGATGAAGTATTTGAGTACGACATCGACTCCACCGCCGAACAACTCGACCACTATTGCCACGAGGCCGACTTTGTCTTTAACCTTGCGGGCGTAAACCGCCCACAGAACAACGACGAGTTTATGGCCGGCAACTTTGGTTTTGCTTCCACCCTTTTGGACACGCTCAAAAAGTATGGTAACACCGCACCTGTGATGTTGTCGAGCTCCATTCAGGCCACCCTCATTGGCCGCTATGGGGAGTCGGACTATGGCAAGAGTAAGCTTGCGGGCGAGGAACTCTTCTTTGAGTATGGTGCCCAGACGGGTGCCAAGGTGTTGGTGTATCGCTTCCCCAATCTGTTTGGCAAGTGGTGTAGGCCCAACTATAATAGTGCGGTGGCAACCTTTTGCAACAACATCGCAAACGACCTGCCCATCCAGGTTAACGATAGGAACACCCAGCTGGAACTGCTCTACATCGACGACCTTGTGGATGAGATGGTGGCTGCGCTGAAAGGCGAGGAGCACCACTGCGAGTTTGAGGGAGTGGATACCGTGTTGACAGAGAGTGGCCGCTACTGCGCGGTGCCCGTAACCCACAAGGTTACTTTGGGAGATATTGTGGACCTTTTGGAGCAGTTCAAGGCACAACCTACGTCGCTTGTTATGCCCGAAATTCCTGCCGGTAGTTTTGCCAAGAAACTCTATTCGACCTACCTCTCTTATCTTCCCAAAGAGAAGGTTGCTTTCCCGTTGAAGATGAATGTGGACGATAGGGGTAGCTTTACCGAGCTGGTGAAGTCGGTAGGCGTTGGCCAGGTGAGCATCAACATCAGCAAACCGGGCATTACCAAGGGCCAACATTGGCACCACACCAAGTGGGAGCAGTTTATTGTTGTTGCGGGCGAGGGCCTCATTCAACAACGTAATGTGCTGACAGATGAGGTGTTGGAGTGGCGTGTGAGTGGCCGTAAGGTTGAGGCCGTGCAGATGCTTCCGGGCTATACCCACAACATCATCAACCTGTCGGACACCGACGACCTCGTAACGGTTATGTGGTGCAATGAGTGCTTCGACCCCGCAAGACCGGATACTTTTTTCGAGCCGGTGGTTAAATAAGCTGTCATACTAATTTGAAAAAACAGCTAACGGCTAAAAGCTAATAGCTAAAAGCTTTAATAATATGGAAATCAAACTCGACTATTCAGATGTGAAATTTGCCGATAATGGCAAACTCAAACTGCTTATAATTGTGGGTACAAGGCCAGAGATTATTCGCCTTGCTGCTGTGATCAACAAGTGCCGTAAGTACTTCGACTGCATCTTGGCACACACCGGTCAGAACTACGATTACAACCTTAACGGAGTGTTCTTCAAAGACCTTAAACTCAAAGATCCTGAGGTATATATGGACGCTGTGGGCGACGACTTGGGCGCAACAATGGGCAACATCATCAACGCCTCTTATAAGCTGATGGTGCAGACCAAACCCGATGCGGTGCTGGTGTTGGGCGACACCAACTCGTGCTTGTCGGTGATTGGTGCCAAGAGGTTGCACATCCCCATCTTCCATATGGAGGCAGGTAATAGGTGCTTTGATGAGTGCCTTCCCGAGGAGACCAATCGTAGGATTGTAGACATTATCTCCGATGTAAACCTCTGCTACTCGGAGCACGCACGCCGCTACCTGAACGCATCGAGCGTGGCAAAGGAGCGTACCTATGTAACAGGCTCGCCAATGGCCGAGGTGCTGCACGAGAACTTGGCCGATATTGAGGCAAGCGATATCCACGCTCGCTTGGGCTTGGAGAAGGGCCGCTATATCCTGCTGTCGGCACATAGGGAGGAGAATATTGATACCGAGAAGAACTTCATCTCGCTGTTTACAGCAATCAATAAGATGGCCGAGAAGTACGATATGCCTGTGTTGTATTCGTGCCACCCCCGCAGCCGCAACCGCTTGGCTGCAAGTGGCTTCACACTCGACCCACGAGTGCAGGTTCAACAACCTCTTGGCTTCCACGACTATAACTGCTTGCAGATGAATGCCTTTGCGGTTGTGAGCGATAGTGGCACCCTGCCCGAGGAGAGCTCGTTCTTTACGAGCGTAGGCCACTCGTTCCCGGCGGTGTGTATCCGTACATCGACCGAGAGGCCGGAGGCGCTGGATAAGGGCTGCTTTATATTGGCCGGTATTGACGAGAAATCGCTCTTGCAGGCGGTAGATACAGCGGTTGAAATGGTTAAGGAGGGCGATAACGGCATTCCCGTACCCAACTATGTAGATGAAAACGTGTCGACCAAGGTTGTAAAACTCATCCAGTCCTACACCGGTGTCGTAAACAAAATGGTTTGGAGGAAGTAGTGATATGAATTATTTGTTCGTATTAGCCCACCCGGACGACGAGGTATTGGGTGCAGGCGCGACAGTATATAAACTGACAAAAGAGGGACATAGGTGTGAGATATGTATTATGTCCACACAAGCTCAAGCACGTGCGTTTAGGCCAGAAGATGAGGAACTAAGTGCCGACCTTGATGCAAGCATTGCTATGCTGGGGGTTGCAAATAAATATGAGGGAGATTTCCCCAACATAGAAATGAATACGGTACCTCACCTTAAATTGGTGCAATTTATTGAGCAAGCCATCATAAAGTCAGAGGCCGATGTGGTTGTTACTCACCATCCTTCAGACACCAATAATGACCATTTGCATACATCGTTGGCTTGCCAGGCAGCCATTAGGTTATTCCAGCGTAGGAGTGACGTGAAACCATTGAAGGAGTTTTGGTATATGGAAGTACTCTCTTCTACGGAGTGGTCGGTAAATAGTGCAATGAATCGCTTTATTCCGAACCTATTTATTGAGGTAGGCGAGGAGGCCATAGATGTGAAACTTGCGGCACTTGCAACCTATCGTGGTGTAATGCGTCCATATCCACATCCACGTAGTGCAGAGGCCATCAAAGGTTTGGCAGCATATCGTGGCGCTCAGTCGGGTTGTAACTATGCCGAGGCTTTTGAATGTGTGTTTAGAAGAGTTGAATAACTATGTATAGGCGATTCTTAAAGAGGTTTTTTGATATTGTTTTGTCTGCTGTGGCAATGATTATACTATTACCAATATATTTGATATTGGCGATTGTTGTGGCATTGTCTATGGGACGCCCAATACTCTTTTCGCAACGACGTATCGGACGTGATGAGAGGATTTTCAACATCTATAAATTCCGTTCGATGACCAATAAACGTGACAAGAATGGAGAACTGCTGCCGGAAGAGCAACGAGTTACTCGAGTTGGTGCATTGATTCGTTCATCGTCGTTGGATGAACTTCCGGAATTGTGGTCCATCTTTATAGGTGATATGTCTTTTGTTGGGCCTCGCCCATTGAGGGAAGCAGATCTTCCCTATTTCAAACCGCACGAAAGAGATAGACACAAAGTGCGCGGAGGATTGATACCCCCTGATAGTTTGTCAGGTAAGGTGTTTACAACTTATGAGGAACAGTTCGAATATGAGGTTTTCTATGCCAATAATGTTAGCTTTGGGCTTGATGTAAAAATCTTTTTTATGACCTTTGCGATAGTTGTCAAACGCCTTTTAAAGAATTATGGTTCAGATTTTAGACCACATTTGAAAGAGTATCGAAAGGATATGTATAACGAAACGACGCTATAATAATGATATCTGCAATAAAGGAATTGATAAATAAAGTTCCATCTCCATTCTATATTTTTGATGAACAGGGCTTCATTGATAATTATAAACATATAGAAAACACTTTTAAGGCAGTATATCCAAACTATAGAATATCATATTCCTATAAAACGAATTACACTCCGTTTGTTTGTCAGTTAGTCAAGAGTTTAGGGGGGTATGCAGAGGTGGTGTCCGATATGGAATATACGTTGGCACGCAAACTTGGATATGCAAACAACCAAATTGTCTATAATGGTCCATCCAAAGGGGGGGCGATGTATGAGCATATTGACAATGGTGGCATACTGAACATAGATAGTTTGGATGAAGCTAAACGTATTGCTTCGTATGTTTCAACAAAGCCGCAAAAGCTATACAAACTCGGTTTGAGGATTAATATGGATGTGGGCGGAAACTTCATCTCACGCTTTGGATTGGTTCCCGATAGCGAAGAGATGAAGCATACTGTGAATCTCCTTAATGCTATTCCCAATGTGAAACTTGTGGGTGTGCATTGCCACATTAGTCGTGCAAGAGGTGTTGACGCTTGGAGTCGCAGGGCGGAGATTATGCTCGATGTGGCAGATCGATACATATTGGGCGTCCCCGAATATATCAGTTTGGGAAGTGGAATGTATGCCGATATGCCTGCTTTCTTGAAAGAACAGTTTGGAGGAGATAGTGTACCGACATATCAGGATTATGCGGAATGTGCAATTCGCCCTATTGCTGATCATTATGCAAATTGTACACACAAACCTATACTCTTTACAGAACCGGGTACAACAGTAGTCGCCAGATATCTCAACTTTGTGTCCAAAGTGTTGAGTATAAAAGAAATCAGAGGTAGGTGGATAGCCAATATGGATGGCGACTATCACAACCTCGGCGAAATTTGTACCATGAAAAGGTTGCCTATTACGGTTCTTCCAGGAGGTAAAGAACAGCGCATCTACCCCAATATGGATATAATGGGATTCACTTGTTTGGAACAAGATGTTATGTACCCAGGATTTGATCAGCCTCTTGCAGAGGGTGATGTGTTGGTGTTTAATAATGTGGGTGGCTACTCAATAGTATCTAAGCCTCAATTCATAAAACCACAGAGCGCAATGTATGCGTTGCGTAGAAATGGAGATGTAAGCCTAATTATGAGGGCAGAAACATTTGAGGATGTGTTTTCTAAATTTAGTTTTGATAATTAACTATGGTGAAACGCGATTTGACAATCCTGACAACAGCGTGTGGTGCAATGTTTATGCACGGCTTTTTTAGGTGTTTGAAGGAAAACGGAGAGAGACAAATTCGACTTATTGGTGTTGATATGGCCACGGACGCCATTATTGATCCTTTGCTTGATGCTTATTATACGGTACCAAGAATAGATGCTCCTAACTATGTGGACAACCTACTACACATATGCGAAAAAGAGAGTGTGGATGTTTTTTTCCCACAGATATCAATGGAACTGAATATTATCCAAAGACGAATTGAGGAGTTCCATGCATTGGGAGTGAAGGTGGCAATATCTCAAAACGACACTTTGGAGATTGCAAATAGCAAGTATAAACTCTATGAGTACATGCGTAAGCATGGATTGGTAGTGCCAAATTACTATTCTGTGAAATCCATCGCAGATTTGAAACAAGGTGCGGAGAAGTTGGGATATCCGTGTAAACCTGTGTGTGTTAAGGTGTCGGAGAGTAGTGGAAGTAGGGGCGTGAGAGTGATAAAAAGCGACCTGTCCAAGTCGGATTTGTTCCTTAATGCCAAGCCGACATCGCTCTACACTACCATGGAAGAGATGATTACCACTCTTGAAGAGTTGGATGCTTTGCCCGAAATGATGATAATGGAGTATCTGCCAGGATGTGAATATACGGTTGATTTGTTGGCAGACCATGGTAAAGTATTGTATATAGCAGGACGTCGCAATACGAGTAGTCATGCAAGTATAGCGATGGAGAGTGTTGTGGAAAAGAAGGACGCAGCCTATACTCTGTGTGAATCCATTGTGTCAATTCTTCAACTTGATGGTAATATTGGTTTTGATTTCATGCTGGATGCCAATGACAATCCTGTTTTGACTGATTTGAATCCTCGCATTACAGCCACTATTGTCATCTATCTTGCTGCGGGGATGAACTTCCCATATATGCGAGTGAAACAGTTGTTGGGAGAGTCGTTGCCTGATTGTTCTGTGAAATATGGAACACGATTGGTTCGCAAGTATTGGGATATATTGTGCGATGAATACGGCAATTTAGTGTGATATAATATGGACTTATGAAAGTGTTGATAGTAAGTCAATTCTATTATCCTGAACCATTTCGCATTCACGATATAGCGAAGGGGTTGGTTACACGTGGCCATGAAGTTTGTGTTCTTACAACAAACCCTAATTATCCTCACGGAAGTATATATGACGGGTATGAAAATAGGGGAACAAAGATTGAACTAATAGATGGTGTAAAGATAGTTAGAGTTGTTTCTAGGCCAAGAGGTAAAGGACTATTGGGATTGATGCTGAGTTATTTGAGCTTTTGCATCAAGGCTTGTTTGAATTTACACACAATATTGAAAGAAGAATTTGATGTCGTATATTCATATCAGTTATCTCCTATCACTCAAGTGATTCCCGCAATAATTGTTTCAAGAAACAAACATATTCCGCTCTATCTTTATTGTTTGGATTTGTGGCCAGAATCGGTGGTTGAATATGTCAATAATAAGAGTGGCTTGATATACAAATCAACAAAATACATATCTTCTTGTATATATCGAAGTGCAGATAGAATAGGTGTTACGACTACATTCTTTGCGGACTATCTTTGTAAAGTCTGCAATGTTGATAAGAGTAAGATAGAATATGTGCCTCAACATTCCGAAGATGTAATGGAGGGTGTAGATCTGACAGCAATAGATAATGATTGTGTAGATATATGCTTTATGGGAAATGTCGGTATAAGTCAGAATATCGAAATGGTCATCAAAGCAGTGCATAGAATTAAAGATGTTGACGGCTTTAGAGTTCATATTGTTGGTTCAGGTTCAAAATTAGAGAATGCTGTTGAGTTGGCCAATTCGTTGCATGTTGAAGATAAGATTATCTTTCATGGAAGGAAATCATATTCGGAAATGGGCGATTATTATAAATTGGCAGACGTGTGCCTATTAACATTATGTGGGAAAACATTATTGGGCTTGACTATTCCAGGTAAAATGCAAAATTACATGGCCGCAGGAAAGCCTATATTGGCATCAATGGGAGGAGATGTACAAGGCATTATTAGGTGCGCAGACTGTGGAATTTGTGTCCGCCCGGATGATGAAGAGTTGTTGGCCGATGCAATTGTAGAAATTCTGGGTAAACAATCAGAATTTGGTAGATGGGGTAAAAATTCAAGGGATTATTATTTACAATATTTTACATTAGAAAAGTATTTAAATAAGTTGGAAAGTTCCTTGGAATACATTGTTTCTGATAAAAATGAAATTATATAAAGACGATCTAGATGCTTTAACTGAAAGGGCTAAAGCTAGCGGAAGACTTAGAATGAACTATAATCTGCACGAGAGTCTTGACTCCAAGGCACAACGACTACTGAATGCATTAGAGCCGGGAACGGTGTTGCCTATACATCGTCATACTCATACGGCGGAAACATATATTCTTCTACGTGGTAGGATAGATGTTATGTTCTACAATGATGAGGGGTGTGAGGTTGAACGGTTCCATCTCGATCCACAAGTGGGCAATTATGGGGTTCATATTCCGAAGAGTCAATGGCATACATTGGAGGTCTTTGAAAGTGGTACTATTATTTTCGAAGTAAAGGATGGCCCTTACACGCCTCTTGATGTTGATGATATAATGGTTAAGAAATAATCACCTTACTGTCGGGAGTGGTGGTAAAATCAAAAATGCTATGAATCAAGTTTCCGAGATATTATTGGCTTCTGTTCGTGGTGCGCTGAATGGCGAAGCGGTAAATAGTGGTTTGTTGACAAATTTGGAGCCGAGCCAATGGTTAGAATTGGTCAAACTTGCCCAGCAACACAATGTGATGCCTTTGGTCTGTGATGGATTGGCCGGTCTGCGTAAAGAACTGCCAGCCAAAGTCTTTGCAAGAGTTGCAGGCTTGACTGTTGTTGCGGAGGATAAGTACGAGGCAAGAGTTAATGTGATTAAGACAATCGCCTCGCTGATGGCCGAAAACAAAATACCTTTGATGGTAATCAAGGGCTATGGCGTGAGTCTCTATTATCCACAGCCCAATCATCGTTCATTCAGCGATATTGACACCTATCATTTTGGACAGCTCGAAGCTGCCGACAAGGTGTTGAAAGAACGACTTGGAGTGGATATTGATGTTGATGTTCATCACCACACCACTTGTGTTTATAAAGGGGTGTTGATTGAAAATCACTACGATTTTATCAATGTAACTCAACACCGTTCTTGTGCTCGATACGAGAAGATACTTAAAGCGGAGGCAGCCAAGGAGACTCGTTTGCACAAGATTGATGAGCAAGAAATCATGCTTCCATCTGCAATGTTCAATGCGTTGTTCCTCATGCGCCACATGGCTCTACACTATGCAGCCGAGAGGGTTAGTGTGCGCCACCTTTGCGATTGGAAACAATTTGTGGAGGCCGAGGGTAAAAATGTAGATTGGGAACGTGTGAACGAGGTCTACGCAGAGTATAATATGAAGAGGTTTGCCGATGCTATCACAGCTCTTTGTATTGACCACTTTGGTATGAAAAGGGATGTTGTCCCCGGCGTAGAGCGTGATGCCAAACTCGAAAATCGTATTTTGAACGACATTTTGTATGCCGAGTTCTCGGAAGAGAAACCCGAGGGTTTTTTGCGCATTGTTTGGTGGAAAACTCGTCGCTTCTTTGCTAATCGCTGGAAACACAAATTGGTGTATAATGAGTCGTGGCTGTGGACCTTCTTCCAGTCGAGTTGGGCACACCTCATTAAACCTAAAACCATAACACATTAGATTACACTATGAAAGGAATTGTACTTGCCGGTGGTAGTGGCACGAGGCTCTATCCTATTACCAAGGGGGTGAGCAAACAGTTATTGCCGGTCTATGACAAGCCGATGATTTACTACCCAATCTCGGTGCTTATGTTGGCCGGCATTAGGGAGATTTTGATTATTTCCACACCTCACGATATGCCTGCTTTTCAGCGACTTCTGGGTAATGGTGGCGACTACGGCGTGAGGTTCTACTATGCCGTGCAGCCTCAGCCCAAAGGTCTTGCCGAGGCATTCATCATCGGCAAGGAGTTCATTGCCGACGACTCGGTTTGCCTCATTCTGGGCGACAACATCTTCTATGGCCAGGGCTTTACGGGTATGTTGCAGCAGGCCGTAGAGAGGGCCGAGAGGGAGCACACATCGACCATCTTTGGCTACCGAGTTCCCAACCCCGAACGCTTTGGCGTGGCAGAGGTGGACGCAGATGGTAAGGTGGTGAGCATTGAGGAGAAACCCAGCAAGCCCAAGAGCGACTATGCCGTTACGGGCCTCTATGTCTACACTAATGACGTGGTACAGGTGGCTGAGAGCATTGTGCCTTCACCGAGGGGCGAGTTGGAGATTACGGATGTGAACAATAGGTTCCTACAAATGGGCAATCTCTATATGCAACAGTTGGGCCGTGGCTTTGCGTGGCTCGACACGGGTACCCACGAGAGCCTCTTTGATGCGGCTCGCTTTGTGGAGGTTGTGCAGTCCAGGCAGGGAGTGCAGATTGCCTGCTTGGAGGAGATTGCTTGGAGAAAGGGCTGGATTACAAACGAAAGATTGCGTGAGTTGGCCGAGCCGATGCGTGGCAGTGCCTACGGACAGTATATGCTTCGTTTGGCCGATAAACGATAAAGCAGACCGTGTGGGTATGAAATTGATAAAAACCGATATAGAGGACGTTGTGATTGTCGAGCCGGAGGTGTATGGCGACAGTCGTGGGTACTTTTTTGAAAGTTTTTCGGAGCGTAAGTTTGCAGAACTTACGGGTCTTGACGTAAGGTTTGTGCAGGACAACGAGAGCTTCTCGCACAAGGGGACACTGCGTGGTCTACACTTCCAAAGGAAGCCTTATGCACAGGCCAAATTGGTGCGTGTTGTTCGGGGACGAGTGTTGGATGTGGCGGTTGATATTCGCCCCGAGAGCCCCACTTTTGGCAGGTATGTGGCCGCAGAATTGAGTGGTGAGAACCACCGCCAGATGTTCATTCCCAAGGGTTTTGCACACGGATATATTGCTTTGGAGGATGACACTGTGTTTCAGTATAAGTGCGATGAGTACTACCACCCCGAGGTGGAGGACGGCATTGCGTGGGATGACCCACAGATTGGTATTGTGTGGCCTCTGCCGAGTGAGGAGCTAATCCTCTCGGAGAAGGATGAACACAGAACTTTGTTGAAGAATTTATGCGAGTTTTAGTTACGGGAGCCGAGGGGCAGTTGGGATTGTCCATTAGAAAGGCAGCAGAGAGTGCTACTGATAGCTACATCTTTACCGATGTTGCCGAGTTGGACATCACTAACAGAGATGCGGTTAGGGAGTATGTGGCCGACAATGGTGTGGATGTCATTGTCAACTGCGCTGCCTATACCGATGTGGAGCGTGCCGAAGATGACGAGGAACGTGCCCACCTACTCAATGCTGTGGCGGTTGGTTATCTGGCCGAGGCGGCAAAGGCGTGCGATGCCCTACTCATTCACATATCCACCGACTATGTCTTTATGGGTGGCTGCTGTGCGATGCTCACCGAGAGTAGCAACCCACAGCCACTTAATGCCTACGGACGCACCAAACTCGCAGGCGAGAGGGCAGTGCAGGCAAGTGGTTGCCACCACATCATACTGCGCACTGCGTGGCTCTACTCCGAGTATGGCCACAACTTTGTGCGCACGATGCTGCGCCTGACGGCGGAGCGTGAGAGTGTTAGGGTTGTGAGCGACCAGCTCGGTACACCCACCTATGCAGGCGACCTTGCGACGGCCATTGTCGGGATTATCTCGGAGCGCAACTTCCGTGAGGGGGTTTACCACTATACCAACCTCGGCGAGTGCAGTTGGTGGCAGTTTGCGCGTGAGATTGCTCGATTGGCTGGTCACGATGGATGCGAGATTAGACCTTGCACCACAGCCGAGTATGGTGCCAAGGCGCCACGCCCACACTATGCCGTATTGGATAAAACGAAATTTATGACTACCTTTGGTGTGGAGATTCCCCGCTGGGAGGAGTCGCTAAAAAGGTGTATTGATGAACTTCGAGCGTAATATATTGATAACGGGCGGTGCGGGTTTTATTGGCTCGCACGTTGTGAGGTTGATGGTGCGTAAATACCCACACTACCGCATTGTGTGCCTCGACAAACTCACCTATGCAGGCAATCTGGCCAATCTGAAAGATGTGGATGGCGCGCCTAACTACCACTTCGTGAAGGCCGACATTTGCGATGCAGAGAGTGTGGCAGAGGTGTTCCGCACCTATGATATTGATGGTGTCATCCACCTTGCTGCCGAGAGCCACGTGGACCGTAGCATTGAGGAGCCGTTTGCCTTTGCACAAACTAATGTGATGGGCACTCTTACGCTCCTTCAAGCGGCTCGCAACTATTGGAATGGCGAGTGGGAAGGTAAACGATTCTACCACATCTCCACCGACGAGGTTTATGGCGCGCTTGCTATGGATGATGGATTGTTTACGGAGAGCACTTCCTATTCGCCCCATAGCCCGTATAGTGCATCAAAGGCTTCGAGTGACCACTTCGTGAGGGCCTACCACGCCACCTATGGTTTGCCGACAATCATCACTAATTGCTCCAACAACTACGGCCCCAACCAATTTCCCGAGAAACTCATTCCGCTGTTTGTGAACAACATACGGATGGGTAAGCCGCTACCTGTCTATGGCCGTGGTGAGAATGTGAGAGATTGGCTCTATGTGGAGGACCACGCCAGGGCCATTGACCTTGTGTTCCACAAGGGTAGGGTGGGTGATACCTACAATATTGGCGGCTTTAATGAGTGGAAGAATATCGACCTTATTAAGGTGATAATCAAAACAGTGGATAGGCTATTGGGAAATCCCGAGGGCCATTCGGAGGGGCTGATAACCTATGTTACCGACCGTGCGGGTCACGATTTGAGGTATGCCATCGATAGTAGCAAACTGAAAGAGGAGTTGGGTTGGGAGCCGAGCTTACAGTTTGAGGAGGGCATTGAGAAGACGGTGCGCTGGTATTTGGACAATCAGGAGTGGCTCGACGAAATCACCAGCGGAGCCTACGCCGACTACTACGAACGGATGTACTCCAACCGATAGAGAGGTGCGGTAGTGATAAAAAACGACAGCGGGCTGTTCCGAAAAGAACAGCCCGCTGTTATTCTGTTTGCTTACCTTGTGACTACTCGGCGGTTGCCTCAACCTGGTTGGGCATCACGGGAGCCTCCTCGGTGGTCTCCATCAACTGCTCGATAACCGAGTCGCTCTGGGGAGCCGAAGCTTTTTTGTAGGACGAGATCGCTACGGTCGAGAGAAGGCTCAACACTACAATAGCGATTGCTACATACCAAGTGGTTTTTTCAAGGAAGTTGGCGGTCTGACGAACACCCATTACCTGGTTCGATGCGCCAAAGTTTGCAGCCATACCACTCTTGGGGCTCTGAGCCAAAATCGACAAGATGAGGATGATGCTGGCAATGATAATCAATACTACAAGAAAAGTGTACATTGTGCTATAAGTTTTTAATTATTTTTCTGTCAAACTCTTTTGGGCGTTTAGTTGCTCAATAAGTTCGGCAAAATAAATACTTTTTTGCGTATTTTGCAAACTTAATTTTTGATATATTGCAATTGCTTGGTCAAAAAGTTGCTGTTTGGCATAAATTTCGGCCAATTCCTCGCTCACAAAGTCTTCCTCTTCCTCCATTTCATCTTCGCTCTCCACGGCAAGCGACTCCTCGGTGGTGCCCTCTTTGACCACAATTTTGTGGTGGTCGCCGGAGTGAATGAAGGCGTCAATTAGTCCCAACATCTCACTACGTTCAAACTCCTCAGGTCTGATCTCTTTGAGTAGTGAGTCGGCAGGTCGGCGTCGTGAGCGCAGGCGAGAGGCCAACAGGTAGCAATCCTTGGTGGGCACCCCCAACTCGGACGCTGCGATGTGGACACCACACCACCACGGATACCTATCACGCAACTCAACCAACTCCCTTGTGCCAAGCTCCTTGTCTTTGAAAATAGCTCCCATAGGCTGTTACTCGTTTACACACTACCAGTTCGCCACGGCGGCATTGAAAATGTCCTGAATGAGTTGCTCGCAAATCTCCTGAATGAGTGTGTCCTGCACATCTTGCAACAAGGAGTTTGCATCATACTCGGCAAAGGCGCTGAACGACTTGTTGTAGTTGAACTGCGGCTCGTAGATGCTTGTATATTTGACCTTTATGGTAATGGTCAAACGGTTCATTGCAGCAGTTTCGTTGGCCGTGATGGCGGCAGGGGTGGAGGTGTAGTTGGTAATCTCGCCCTCAAATGCGAGGTCGCCATTGGAGGGTACGAGTTGCAGTTTGGTCTGTCGTGCAAACTTATCCTGCAAACCATCCGTTAGGGTGGAGCTCAACGTGGGGGCCACCATCGGTGCGTTGTTGGGGAAGTAGGCAATACTTACGGTTTTGGCCTCCAAGGGGATAGAGGCTCCCGAGAAGGAGTATTTGATGGTGCAACCGCTCTGTGTGGCGGCCACGAGTGCCACGGCCGCTACGAGTGCCACGCGGCGTATGATTGTGCTTGCCTTCATAGTCTTTTACAAGTTTTTTACGTCGATATCGAGTTCGTTGATTTTGCGATAGAGAGTGCGCTCCGACATAAAGAGCTCCTTTGCGGCCTCCTTACGTTTGCCACCGTTGTTACGCAGCGCACGCACAATCTCCTCACGCAGTTTTTCCTCCTTGGAGAGTGGCCTTGCGGGCTCCTCGAATACCTCCTCACCAATGGCATCTTGCGCCTCGCGCACATAGTGCGGGGTGTGTGGTTGGAGTAGTGCAGCGGCGGGGACGTGTGTGGGCGCAGGCTCCGATGTGTGGGGCGAATAACCACCATTCAACTCGATGAGCATACGTTTTATGTCGTTCATGTCGCTCTTCAAGTCGAAGAGTATCTTGTATAACAACTCCCTCTCGTCGGCAAAGTCGCCCTCCGAAGTGCCCCCCATAACCATGGCAGCCTGCCCCGAGCCTGATGAGTGGAGGTATTTACGCAGTATGGGCTCTGTGATGAGCCTTGCCTCCTCGATGGCGGAGATTTGCTCAGCCACGTTTTTGAGCTGTCGTATGTTACCTTTCCAATAGTGGTTTTCGAGCAGGTGTCGTGCGTTTTCGTCGAGCGATATGGCGGGCATCTGGTAGCGCACCGACACGTCCGAAGCGAATTTGCGGAAGAGCAAATAGATGTCCTCTCTGCGCTGACGTAGTGCAGGAACGACGATAGGCACCGTGCCGAGTCGGTAGTAGAGGTCCTCGCGGAAACGACCTTCGGCGATGGCCTTTGTGAGGTCCACATTGGTTGCAGCCACCACCCTCACGTTGGTCTTCTGAATCTTGGAAGAGCCAACCCTCATAAATTCGCCCGACTGTAACACACGCAGCAGACGTGCTTGGGTGGAGAGGGGAAGCTCTGCCACCTCGTCGAGGAATATGGTACCTCCATCGGCCTCCTCAAAATAGCCCTTGCGAGCCTCCACCGCACCCGTAAACGAACCCCTTTCGTGTCCGAAAAGTTCTGAGTCGATTGTTCCTTCGGGAATGGCACCACAGTTTACGGCAATGTATTTGCCGTGTTTACGTGCGCTGTTGGTGTGGATAATCTGCGGAAAGAACTCCTTACCCACGCCACTCTCGCCACTGATTAGCACCGATAGGTCGGTAGCCGCCACCCTCAGGGCCATCTCTATGGCTCTGTTGAGTGCCTCGCTGTTGCCTATGATGCCGAAACGTTGTTTTATGCTTAATAGTTCGTCCATACAAATTTAGTCGACCATTTACCGTCAACCGTCGACCGTCGACCGTCAACCGTCAATCGTTAGTTGTAAATTCTCAATCCCCTTCTACTCCTCCACAATTTCTATGGGGGCATCGATGTCGAGCGGTGTGCGGTTGGGAATCATACCCCACACAAGCGTTGCAATGGCAATCAGTGCCGACACGATGGCCAGAATGGTGATACCGTCAAGTTTGATTTTTTTGCTCTTTCCTGTGGGTTTGCTTGTGGACTTGGAGGTCTTGGTGATGGCTCGTAACTTGTTGGTAATATTGCCAATATTAAACTCCTTCTCCTCAACGTCCTCCTCTTCGCCGTAGAGTGCGCTCACCTTGTCGGCCTTTGACTGGGGCGCAACCACCTCTTCGGGTTTCTCCACCACCACGGACTCTTCGGCGGCATGACTATCCTCCTCCGGCATTACCTCCACCACGGGCTCATCGGGGATAACCTCTACCACTTGTTCCTCCTCAATGGCAACAACCACGGGCTCCTCTACGATGTCTTTCGGCTCCTCTATCATCGCATCGATGGTGTGTGCCGAGGGGTTGAAGATGAACTCCATGCCACCATTTGTGCCGGCCAACAGAACGCCCACGCCGTCTATGATAAACTTCTTGTTGTTCTCCAAAGATCTTCTTATCGCTGCTGCATATTTTTCCACAGCGTCAACGGCTTCTGCTTCGGTGAGGTTGAAGTGTGTTCCCACCAACGAGTTGAACGCACCGTCGCCCTTTTTGAGCATCTCCATAAACACAATCTCTCCACTCTCCTTGCGGCGGAGCAGAGTGCCGATGTTGGGGATGATTAGCCTGGTGTTGTCGGCAATGTAACGTGCGATGAGTGTGTTGATTTCTACGACCATAGCCCTTATGTTGTTTTATTGTTGATACCTTTATCTATATAAATAACTGTCAAAAGTAAGAAAAAATTGTGAAAACTCTGCCAAAAAGTCAGTAAAATATGACAAATTGAATATAAATGAGCGAAGTTGTTGATAATGTGGAAAAGATTTATTTGCTTTGTGCTGCATTTAATGGGAGAAAGTAACTCAACTACATTGTCTGTTTTTGGACAAAGTAGCCGAGCCGGATTGAAAATTAACTCACAATTTTGTTGCGATGAAAAATAAATACATTGACCTTATCGAGCAAACCTACGATTGGCCACAGGCCGAGTTTTCTGTTGAGGATGACGAACTTTATTTTCACAATGTGCCATTGATGGATATTATCAAGCAGTATGGCACACCATTGAAAATTACTTACCTTCCCAAAATTTCATCGCAAATCCAGAGGGCCAAGAGACTCTTCAATGTAGCGATGGCGAAGGTGGACTACAAGGGCTCCTACAACTACTGCTACTGCACCAAGTCGTCCCACTTCTCCTTCGTGTTGGAGGAGGCTTTGAAAAACGATATCTACCTCGAAACATCCTCGGCCTACGATATCCACATCATCAACGCCCTCTACGAACAGGGCCTGATTAACAAGGATATGTACACCGTGTGCAACGGTTTTAAGCGTCAGGCCTATGTGGAAAATATCGCCTCGCTCATCAACAATGGCTTCTACAACACCATTCCCGTGCTTGACAACAAGGAGGAGTTGGACCAATACGACACCCTCTTGGAGAAGCCTTGTCAGCTCGGTATTCGCATTGCTGCGGAGGAGGAACCCAAGTTTGACTTCTACACTTCGCGCCTCGGAATTCGTTACAACGACATCGTTGATTTCTACAAGAAACGCATCAAGGGCAACAAGAAATACAAGCTCAAAATGCTCCACTTCTTCATCAATACCGGTATGAAGGATACGGCATACTATTGGAACGAGTTGAGGAAATGTATTCAGGTTTATTGCGATTTGAAGAAGATTTGTCCCGACCTCGATAGCCTCAATATCGGTGGCGGATTTCCCATTAAGAACTCGCTCAACTTCGACTACGACTATGAGTATATGGCCGAAGAGATTGTTGCACAAATCAAGGATAACTGCAATCTGAACGGAGTGGAGGAGCCCAACATCTTCACCGAGTTTGGCTCGTTTACGGTGGGCGAGAGTGGAGCAACACTCTTCTCGGTGCTCAATCAGAAGCAGCAGAACGATAGGGAGAGGTGGTATATGATTGATAGTTCGTTTATGACCACTCTGCCCGACATTTGGGGTATCGACCAGAGGTATCCATTGCTGGCCATCAACCATTGGAATAAGGAGTACCAGAGGGTGTTCCTTGGTGGTTTGACCTGCGATAGCGAGGACTTTTATAGTGGCGAGTCGCACTCCAACGCGGTCTTTTTGCCCAAGTTGGAGGATGCTACCGAGCCTCTCTATGTGGGCTTCTTCCACACGGGAGCCTATCAGGAGTCGGTGGGTGGCTTTGGTGGTATTCAGCACTGCCTCACCCCTGCGCCCAAACACATCCTCATCGACATTGACAAGGAGACCGGTGAGTACTACACCCGTTTATTTGCCAAGGAGCAGAGTTATAGGTCGATGATGCGAATTCTCGGATATTAAAAAAAACGCAGATTGCGGGTGAATTTTGCACCGCACTTCGATAAGCGGCTCCTCATTTACGTTTGTAAACTGCGGGGCCGCTTTCTCGTTTGGCACAAAATTCCCCTCGCACTTTGCGTTTTTTTTTGTCTAACGTCCAACGTCCAACGTCTTCCAAAGTCCCTTTCTTACCCTTTCTGCTCTTCCTGCCCTTTCTGCTCTCTCGGATTACTGCACTTCGCTGCGCTTCGTTTGTGATTCGTTACCCTGCGGGGCGTTACACAAACATCACGAGCCACCGACGGATTACTGCACTTCGCTGCGCTACGCTTGTGATCCGTCGGCTCTCCAAGGCAGTAAAGTTGCAAATCAAACCGTACTGCGCACGGCCATTTTTATTGTATAAAGGGAGTGGTGATTTGGACGGATTACTGCGCTACGCTTGTGATCCGTTGCCCTGCGGGGCGTTACACAAACAAACAGAAATCGGGCACTCTTTGTGCCCGACCTTTTTTGTTGTTCCTACGGCCTAAGTGAGTAAACTCCCAAGGCCATAGAAACAACAAAAGCCACTCAATTGAGTGGCTTTCTGTTTGTTTGTGGGAGTTGACGGATTCGAACCGCCGACCCTCTGCTTGTAAGGCAGATGCTCTAAACCAGCTGAGCTAAACTCCCAAAATCTTTTTGAACTTGTGCAATCCTTTTCTGTTTTGCGATGCAAAGGTAGTGCAAAATTTCATATCTCCAAACAAAATGCACAAAAAAATGCAAAAAATTTTCACTTTTTTCTGGCGAGAATTTTCCTTAAATCCTTAATGAATTGTAGCTCAAAAGGTTTGCTTTGTTTGTGTGTGGGCGCAGTTTTGACTATTTTTTTTCGTTCTCCCTCCACACTCTTGCCACTCCAACATTTTGCACTACATGTTGCACACATCTATTATAATATATAAACAAAGCCGCTATGCACCGAAAACCTCTCCTTTTGCTCTTGTTTCTGGCATCGTTTGTCCTGCCCACGCTGGCAGAGAAGCCCGCCACCGACCTGCTGCCCGAAGGTGGTGTTTCCTACCGTAAGTATGGGATGGGCGTGGTTGTTCCCTTTATTGGTGCCGATTATAGGCTTACGGAGCGTATGTCGCTCACCTTCACGGCCGACTATATGCTTCCCTTGGGCTCTTCCCACTTCGACTTTCCAAGCGGCCCTCGCTGCTATGTGGGCTTTATGTTCAACCACTAAGTAGTTCCGGCTTCCATCAAAACCAACCCCACGGGCGGAGATTCTCACGAATGCCACCCGTGGGGTTTCTTCTACAAGTAACTTTAACTTAATCGTAATAGGCTTATTATGCTAATTTTCGGTTTTCTCCTTTTCCACCTGCTTGTTTAGGACCATCTCCACCACAAAGGAGATAATAAGGCCCAAGCCACAACCCAACACGAGGTACATCCACATATAGAAGTCGTCATAGTCGATGCCCACGAGGTGGCACACGATGGCTGCAATGCCGAGGCCTGCCAGAGCGCAACCCCAACGCAGAGCGGTGATTTTGTTGTCGGTAGCCCTCTTTTCGGGGGTTTTGAGCAGTTGCTGTGCCAACTCGGCAGAGGCACCATTGCGGATGAGTTCCATACGCAACTCGGTGTCGAGTTTGTCCTTTTTGATTTTTTTGCCGATGCCGAGCGCAATGGCAAGGAGTGGAATTGAGAGTGTCAAAACGATGGAGAATATACCCATCAAATCAGTTGCATCCATAGTAAACTTTATTTTTTTTGTTAAACATTGGTTTCATCAATAAGACCCGTGTGGTGGATAATTATTACACCTTGTCGGTAGAAAAATCGGCTACGAGTTGCACTTCGGTAACAATGCCTGTGATGGCGACCACTGTGGCGGCAACCACCCCCAAGGGGCCGCCCAAGAGGGTGATGACCAAGTGGGCACACCCTGCGAAGGCAAGGAGCGAGATGGGTACAAAGAGGGCAAATGCAACCACTCGGAGCCACATACGAGCCACTTGCCTGCGCTCGTGCTGCCTTACGGCCTGTACGATGCGGGCGTTCATTTGTTGCACCTGCCTCTCCCGTGTGATGGCCTTATTTATGAGGAGGTCCAACTCCTTGTCATCAATCTGCTTCATAACCTATCATTGTTTTTAGTTTTTGACGTATGCGGTGTAGCCTTACCAATACATTACTTTCGCTCATACACAAGAGGTTGGCGATTTCGGCCGTGGGCCTCTTTTGCCAATAGAAGAGTTCTACAATGTGTTGGTCAGCCGTTGGTAGGAGCTTTATGGCTTTGGTCAGTTGGGATAGCAACTCTTCCTTGTGGTAGTCATACTCTTCCTCTGCAATCGTTTGCCCTTCTATGGGCGTGGCGCGGTTGCGAGAGGCTTTGTCGAGGAGTGTGAGTGAGGTGTTGTGGGCAATCATTTTCAGGTAGGGAGCAATGCTCAATCCACCTCTCCAACGGTGTAGGTTTTCGTAGGCTTTGATGAATGCCTGCTGTGTGGCCTCTTCGGCTATGGTGGTGTTGTGCGCTGTGGCCATTGCTGCCCGATAGACCTCTGCGGAGTAGCGACCAACTATGAGGGAGAACATCTCTGTTTTTCCCTGCTCCAAAATGAGTGTTATGATTTGTTGGTCGGTCATCGTGTGTGAGGTCTGATTGGTGGCTCTTTTCGATAGTATGACTCCGCTATTACAAAATTATTACAAAAAACCGAAAAAAATGTTACCTTTGACACATGGATAAACCAAAATATAGATACACGAGATATGATTGAGAAAGGACAGAGTTATGTGAGTACCACCGTGGTTGATGCGAGCAACACGGCACGCACCCTCGGGTCGGGCGACTTGGATGTTTTTGCAACCCCTGCGATGATTGCCCTGATGGAGAATGCGGCAATGAAGGCCGTTGCTCCCCACTTGGCGGAGGGCGAAACCACCGTTGGTGGACATATGGATTGCAGCCACACAGCCCCCTCGCCCATTGGTGCCACCATCGAGGCCGAGGCCGTGGTGGAGAGTGTGGAGGGCAGGAAGATAACCTACACCGTGGAGGCTCGCTGTGGCGACACTATCATTGGCCGAGGTTGCCACGTTCGCTTTGTGGTGAACGCTGCAAAGTTTATGGCCAAGCTGCTCTAAGGGCGGCTGTGTAATATTAAATAGGTATGAAACGCTACGGAATATTCATTGGGCTTGTGGCTATGCTGGCCCTCTCGTGTGTGCCCACCGAAGAGAGTTCGGTGCTGATTATTGGCGGTGGAGCATCGGGTGTGAGTGCAGGCATACAGTCGGCAAGGATGGGCGTGCAGACCACCATCCTCGAAGAGCAGGTGTGGTTGGGAGGTATGCTCACTTCGGCCGGAGTGAGTTGTATTGATGGTAACTACAAGATGCGTAGCGGTATCTTTGGTGAGTTTGCCGACTCGCTTGCCGCCCGCTATGGTGGCTATCCTGCACTCCAAACGGGGTGGGTGAGTAACATCAACTTCGACCCGCATATCGGGGCAGAGATATTTGCCAATATTTGCTCCTCTTGTGGCGATTGTTTGGATGTTCAAACAGGCGCAAAGGTGCTGAAAATTAGCAAGTATAACGAGTGCTGGAAGGTGGCCTATCGGAACAATGCGGGCAAAAGGAGAAACATTGTTGCGGAGGTGCTTATCGACGGTACCGAGCTGGGCGATGTGGCCCGAGCGTGTGGCGTAGAGTATAGGGTTGGTATGGATTCGAGGCACGATACAGGCGAGTCGATTGCTCCCGAGCAGGCCAACGGTGTCATCCAGGACCTCACCTATGTTGCGTTTCTCAAAGACTATGGCCCCGAGGCCGATATGACCATCCCCGAGCCGGAGGGCTACGATGCGCAACTTTTTGCCAACTCATGTATCAACTCGTTGAGTGACGAGGAGGCCGAAACGGGCCAGACCATCTGGTCGCCGCAGATGATGATTACCTATGGTCGCACCCCCGGTGGACGCTATATGATAAATTGGCCCATATATGGTAACGACTACTATGCCAACACCATAGACTCTTCGCCCAAAGAGAGGGCAAAGGCTTATGAGCAGGCCAAACATTTCACCCTCTGTTTTGTATATTTCATTCAGACTCAACTCGGTATGAAACACCTCGGCATTGCCGACGATGTTTTTCCCACGGAGGATGGCTTGCCAATGTTTCCCTACCATCGAGAGTCGAGGCGCATTGTAGGCGAGGCGTTTTTCACGATGGATGCGGCAGCGGCTCCCTATGACTACAAGTCGCCATACTACCGAACAGGTATTGCCGTTGGCGACTACCCTGTGGACCACCACCACTTCCGCCACCCGGGATGGCGAACTCTTCCCGACCTACACTTCTATCCCATCCCGTCGTTCAATGTTCCCTTTGGCGTGATTGTCCCCAAAGGTGTTGATAATCTGTTGGTTGCCGAGAAGTCGGTGTCGGTTTCCAACCTCATCAATGGTGCCACACGCCTGCAACCCGTAGTGATGCAACTCGGTCAGGCTGCGGGTGCAACTGCGGCCCTTGCCGTGAAGAGTGGAAGGCTGGTGCGTGAGGTGCCAATCAGGAAGGTGCAGTCGGTTCTGTTGGATGCGGGGTGCTACATTATGCCCTACATAGACTTGCCGAAGGAGCACCGCCACTTCAAGGCTCTGCAACGTGTTGGGGCTACGGGTATCCTGCGTGGCGAGGGTAGGAATGTGGGCTGGGAGAATCAGACGGTGTTCCGAGCCGAGGAACCTCTTTTGGCCGAGGATATCCACACCGAGGGGTTCTACGGTGGCGATTTAGGCCTTGATGTGGGGGTGGTCACTATTGGTGAAATGATGGACACGTTGAAAAGATTGGGTGCCTATGTGCCCACTCCAGAGAGCGAATGGTGGAGTTCGCTGGGCCTTGATGACTACACACCCCAAAGGGGTGTAACGAGGCTGGAAGCGGCTGTTGTGATTGATGCACTCTTTGAGCCTTTTGAGATGAGGAGTGTGGACTTTGAGGGTGACTTTTGAATTCAAAGTGCAAAAAAATATTGACGAAGAGGTCGGAAACTATTTCCGACCTCTTCTTTGTTTGTGTTAGAACCTCCAACCTGCCGTGATCTGCAACATGCCCGAGTAGACATCCTGTGTGAGGGTGGATACGGGAGTTAGACCATAGCAGTAGCGACCCTCCAAGACCATACCGAAGTCGAAGTCGTAGGCCATACCGGCAACAAATTGGATGTTGAACTTGTTGAAGTCGCCATCAACATTGATATCGGTGGCAGCGTCGGTTTTGATGCCCGAGTGGATGAGGTAGTCGAACGATGCACCCATTTGGAGGTTGAGTCCGTCAATCACATAATACTTACCCACGATAGGCATTGAGATGTAGTTGAGGCGCACTTTGGTGTCGTTGGTGTCGTCGGCCTTGAAGCCCTGCATAGAGAAGAGCAGGTCGGCCTCGATGACGAACCAATTGCAAGCCACACTCTCGAAGAAGAGTCCGGCGGTTACGCCTTCACGCATTTTGAGGTCCCCCACACCGTTGAGTGTGGTGAATGTGGCACCCACTTTTGGACCCCAGGCCCAACTCTGGGCTGATGCGGCCACGGTAACCATCAGTGCCGTAGCACACACGAGTAAAATCTTTTTCATAACAACAGTTATTTTTTTATTGGTTAAACATAGCCGCCACGCACTTTTGCGTTCGACTTTCGCATTCAATTAGGGCAAAACAAGTGCCAAAGGAAATGTTGTCAGAGAAAAAATGCTTACCTTTGGATGCTGAAATTGAGATGCTATGACGACTGAACAAGATTATAGAAAAGAGCAAATGACTCTCACACTACGCCGAATGTGCTATTGGTTGTGTGCTATTGGTAGCCTGTGGGTGTCGCCTGCGGTGGCTTTATTTATGGGTGTCGCACTTGCGCTCACCATTGGTGCTCCTTATGTCAAGGCCAATAAGAGGGTGTCTAAATACCTCCTTCAAGCCGCGGTTGTAGGCCTCGGTTTTGGTATGAATCTCCACGCTTCGCTGGCGGCAGGCAAGGAGGGGATGCTCTTTACCATCGTGTCGGTGGTAGGTGTTATGGTGCTGGGTGTTGTGCTTGGTAGAGTGTTGAAAGTAAACCCTAAGAATGCCTATCTTATATCCTCCGGTACGGCCATCTGCGGAGGTAGTGCCATAGCTGCTGTGGCTCCTATTATTGATGCCGACGACAACGACACATCGCTTGCTCTGGCCACCATCTTCATACTCAATGCCGTTGCACTCTTTGTGTTTCCGCCTATCGGTCACGCCCTGGGGCTTACCCAACAGCAGTTTGGCACTTGGGCGGCCATTGCTATCCACGACACAAGTTCGGTGGTGGGTGCAGGTGCGGCCTATGGCGAGGAGGCATTGGCGGTGGCAACGACCATCAAACTCACCCGTGCGCTGTGGATATTTCCGCTGGCTTTGGTGTCGGTGCTGGTGTTTCGTTCAAAGGGAAAGAGGGTGGCCATTCCGTGGTTTATCCTCTTGTTTATCGGTGCGATGATTATCAATACCTACATTCCTCTGCCGGAGTGGTTTACGACCTCTGTTGTAAAGATTGCACGCAAGGCTTTGTGCCTCACATTGTTCCTCATTGGCTGTGGCCTTTCGGTGCAGTCCATCCGTAGGGTAGGGGCCAAACCTCTCATTTTGGGTGTGTTGCTGTGGATAATCATCTCACTCACGACGCTGGGAGTGGTAATGCTTTAAGGACGTAGATATGACGCGTAGAGAACTATATAATAAGGTGTGGACAACGGTGGCTCCACTCTATGACCATCCCGAGCCGGTGGCCATTGCCGAGAGGGTGTGTGCCGATGTCTATGGCTTCGACCGCTTCGAGATGACACTCTTCCCCAATGTGGAGGTGGAGGGCTTTGATGCAGAACGCTTTGCTGCCATCCTCCAACAACTTTCCGAGGGTCGCCCCGTGCAGTATGTTGTGGGCCATACGGAGTTCTGCGACCTGCGCTTTGCGGTGCGTGAGGGGGTGCTCATTCCGAGGCCCGAAACGGAGGAATTGGTGCACAAGATTGTGGCCGAGTGGGGTGGTAAGGGCGCAATGAATGATGTCAATGGTGGCTCACACTCCCTGCGAATTATGGATATTGGCACGGGTAGTGGTGCCATTGCTGTTTCGCTGGCCAAAATGATTGAGGGAGCGAGGGTTACGGCTATGGATGTGTCGTCGGCTGCGCTCACTATTGCAAGCGAAAATGCGGTGGCCAATGGCGTTGATGTGGAGTTTGTCGGGGCCGATATTTTCCGTTTTGCGCCCCCTGCCGAGAGCCTCGATGTTGTGGTCTCCAACCCGCCCTATATCCCCGAGAGCGAGAGGGCTACGATGAGAGCAAACGTTGTCGACCACGAGCCCTCGTTGGCGCTCTTTGTGCCCGACCATAGCCCCATAATCTTCTATGAGCGCATAGCCGATGTGGCCCGTGAGGCCCTCGTTGAGGGCGGTGGAATCTACTTTGAAGTGCACGAAACCTACGCCTCCGAGGTGGCAGAGTGCCTTACCGAGCGGGGCTTTGTGGAGGTGCAGATAACCGAAGACTTTTTCTCTAAACCACGCATTGTGTCGGGCCGAAAGGCTAAATCATAAATACCCCATAATGGCTTATACACCAAATAAATACGCTCCCAAAGTGCCACGCACCAAGACTCCCGAACAGGCCCTCTCGTCGTTGATGAGAATGTGTGCGAGGGCCGAGAAGTGTAGTGGCGATGCCCTGCGCCTGATGCGTCGTTGGGGGCTGTCGGATGCCGATGCGAGGGGTGTGTTGGAACGCCTTACAAGGGAACGATTTATTGACGATGTGCGCTATGCGGAGGCCTATGTGAGGGAGAAGATGCGCTTCTCCGGATGGGGCCACCACAAGATTCGTGCGGCTCTGCGCGCCAAGTCCCTCAGCCCTGCCATTATCGAGTCGGCTCTCTCTCAACTCTCGCCCGAAAACAACTCCGACCGCCTTGCAGAGATGATACGCAAAAAGGCGGCAAAGACCTCATATAAAGACCTCTACGACCTGAAAGCCAAACTTGTACGTTTTGGAATGAGCCGAGGTTTTGACCTCGAAGATGTGCTCTCGGCTACCGAAGAATACCTTCGCGAGTCAGAGCTTTAAGATGTGGCTCCAAGCGATGGGCAGTGATGCTGTGTAGGAGCATATCGCCTGCGCTGCCTACCATCTGAACGCCACACGGAGTAAAGGCGATAATCTCCTCATAATCACCCATTTCATCGGTGCGCAACTCGCCCTCTACGATTTGTACACCTGCCATTTCACACACCCTTTCCATCAAGTCCCTCTCGGCCGAGGGGCGTGCACCTTTCTCTACGGCGGTGGTCAGCAACACATTCCCACGCAGAGCATATAGTGGGTTGTCGCCGGACGATATGAGCGACCCTGCACGATTGGCCCTGAGGGCTATGCCGGAGCCGTTGCGCTGTGCGAAGTTGTCGGCAAAACGTGCAGCTGTGAGCGACACGGCAGTTTGGTGCTTCTCGAAGGGTATTTCGTAGTTGGCGATGGCGGCTTTGGGGCGCAGGCTCAAAAGGGAGTACCCATCGTAGGGGGTGGATGCAAGGTGGGTGAGTAGCACCTCACACTCGCCCTCGGAGTCGGGTATGAGATAGAGCGTCAGCGTGTTGCCGTGCTCGGGATAGATGCCGTAGTAGAGTAGCTCACGCACCTGATTTTCAATCTCTTCGGCTGTGATGGTGGGCCTTACACCATAGAGTGCCTGATAGGAGTTGAGAGCGTAGTGCAGACGTAGAGCAACGTGCATCGGCTGATGCGCATAGGTGTTGATTATGGTATAGACAAAGTTGCGCCCCAAAAGCATTTCGGGACTCAACTTGGCCGCCTGCCACGACGTTCTATCTCCGTTGAGGTATATCATTTTACATCATCATTATCTTCATCAATAGCTCCCTGAGCAACTCGCCCGCATCGGCACCTCCGCCACCAATGCCCTTACTCTTCATATCATACTCCCTGATGAGGCCCAAGATGACAAAGATTTTCTTGTTGGGATAGAGCCTTGCAGCCTGCTTGTAGCCACCCAGCATAAAGGGCGATACCTTCAACATTCCGGCCAACTCCGCATCACTTGCGGGGGGCATACCCTTAACCCTTGTTTGCCACTCTTTGTAGTTGATAATGAATAGTTTTTGGAAATATCCGAAGAGGGTGCTCACTGTTACTACCATCGGGTTGTTCTTCTGGTTGCGTGCGAAATAGTCGGCAATGCGCATAGCCTTGCCGAACTCCTTGCGGGCCACCGCATCAATGAGCTCGAAGTTGTTGTACTCCTTGCTGATACCGATGTTCTGCTCGATGTGGTCGGCGGTGATGAGTTTTGTCCCCTCGGGCAGACGAGTGAGTAGTTTGTCGAACTCGTTTACAATCTTTGCGATGTCGGTGCCCATATGGTCGGTAACCATTTTCAGGGCCTTGTCCTCGATGTTACACCCTTTGGTGCGCTTGATGTAGCCTGCAAGCCACGGGACCAGCTCGTTGTCGTAGGGTTTGGATGATTCAAACACAATACCCTTGGCCGCTACGTGCTTGTAGAAGGCGGTGCGCTTGTCGACACTCTTACCCTTGCAGGCCACCACCAACACGGTGGTTGGTGCAGGCGAGGCGGTGTAGAGCGATAGGGTGTCAATCTTACGTAACGAGGCAGCGTCCTTGACGATGATTACCATCCTGCCACCCATCATTGGCATCTGGCGAGCATAGTTGATGATGGTGCCCTCGTCGGTGTCCTTGCCATAGACCACAATCTGATTGAAAGCCCTCTCGTGCTCCTCCAACAGATTATCCGCCAGCAGGTCCACCAGCGAGTCCACAAAATAGCCCTCCTCGCCCATCAGTAGGTAGAGTGGGGCGAACTTGTGGGCCTTGATGTCGGCCACGAGGCTCTCATATTGTGCGTAGGACTCTTTGAAACGAACTGCCTTTGCCATAGTGGGTTAGATTATCTCTTTTGCTATCCTTATTACGTTCTCGGTTGAGGAGGTGATTTTGTGCTTCTCGTCGATGCGCTGGCCCACGAGCCACACGATTTTGTCGCCCGAACAGAGGACAAACTGACGTCCCTTTTCGGCCATCGACATCTTGGCATCTATGAGGAAGTCGCTCACCTTCTTTTCGCCCGTCATACCCAGCGGAGTGAACCTGTCGCCCTCCCTCCAACGGCGCAGAGTGAGTGGTTCGGTGAGTGTGTCGGCATCCAGCAGGGCGATATTGTCGGGTTGGAAGAGGGAGTCAATATTGTCAATGTCGGTACGCTCGATGTAGAGCACCGAGTTGCCGCAGTAGATTTTGCTTTTTGCAAGGTCAACCTCCACCTCACACTCATCATCGGTGGCAATGTGTGAGATGATGATGCGCCCACGGTCAATGTAGGCAACCCTGTCGCGCGAGTAGAAACGCTTGCCCGTTGCTCCTGCTCGGAGCGCTTCACACAGATTGTCCACCACGTCGCCCTTGAAGCCGTAGTTCTGGCTAAGCAACTCATAGATGACAAAGCCCAACGGGAAACCTCGGTCAATCTTCGAGGGGTCAATGATGTCCTCGCCTCCGTAGTGCTCCACCGCCTCGGTTGCAATCTTGCCGATGGCGTGGTTGATGAAGTTTTGTGCGTCGGTCAGGCGGTCGATGTTGCTACCCATCGTCTGGGTAAACGAGGGGACAATTTCCCTGAGTCGTGGCACAATGCCGAGCCTTATCTTGTTACGCAGATATTTGGTCGAACGATTGGATGAGTCCTCACGGAAGGGTATCTTGTGCGCCTTGGCGTAGTCGTTAATTTCGTGGCGTGTGGCAAAGAGCAGGGGGCGAATGATGCGCCCGTTGGTCATACTGATACCCGTGAGTCCTTTGAGGCCCGTGCCACGCAACAGGTTGATGAAGAATGTTTCGATGCTGTCGTCGGCGTGGTGAGCTACGGCAATGGTGTCATACCCCTCGTCCAAACAGAGCTCTGCAAACCACCTATAACGCAACCTGCGTGCGGCAATCTGCACACTCTCGCCCGTTATGGCCATTTCGCCTTTGGTGTCGAAACGGCGATTGTAACAGGGAATGCCGAGTGCTGCGGCCTGCTTGGCTACCAAAATCTCGTCCTCTTCGGCTTCGGTGCCACGCAGTTGGAAGTTGCAGTGCGCCACGCCCACGTTGTAGCCCGCCTCCACAAAGAGGTGCATCATTACCATCGAGTCCACACCGCCACTGACAGTCAGCAGGATGCGATTGTCGGCTGTGGCGAGCTGGTGCTCGGCAATGTAGTTCTGAAATTTATCTTTGAGTGTCATAAGTGCAATTCTCAATTTAGAGAATATTTACCTCCGGGCTGATGTCAACCCCAAATTTTTCTTTCACTTCATGGCAGATGCGTTCGGCAAGTGCAACCACCTCACAACCCTCTGCTCCTCCGAGGTTGACCAACACAAGGGCCTGCTTGTCGTGCACGCCTGCACGTCCCATTGCGCGCCCCTTCCAACCCAGCGAATCAATCATCCAACCGGTGGCTATTTTCAACTTGTCGGGCTGCCCTTCAACCTGATATGTTGGCATTGTGGGGTAGAGCGCTTTGAGGGCCTCCACCTGCTCTCGGGGCAGAATGGGGTTTTTGAAGAAACTGCCGGCATTGCCCGTGATGGCAGGGTCGGGTAGTTTGCCGTTGCGTATGGTTGTTATGGCCTTGCGTATGGCCAACGGAGTCATCTCGCCCAACTTGGCAACCTCCTCTTGCAGACTGCCATAGCCAAGCTTTGGTGCGGGGGTGTGCGAGAGGCGGTAGTTGACGGCAGTGATGATGACCTTGCCGGCCAATTCGCCCTTGAAGATACTCTCACGATAACCAAAGGCGCACTCCGAACCTGCTATGGTGCCAACGGTTAGTGTGTCCAACCACACCACCTCCACGCTTTCGATGCAATCCTTGGCCTCCACGCCATAGGCTCCGATGTTCTGCACGGCACTTGCGCCCACGCTGCTCGGGATGGCCGAGAGGTTTTCTATGCCCCACAACTCTTGTTGGCAGCACCACTCCACGACATCGTCCCACAGGTGTCCTGCTTCGGCACGGATGATGACATAATCGTTACTCTGGCTCACAATGGATATGCCTTGGGAGATGGAGTGAATGAGCACTCCACGATAGGGGCCCGTAAAGAGCGTGTTGCACCCTCCGCCGAGGATGTCCCAATGGCCTCTTAATAGCTCCTTACCCTCCGAGCGTAACCACTCCACCAGACTCTCCACCGAGTCCCACTCCACAAGCAGGTCGGCCGAAGTGTCCACTCCGAAACTATTGTAACCTTTGAGGTTTATGTTCTCCGTTTTACGTATCATAATCAAACCACAAAGTTAATATTTTTTGCGTAATTTCATCTGCGGAGCAAAAATAATTATGCTAAATGCTCCGTGGAGTGATAAATTGTTTAAGATGGTTTTGAAAATCAAAGTAAAAATGGTACATTTGTCGGATAAATGTGCACACCTAAAAAACAGACCGATATGTTTACCGAACAAGACCTTAAACAAATCGCCGCTCACGGCCTCTCACTTTGTGAGGTGGAGCAGCAAATTGAAAATTTCCGCAAAGGATTTCCCTATCTGAACATTAAGTCGTCCGCTACTGTTGGTAATGGAATTTGTGTCATTGATGAGGCCGCGGCCGAGGAGTTGCGTGCCGAGTATAGGGCAGTTGCAAATGAACTCAAAGTGGAGAAGTTTGTGCCCGCAAGCGGTGCAGCTACACGAATGTTTAAGGATTTGTTCGCCTATGTGAATGAGGGTGAGATGAACCCTGTTGTGGAGAAGGTGGGTGCTAATTTGGATAAGTTTGCCTTTGCCGAGGAGTTGGCCAAGATTGTACCCGAGGGTGCTTCGCTCCCCGAGATTATCTCTGCCATCATCGGTGAGGGACTCGAATATGGTGCCAAGCCCAAAGGTCTTGTGTTGTTCCACCGCTACCAGACGGGCGCTGCTCGTACAGCCTTTGAGGAGCACTTGGTGGAGGGTGCAATGTATGCCGCTTGCGATGGCGTGGTGAATATCCACTTCACCGTGTCGCCTGAACATATGGAGGGTTTCCGCTCGCTGTTTGAGAGCGTGAAGGAGTATTATGAGGGTCGCTACGATGTGCGCTACAATATCTCAATGTCGGTGCAAAAGAGCAGTACCGATACCATTGCGGTTAACCCCGACTGCACACCCTTCCGTAACGATAAGGGTGAGTTGTTGTTCCGTCCCGCAGGACACGGCGCACTCATTGAGAATCTGAACGATATTGATGCCGATATCATCTTCATCAAGACCATCGACAATGTGGCTCCCGATGCTCGCAAGGGCGATACGATTAAGTATAAGGAGATTTTGGCCGGTATTCTGGTTACCACCCAAAAGAAAATATTTGACTATGCTGCCGCATTGGAGGCAGGCGTGGCCGACCTGAAAGAGGTTGTTGCCTTTGTGGAGAACGACCTTTGCGTAAGGCTGCCCGAGGGAGTGAAGAGTGGTAATGAAGAGATTTTGAAACAGACTCTTGCCGACTTGTTGGACCGCCCGCTGAGGGTGTGTGGTATGGTTCGTAATGAGGGAGAACCCGGTGGAGGTCCCTTCTGGGCCGAGGGTGCCGATGGTGTGGTGTCGTTGCAGATTGCCGAGTCGTCGCAGATTTCGCCCGAACAGAAACACCTTATGGCGGAGGCTACCCACTTTAACCCCGTGGATATCGTGTGCGGTACCAAGAATCGCAAGGGCGAAAAATATGACTTCAAGAAATATGTGGACCCCGCAACGGGATTCATTTCGAGCAAGTCGTCGGCAGGTCGCACTCTGCTGGCGCAGGAGTTGCCCGGATTGTGGAATGGTGCGATGGCTTCGTGGAACACCTTGTTTGTTGAGGTGCCCATCACGACCTTCTCGCCCATCAAGGTTGTAACCGACCTGCTCCGCCCCGAGCACCAATAAGATCGTCGACCGTCGACCGTCGACCGACGGATGAATGTGGGTGGGGGAGCGGCGTTGAGAGAAAATAGACAAAAACAAATATAACAACAATAAACACACAATGGAAAACAAAAAACTTCAAGAACTGACAGAGAAACTCTACACAGAGGGACTCACCAAAGGCCGTGAGGATGCCGAGCGTATGGTAGCCGAGGCCGAGCAGAAAGCTGCCGCAATTGTGGCAGAGGCAGAGAAAACCGCAGCTGCAACCATCAAAGCTGCCGAGCAGAAGGCCGAGGAGATTAAGAAAAACAACCAAACCGAGGTGGCACTTGCTACCCGCCAGGCAGTGGCTGCACTGAAAGAGCAGCTTGCTTCGTTGGTGGTGGCAAAGGCTGTTGAGCCTGCTGTACACGCAACCACCATCGAGCCTGCCTTCATTAAGGAGATGTTGCTCGGTATTGCCCGTGGCTGGAATGGCGAGAGGGTGGAGTTGGAGGCAACTCTTCCCGCTGCACTCAAAGAGCAGTTTGAGGCAGATGCAGAGGGTGCTGTAAAGGCACTCTTGGCAGAGGGTGTAGAGGTTGGCTACTCGGATAGGGTGAAGAGTGGCTTCAAGGTAGCCCCCAAAGATGGTGGCTTCTATATCTCCTTTACCGACGAGGACTTCAACGCTCTGCTGGGCGAGTTCTTGAAAGAGAAAATTGTAAAAATGCTCTTCTAAACCCACAAACCGCTATTTATGGCTACAAACTACTATTGCCTTGTTGCGAGCCTTAGGGAGTATCAACTCGATGGCGACCTGAAAGGTTTCGACGCAAAGGGTATCATAGAGGAGATTGCAGGGGAGCTTGTCAGGGCCGACCGTAAGGCGCTGGGAGCATTTCTGCTCTACCACGACGTGTGCAACCTTGTGAACCTGCGTGCAGGTAGGGAGGCATTCTCCACTCTGGGTAACTTCTCTCGTGAGGAGTTGACGGAGGAGTTGGAGAATCCCACGCTGTTGCCCGCAGAGTTGGCCGAGGTTATTGCGCTCTACAATGAGGTGGCAAAGGAGGAGGTGGATGCCGACGACCCACGATTGGCGAGGGTGAATGTGGATGCACCCTTCGAGCGTGAGTTGTTTGCTGCCTACTACCGCTACTGCGCTACAAGTGGGTGCCGCTTTGTGAGGGAGTGGGCCGAGGCAGACCGCAACTTGCGTAATATCTCGGTTGCTCTTACGGCTAAACGTAAGGGCCTCTCTGTTGGTGAACGATTGGTGGGTGGTGGCGATATTGTTGCCCAGCTGCAACGCTCTTCGGCAGCCGACTTCGGCTTGAAGGGCGAGGTGGGCTATATCGACACCCTCATTGGTGCGCTTTCGGAGGGCGACAACCTCTTGGAGAAGGAGCACCGTATCGACCTTATCAGGTGGAATATGGCCGAGGAGTTGGCCACCTTCGACTACTTCAACATTAATATGCTGCTCAGCTACGTGGCACGTTTGTGCCTTGTTCACCGTTGGGCTATGCTCGATGGCGAGAGGGGACGTGAGATGTTCCGCAAACTTGTCTCTTCGCTTGGTGCGGGCGACAAGATTGCCGAGGCCGAGAAGCGTTATGCAGAGGAAAGATAATCAGCAAAAAAATAATATAAACAAAGAGTAATGAAAACTACCGGTAAAGTACAAGGTATTATCTCCAACATCGTAATTGTGCGTGTGGACGGTCCTGTGTCGCAGAACGAAATCTGCCACATCACCGTTGGCGGCGTGAATTTGATGGCCGAGGTAATCAAAGTAACGGGCAAAGATGCCTATGTTCAGGTGTTCGACTCCACGCGTGGTCTGCGTATTGGTGCAGAGGTGGAGTTTGAGGCACACATGCTGGAAGCCACTCTGGCTCCCGGTATCATCTCTCGCAACTACGATGGCCTGCAAAACGACCTCGAAAAGATGGAGAGCCTTTTCATCGAGAGGGGTACCCAAACCGACCCTATCGATTTTGAGAAACTGTGGGACTACACCCCGCTTGCAAAGGTGGGCGATGTAGTAACGGCAGGCGATTGGCTTGGTCAGGTTAGGGAGTTGTGGATTGACCACAAGATTATGGTACCCTTCGTTATGGAGGATACCTACACCATCAAGTCGCTCACCGAGGCAGGTTCCTACAACGTGAACACCGTTGTTGCTGTGTTGACCGACTCGAAGGGCGAGGACCACGAGGTTACTATGGTGCAGAAATGGCCCGTTAAGAAGGCCATCAAGGGCTATGTGTCCAAACCCCGTCCCAGCCGTATTATGGAGACAGGTGTGAGGGCAATCGACACCTTCAACCCCATTGCCGATGGTGGTACGGGCTTCATTCCCGGCCCCTTTGGTGCAGGTAAGACCGTGTTGCAGCACGCCATCTCGAAACAGGCAGAGGCCGACATTATTATTATGGTAGCGTGTGGTGAGCGTGCAAATGAGGTGGTGGAGATTTTCGCTGAGTTCCCCCACTTGGACGACCCCCGTACGGGCCACAAACTGATGGAGCGTACCACCATCATCTGTAACACCTCAAATATGCCCGTGGCTGCACGTGAGGCTTCGGTTTATACGGGTATGACCCTTGCGGAGTACTACCGTGCAATGGGTCTGAAAGTGTTGCTGTTGGCCGACTCCACTTCGCGTTGGGCACAGGCTCTGCGTGAGATGTCGAACCGCTTGGAGGAGCTTCCCGGTCAGGATGCATTCCCTATGGACCTTTCGGCAATCATTTCGAACTTCTATTCGAGGGCAGGCCTTGTTCACTTGCGTAGCGGTGCTACCGGCTCGGTAACGTTCCTCGGTACGGTATCGCCTGCGGGTGGTAACTTGAAGGAGCCTGTAACGGAGTCGACCAAGAAGGCAGCAAGGTGTTTCTATGCTCTCTCGCAGCAGAGGGCCGACTCGAAACGCTACCCTGCAATCGACCCGCTGGATAGCTACTCCAAATATCTCGAATATCCCGAAATCGTTGACTACCTGGACGAGCACATCGAGCAAGGCTGGGTTAAGAACGTAATGGAGGGTAAAACCCTTGTACAGAGGGGTAAGGAGGCTGCCGAGCAGATCAACATCTTGGGTGATGACGGTGTGCCTGTGGAGTACCACGAGAGGTTCTGGAAGAGCGAGTTGTTGGACTTTGTGATTTTGCAGCAGGATGCGTTCGATGCTATCGATGCCAACTGCCCCATCGAGCGTCAGCAGTATATGTTTGACCTTGTGATGGATGTGTGCCGCAAGGACTATGACTTTGCAGATTTTGAGGAGTGCTCGGCATACTTTAAGGCTCTCATCAACCTCTTCAAACAGCTCAACTATACCGAGTGGCAGAGTGCCGAATTTGCGGACTACCGCCAGAAGATTGACCAATTTGTTGCCACCAAATAATTAGGAGAAGAAAGATATGGAAACAAAGGCTTTTCAGAAGATATACACAAAGATTGACAACATCACCAAAGCCACCGTGTCGCTTCGTGCAACAGGTGTTGGTAACGACGAGTTGGCAACCGTTGGTGGCCACTTGGCCCAGGTGGTGAAGATTATGGGCGACCAGGTAACCTTGCAGGTGTTTGAGGGTACGGAGGGTATCTCCACCGATGCAGAGGTTGTATTCCACGGCGTACCTCCCACGTTGAAGGTGGGCGATGGTCTTGCAGGTCGCTTTTTCAATGCCTATGGTCAGCCCCTCGAAGGTGGCGCACCCGTTGAGGGCGAGGAGAGGGAGATTGGCGGTCCCACCGTTAACCCCTTCAAACGTCGCCAGCCCTCGGAGCTGATTGCTACGGGTATCGCAGGTATCGACCTTAATAATACTATTGTATCGGGTCAGAAGATTCCCTTCTTTGCCGACCCCGACCAGCCTTACAACCAAGTGATGGCAAATGTGGCACTGCGTGCCGAGGCCGACAAGATTATCTTGGGCGGTATGGGTATGACCAACGACGACTTCCTCTACTTCAAAAACTTGTTTGAGAACGCAGGTGTGTTGGATAGGATTGTCTGCTTTGTGAACACCACCGAGAATCCCCCCGTGGAGCGTCTGTTGGTACCCGATATGGCCCTCACGGCAGCAGAGTACTTCGCAGCCGATAAGGGCGAGAAGGTGCTGGTGCTGCTGACCGATATGACTCTTTATGCCGATGCTCTGGCTATCGTGTCGAACCGTATGGACCAGATTCCTTCGAAGGACTCTATGCCCGGCTCGCTCTATTCGGACTTGGCGAAGATCTACGAGAAAGCGGTGCAGTTGCCTTCGGGTGGCTCGATTACCATCATTGCCGTTACCACTCTGTCGGGTGGCGATATCACCCACGCAGTGCCCGATAACACGGGTTACATCACCGAAGGTCAGCTCTTCTTGCGTAATGATACCGACACCGGTAAGGTTATCGTTGACCCCTTCCGTTCGCTGTCGCGTCTGAAACAGCTCGTGATTGGCAAGAAAACGAGGGAGGATCACCCACAGGTGATGAATGCCGCAGTACGTTTGTACTCCGATGCAGCGGGTGCCAAGACCAAGTTGGAGAACGGTTTCGACCTTTCGGACTACGACGAGCGTGCGCTGGCCTTTGCTAAGGAGTATTCGGACAAACTGCTTTCGATTGATGTTAACATCGACATTACCGAGATGCTCGACACCGCTTGGAGCTTGTTTGCCAAGTACTTCAAGAAGAGCGAGGTTACCATTAAGTCGGAGTTGGTAGAAAAGTACTGGAAATAAGTTGTCCTTTTTTGGCTCTTTTTCCTCTTCTGCTCGGTCATAGAGGCCCGCTCTACTCCCTTGCAGAAGGAGAAAAAAATAGCTCAAAAATGGAACAACTTCATGAAATAAGAACCATTCTAATATAGAATATAATTTAGATGGCAATAAAGTTTCAATACAACAAAACATCGCTTGGCGAACTCGGCAAGCAACTCAAAATGCGCCAAAGGGCACTGCCTACCATCAAGAGTAAGGAGTCGGCCCTGAGGGTTGAGGTGTCGGCGGCCAAAGAGAAGGCCGAAGGCTACCGCCAGCGCATCGAGGCGTTGCAGGCACGCTACGACTATATGGTCGTACTGTGGGGCGAGTTCGACAGTGACCTTCTGAGGGTTAAGGATGTGGAGTTGGGCATCAATAAGATTGCAGGCGTGAAGATTCCTGTGCTTAAAGAGGTGCTCTTTGAGCAGAAGGACTACGACCTCTTCTCTTCGCCGGCGTGGTATGCCGACGGAGTGGAGGTGCTCAAAGAGATTGCCCGCTTGGGTATCGAGTTTGAGGTCTTCAACCGCCGAACCGAGTTGCTCGACTATGCACGTAAGAAAACCACCCAGAAGGTAAACCTCTACGAGAAGGTGCAAATCCCCGGTTATGAGGACGCTATCCGCAAGATTAAGCGTTTCTTGGAGGACGAGGAGAACCTCTCGAAGAGTGCTCAAAAGATTGTGAAAACCAAACACGAACAACTCGAAGCCCTATGATAGTTAAGATGAACAAATATACTCTTGTGCTCTATCACAAGGCACAGGAGGAGTTTCTTGCAAGGTTGCAGGAACTCGGTGTGGTCGATATCACTACCACAGGGTGGGAGCCTAACCCACAAGAGCAGGCGCTTCTCTCGGAGATTGAGGGCCACAAGCAGGCACTCGAAGAGTTTGATGCTCTGAGCAAAAAGGAGGGTTTTGTTTTGGGCGAGCCCTACGCTTCGGGCAAGGTGGCCTATGAGGAGTACCAGACGGCATCCGCAAAGGTGGAGAGCCTCACGAGCCTCATTGCCAAGACCGAGAAGGAGGCCGAGGAGTTGGCCGCTTGGGGCGATTTCGACCCCGAGTTGGTGGAGAAGTTGGAGAATGAGGGCATTGTGCTCCACTTCTTTTCGTGCTACTCCAACGAGTTTGCTCGCTCTGTGGAGCAGTGGAGCGAACTCTACACTCTGGAAACCATCGCCGAGCAGGGCGGTGTGACCTACTTTGTGGTCGTTGGCCACAAGGGCGAACCAATGCCTGCTATTGATGCACAACAGGTGCGCACCCCCAATGTCAACCGAGAGGGTAAGATGCAGGAGGTGGAGGCCTTGAAGGCTCAACTTGCCGAGTGGAATGGTATTATCGGTAGGTGTGTGGCCAGCCGTGAAGAGGTGGCCAAACACGCCGATGAGATTAAGGACCGCCTGCAATTCAGCCAAGTGAGCAATAGCGGCACGGGCGAGGCCGAGGGCCGACTCATTGTGTTGCAGGGCTGGGCTCCGGTGGAGAACGAGAAGGAGGTTGATGCACTGCTTGATGAGCAGAGCGACCTGCTGTATGCCAAAGAGAAACCCACAATGGAGGACGATACCCCCGTGGTGCTCAAAAATGGCTGGTTTGCTAAACCCTTCGAGTTCATCGGCGACTTCTATGCTGTACCCAAATATGGCACTATGGACCTCACTAGGTACTTTGCACCCTTCTATATGCTCTTCTTCGGCTTCTGTATTGGCGATGCGGGCTATGGTGCGACCTTCTTCCTCATTGGTCTGTTTATGTGGTTGAAGAAGATGAAGGGTATGAAACTCATCTCCCAACTCGTTATGTGGTTGGGCTTGGGTGCTACCATCTTCGGTCTGCTGGTGGGTAATGTCTATGGCGTGTCGCTGCGTGAGTTGGGTGTGCCCGAGTGGTACCACAACGCAATGCAGACCGTCAACGACCAACTCTTCTATATCGCACTCGGCTGCGGTATTGTGCAGATTATCTTCGCCCTTGTGCTCAATGTGATAAACACCACCATTGCCTACGGATTTAAGTACTCGTTCGGCACCCTGGGTTGGCTTATCATATTGGTTGACTGCTTGTTGGCGTTCTTGCTGCCTATGGTGGGTGTTGAGGGCTTCGGCTTCTCGTCGCCCTTGTGCTTGGGTATTCTGGGCGTTGGTGCAGTGCTGATGCTGCTGCTCAATAACCCCAACCGTAACCCTCTGGTCAACTTCGGCTCGGGTCTGTGGGATACCTACAACAACCTCACCGGTCTGCTGGGCGACGTGCTGAGCTATGTACGTCTGTTTGCCATCAGCCTTTCGGGTGGTGCTCTGGCAGTTGTGTTCAACGACCTTGCAGGTAGTCTTGCTCCGGATATTCCTGTGGCTAAACAACTTGTGATGTTCATCATCCTCGCCTTCGGCCACGGTATCAACATCTTTATGTCGGCCATTGGTGCCTTCGTTCACCCTATGCGACTCACCTTCATTGAGTTCTATAAGAACGCAGGCTTCGAGGCTGCCACTCGTATCTACACTCCTTTCAAGAAAAGTGGAAAATAACAGAAAATCAATAAATTAATTAACAAACAAAAAACATTAAACATTATGAACATTATTCTTGCTTACATCGGTGTTGTACTTATGGTTGCACTTTCGGGTATCGGTAGTGCTTATGGTACTTCAATTGCTGCCAACGCAACTGTTGGTGCAATGAAAAAACGTATGAACTCTTTTGGTCAGTCGATGATTCTTTCGGCTCTTCCTGCAACTCAGGGTTTGTATGGTTTTGCAGCCTTCTTCTTCATTCAGAACTACCTGACCGCAGGTATCAGCCTGATGCAGGCTGCTGCCATCTTCGGTCTTGGTTTGACCGTAGGTCTTGTCTGCTTGTTCTCGGCAATTCGTCAGGGCCAGATTTGTGCTAACGGTATCGCTGCTATCGGTGGTGGCTACGACGTTATGGGTAAAACCCTTCTTCTCGCCGTATTCCCCGAGTTGTATGCAATTATCACCGTTGCAGTTACCTTCCTTGTGCAGAGTGGTTTGATGGGTACTCCCATCCTGTAAAAAAACGCAGATTGCGGGTGAATTTCACACCGCACTTCAATAGGCGAGTTCCTCTCCTACGTTCAGTAGGCTGCGGACTCGCCTTTTTGCTTGGAGTGAAATTCCCTCCGCACTTTGCGTTTTTTAATTGTGGTCCAACGTCTAACGTCTAACGTCTAACGTCCAATGTCCAACGTCTTTTTAAGGTCCCTTTCTGCTCTTCCTGCTCTTTCTGCTCTTTCTGCTCTTCCTGCTCTTCCTGCTCTTCCTGCTCTTCCTGCTCTTCCTGCTCTTCCTGCTCTTCCTGCTCTTCCTGCTCTTCCTGCTCTTCCTGCTCTTCCTGCCC
>JBGUSZ010000023.1:0-22231 GCA_045132795.1 Tidjanibacter sp. | reverse complement strand
ATTTGAAGTTGTATGCTTTTTTTGAAGCAGGTGACATTTTGGATACAAATGGATATGAAGCCAAAGGCTTGAACAATGCCAACCATAGTTTAAACAAACTTTATATTGCTTTAGAAACGGCAACCTACATCTGAAGTATATCAGAATTGTGAATTCGGATTTATCATAAAAATTATTATTTGTTGCTTCCCCTCAAAAAAGCGAAATTTCCGACATTTTTTTAGACCCTTTTTGGGGTGTTTTTTGACCCCCATTTTTAAAGTGGTGACCAAAAGTGACATTTTTTGTGGTTTTGAAAAGAATAAACCCCCGTAGAAGTTGTTCTACGGGGGTTTTCAGTACCCGAAGCCGGGATCGAACCGGCACAGCCCTTTCGGGCCAAGGGATTTTAAGTCCCTCGTGTCTACCTATTCCACCATTCGGGCCCCTTTTGCTCACAAGGAGCCCACAAAGGTACAATTCTAAATTCAAAATGCAAAATTCTGAATTCAAAATGCAGGGTTGGAAAGTTGTTTTCCTAATCGTCCAAAGGACTTTAAGGACTTTAATGTGTGGCACACCAATAAGGTAATGCTGATTACTCTTTACCAAAAAAATGGGCGGAGGGCAACCACAAAAATCCCTCCGCCCGACACTCCGATTAAAGATAAAATCGGAGGCCACATCTTAATGTCGACCGTCAACCGTCGACTGTCTGTCTATTTACTAATAGTGCCTCATTCCGTGAGGTGGGCCCATACGCCTTCCGCCACGACTACCGGGACCACCCTGCAAGTTGTCGAAGTCCTTGGCCGAGGAGCCTTTGCCAAAGATGCTCAGGTTGTAGACAAACTGAACAGCCACATAACGTCCGATAGCCAAGTTGGTAGTGTTACTCAAATAGTTGGTGCCCACCGAGCGACGGAAGTCCTTGTTCTGGTCGAAGATGTCGTTGACACCAATGCTCAACTCGCCCCTGCGGTCCTTGAAAAGCTTCTTGCCGATGAAGGCGTTGCAGAGCAGATACTCCTCGTTGTAGTCATCAGTGATACCCTTGTATTGGCTATACGTTGCGTTGGCTGTGAGGGTGAAACCACCCCAAGCAACCCACTTGAATTCTGCCCTTGCCCATTGGTTGAAATAGCGGTTTTGCCTTGCGGCGATGGCGTTGTTGTTGTCGTTGATGTTGTAGCCAACGTTGTAGGCCATAGAGAAGTCCAGGTTCTCCGAAATATTACTACTCAACTGCGCACCACCATTGTAGTATTGTCCCTTCATAATGTTCACTTCGCCATTGAGTTTACTCGGTGAGTTGCTGAAACTGGCGTTGGCATTGAAGGTGATGTTACTCTTGATGAACGAGAGCGGGAAGCCATAGCTGATACCCGAATAGATGCGCCAATCACCTCCATCGTAGTAGTTCTCATACTTGGTGTAGGTGTTGCCTACGCCGAGTGGTTGATTGTCGTATTTCTCCAACACGAAGTCGGGTTGGTTCATAATGGAGGAGTTGATGATGGCCCTTGTGCTGCCCCACACACCTCCGTGAATCATAAACGTGCGACCCTTCTCGATGTTGGTGTTGGTGTAGAATGCGTTTACCTGATGCGAATAGCTCGGCTTCAAATCGGGGTTACCCTCTGTGTAGGTGTTGCCACTTACGGTGATAGCGTCCTGTAATTGGTCGATGCTGGGGTTGTTGGTGTTGCTCCTAAACCTCAAACGCAACATATTCTGTTTGTTGAAATTAACAGTTGCATTACCCGTATAGGTGATGTCCTGGAACGTGTAGTGCGGGTGTGCGCCCTGGGGCAAAATCTGCTTGGAGTCGAGCGAGGAGTACTGATAGTTCACCTTGGCGAAGAACTTAACCTTCTGTGTGGAATAGTTGAAGCCGGGACCGATTTGGTGAAGCGAATAGCCACTCTCGCTGATGTTGCTCAACAACCTACCCAACTCTTCGTTCAACACATCGTTGACGAATACGTCGGTGACCATATTCTGGTCACTAAATCGGTGCTGGAACTCATACTCAACGTCGAGTTGTGAACTCTTGCTCAGTGGCTCGGTATAGGTAATCTCGCCCCTTACACTATTACTACTCGACAACCTTTCAATGTCCCTCATATATGTGGAGTCGGAGGGGATTGTAAAGGTGTATAATGGTTTATTCCACGAGTTGTTGGTGCTCCAATTACCGCCACCATTGATGGTCAGCGTGCGGCCGGGCTTGCCCAGACGTGTACGATAGAGCATAAAGATATTACCATTGCTACCAATCCTTTCGTCGTTGCCTTCCGTTGCCATCTTCTTCTCTATCTGCTCGGTATCCCCATTGGCGGTGGTGCTCTCCGAGGTGCTCCAACTATTGTAGTTCTGCAAACTTACATTGGCACGCAACATCAACGACTGTGTTTTGCTGAACTTGTAGTCGGCACGAAGGTTCAGACGGTGGTTCCAGTTCTCCCTTTCGGAGTCGTTCACCTCGTCATAGAGCTGGGTGTAGTCGCCTGCATATGTAGTGCGCTCCTCTGTTTGGTGGTTGACGGTGTTGGAGTGGTTGAAGAAATAACTTCCCTGCAACTCCAACTTCTTCCATTGGTTGGCGTAGTTCAGACCCACTGACTGCACTGTGGAGATACCCGACATAGGACTAACCATAAAGTTGCGGGCCTGCCTGTGGCCTCCCATACCGCCACCGCCGCCGCGCGACGAAGCGACCTTACCCGATGAGGTTGCACCCACGATATCTTCAAAGGAGAAGTTGAGCTGGTTGATGTTGTTGGCCATCGCAATGACGGAGAGTTTCTCGTCGCCATTGAAGCGGTTGACGTTACCACCCACCGAGTAGTATTCGGGATAACCATAGCTTCCATAGAGCTTACCAAAGAGACCTTTGCGCTTACCCATCTTGGTTACGATGTTGAGCGCCTTGTAACCCTCGCCGTCGTCGAGGCCTGTAAATTCGGCCTTGTCGGAGAGTTTGTCATAGACCTCTACCTTTGCAACCATCTCTGCGGGGATGGTCTTGATGGTGGTCGAAACGTCCTCTCCGAAGAACTCCTTACCATCTACAAACACCTTTTGTACGCTCTCACCCTGTGCATCCACCGAGCCGTCGTAGTTCACGGTGATGCCGGGCATCTTTTTCAAAAGGCCTTCGGCACTTGCATCCCTTGCGGTTTTGAAAGCGGAGGCGTTGTAGCTCACCGTATCACCCTTCTGGGAGGTACCCATATAGCCTTTGATTTGGATGTCTTCGAGAATTTTTGCGTCTTGTTTCAGACGGATGGTGCCGAGTTTAACCGCCTCCGAGCCCACCTTAACCTCGCGAGTGTAGTCCTTGTAGCCGAGGTAGGTGATAAGCACCTTGTAGGTGGCGGGCTCGACGCCTTTGATTGTGATGGTGCCGTTGTAACCGGAGGTGTAGTAGTGTTGTTTTTGGGTTTTGACATCTGTCAACTCAACTACTGCGCCATTGATACCCTCTCCGGATGTGGCATCTTTGAGGGTGGCGGTGATAGTGCCACCCTCTTGTGCCATAAGTGTTGTTGCTGCAAAGAGAGTGCAGCATAGCGAAATGATAAATTTCTTCATTTCCTCGTTTCTCTTGTCTTCTCCTAACCTGTTATCTTGTGTTTGTACACAATTGATTATCTACCTATTTGTTGCACTCAGCCTTCTTCTCGCAGGGCTTTGCGCACTCTGCTTTTTTCTCGCAGGGCTTGTTGCACTCTTTCTTGCACTCGCCCTTCTTGTCGCAAGCGGGCTTGTCGCATTTCTTCTCACAAGGCTTTGCGCACTCAGCCTTGTTGCACTCCTCTTTTTTAGCGCAAGGTTTCTCGCACTCTGCTTTTTTGCAGGGCTTGCAGTTGGCTTTGAGAGCCTCTTTCTGTGCGGGGGTGAGGATTGCGCCAATCTCCTCGCAAGTGGCTTTGCAAGCCTGTTTTTTGCAACCTACCTTTTTGTCGCAAGGTTTGTCGCACTTCTTCTCGCAAGCGGGCTTGTCGCATTTCTTCTCGCAGGGTTTAGCGCACTCTGCCTTTTTCTCACAAGCGGGTTTGTCGCATTTCTTGTCGCAAGGTTTAGTGCACTCTGCCTTCTTGCACTCTTTAATCTTATTTGCGATAGCTTTGCCCTCTTTCAAATACACAGCATACACAGCCTTCTCTTGTGCGTCGTCGAGGTCGACAATCTTGTCGAGTTTCTCGGTTTTGCACTCGGCATACTTCTTTGCATTGAACTTACACTCCTTCTGTCCGCACGAACACGATGCGAGCAACACGGTTGCTGCCACGAGGGCCAAAGTCTTCAAAGTTTTCATAGTTGTAATTGTTTTATTGTGGTTAACTAAAAAAATCACATTTTTTCCTACCTACAAAAATAGCATACTTTCTCCAATCTTTTACTACGAAAAGGGGTGAAACGACCAAATTAGGGGGTGAAACGACCAACTCGAACGGTCAAACAACCGCAAAAAAGGCAATTAACGGAGCCAACCTTTGAAATCCGAGGTGCGTGCCTTGCTGATGATGATGCGTTCGGGGGTAGGCACCGATAGGTTTACGGCCAATCTGCTGCCAAACCAAACCGATATATCCCTGATGGCCTTGCGGGCGATGATGAATTGGCGGTTGGCACGATAGAACTCCCTGCCGGCATACCTTGTATATATACTCTCCAACGTACCATCCACGGGGTAGGTCTTGCCATCCATCGTAGTGAGGCTGACCCTCTCGTCGGAGGTGTGAAAAAATGCCATTTGCTCCTCCTCAATGGGGATGATGCGGTCTTTGATTTGCACCAGAAGAGTGGTGCTGCGCCTCTCCTCCGACACCATATTCTCTACCCTCTGGGTGTAGTCGCTCCTCTGGGGTGCAGTGAACGAAAGGAACTTACCAACGGCCCTCTCTACGTCGCTCTTTTTGAGCGGTTTGAGGATGTAGTCGATGCTGTTTACACGGAATGCTTCGAGGGCATATTGGTCGTAGGCGGTGGTGAAAATGATGGGGCACGAAATCGTGGTGCGGTCGAAGATGCGGAAGGCGTTACCATCCGCAAGGTGTATGTCCATAAAGACGAGGTCCGGCATTGGGTTTGCCTCAAACCACTCACAACTCTCCTCCACACTCTCCATCGTGGCAACAATCTCCAACTGTGGATACAACTCACCCAGCACGACTTGCAGGTTGCGTGCGGCAGCGGTCTCGTCCTCTATGATTAGTGCTTTTATCACTACTTCGTGTCGGGTTTTGTAATGGGGAGTTTTACCACGAATGTGGAGCCGTTGTTTTCCACCACAATGTCACGCTCGGTGAGTAGCGTGCAACGGTGAGAGAGATTACGTAGGCCTATGCCCGTACTCTCCTCTGCTTCGAGCTTGGGGGCAATGGTGTTGGCCACAACGATGTAACCATCCTCGTCAGCAGAGATGCTTATGGTCATCGGGTGGGACGAGGATATGGTGTTGTGTTTCACGGCATTCTCAATGAGTGGCTGGATGGACAACGGGGGCAGGGTGTAGGCATAGAGGCTCTTGTCGACCTCTACCTCCACGTGCAACTTGCCGGCATAGCGTATTTCCAGCAGGTATTTATATGCCTCCAAGAATCGCAATTCGTTCTCTACGGTTGTCATCTCGGCCGTGCCGTCCTGAATGATATAACGGTAGGTGTCGGACATCTGGTCAATGTAGACCAGGGCATCGTCTTTCTTACCCTCCCTGACGAGCATCGAGAGCGAGTTTAGGGAGTTGAACAGGAAATGTGGGTTCACCTGATTGACAAGTGTGTTATATTGCCAAGTGAGGTTCTCGTTTTTGAGCCTTTCGTTCTCCACCTCAATTTCCTGCTGCTTGTAGTGCATCTGGAAAATTTTGCCATAGAGCACAATGATAATATATGTGGCCGAGAGTTTTAGCAGCAACATCGGATTGAAGAGCCTGCGAGCACTTGCAGTGATGATTATATCTCCCTGTCGGGTCAGGTGTGGGGCAATGAAGTAGAAAAGTGCGAGCAGAAGCAGACACGTCAGCAACCGCCACACATAGCCCCATTTGTGTCTGCGAGTTGGAGTGGTCATAATCCACAGCAGCAACAACGCCACGGCTACATAGTAGAGCATATCGAGCCACATAAAGACTTTGCCCTTCTGCGTAACCCATGGGTTGCTGTGCCCACTGCGTTCACGGGAGTAGCGAGAAATGCTCTCCTCCCTTACGACAACCTCCTCTTTGTCGTTTTCCGCCACCACAGCCTTTGCCTGCTCGCTCTTCTGCTCCTGCACCACCTCGGTTTTGGTCTGCTCCTCGGCTTGGCGGTTGTTCACCATTATGAACACAAAGTAGGAGAAGTTGACCACCACAGAGATTACTATGGCGATGAGCAGATTGAGCGCAAAGGTCTTTTTGTTGGTCGTGGTCTTCATCTTACAGGGAGGGGGCTGTGTGGGTTACTCTTCTTTGTCGGTGAAGTACTCGGGGAACCAGGTTGCGTAGTGCATATAGTCCCTTGTTGTGCGCTCTAATGTGTTGGTGCGCTGTTCGGGTGTTACCTCTTTGAGCCTCTTGGCAGGCACACCTGCATAGAGTCCGTTGGGCTCCAACACTGCGTTGGACAACACGAGTGCGTTTGCGGCGATGATGCAACCCTCGCCCACTTTGGCATTGTCGAGTACCGTTGCGCCCATACCGATAAGGCAGCCATCTCCAATCTCTGCACCGTGAATGATGGCGTTGTGTCCCACACTCACGCCATCGCCCAAGATGGTTACCGAAGGGTGGGGCGAGAGGTCATAGGTTGCGTGCAGACAGGCTCCGTCCTGGATGTTGCACCTCTTGCCGATGCGTATGGCGTTCACGTCGCCACGAATCACAGCACCAAACCAGATGCTGCTATCGTCGCCAATCTCCACGTTACCCACGATGGTAGCATTCTCTGCCACCATGCAATTCTTTCCAATCTTTGGGGTGTAACCCCTAACACTTTTGATTACAGCCATATAAATTGAGACTTTATACCTTCGTTACTTGTTTGCAATAATTTTCAATTTTCAATTTTCAATTCTGCATTACTGCTTTGCTTCTTGCCACAACTCTTCCATCTCGTTGAGTGTCATATCGCCCAACGAACGGCCCATCTCGGCAGCCCTCTTTTCGATGTGTTGGAAACGAGCAATGAATTTTTTGTTTGTGCGCTCCAAGGCGTTCTCTGGGTCCACTCCATAGAGCCTTGAAGCATTGATGAGTGCAAAGAAGAGGTCGCCAATCTCGCTTTCCAGAGCATCCATATTGCCACTCTTTACTTCGGCCTCTACCTCGCCAATCTCCTCGCGCACCTTCTCCCACACGTCCTCCTTCTGCTCCCAATCGAAACCTGCCGAGGCAGCCTTCTGACCGATGCGATAGCCCTTGACCATTGCGGGTAACGAACGAGGAACACCCGAGAGTACTCCGCCTGCGGCCTTGCGCTCCTTCTTGGCTTTCTCTTTGAGTTTGAGCATTTCCCAATTGTGGATTACCTCCTCTGGGTTGTCGGCCTGCACTTCGCCATAGACGTGAGGATGGCGGTAGATGAGTTTGTCGCATAGGTAGTTGCACACGTCGGCAAAATCAAAGCGTCCCTGTTCTTCGCCCATCTTGGAGTAGAAAACAATGTGTAGAAGCACATCGCCCAGCTCTTCGCGTATGCCGTCGAAGTTGTCATCAGTGATGGCATCCACAAGTTCAAAACACTCCTCTATGGTGTTGTTGCGCAGCGAGTGGAAAGTCTGTTCTCTGTCCCAGGGACACTTCTCGCGCAGAGTGTCCATCACCTCCAACAATCGTGCTGCGGCTTCGAGTTTCTTCTCGTACATATCTTTTCTTTACAAAATAAAAGGTTCTTCGTGTGTGCAAAGATACTCTTTTCGACAAAAAAAGTGTATATTTGTGAGAAATATTATTCTACCCACAGAACTATGACACTCAAACGAATCATCTTGCTATTCCTGTCGCTGGTTGCTGTCTGCGGACTTGCGGCGCAGGAGGAGCCTTCCATACGTCCGGGCGACACGCGCTTGGACGACTACCTTCCACTGCTCCACGGACGCAGGGTGGGGGTGCTGACTAACCACACAGGGGTGGTGGACGGACGACACATTGTGGATACACTCATCGCTAGCGGTGTGAACATTACGGCTATCTTCGCTCCCGAACACGGTTTTCGAGGTATCTATGGTGCGGGCGAGTCGGTGGCCTCGTCAAGGGATGCCTACACGGGCGTGGAAATCATTTCGCTCTATGGCAAAAACCGTACTCCGAAGGCTAATGATGTCTTTAAGACAGACCTTATAGTGGTTGATATTCAGGATGTCGGCTTGCGATATTATACATACCTTTCGACACTCTATCTGATGATGCAGGTGTGTGCCGAGGTGGGAGTGCCGATGATGATTCTCGATAGGCCCAACCCCAACGGAATGTATGTTGACGGCCCCATTTTGGATGTGGCCTATCGCTCGTTTGTGGGTATGCTGCCTATCCCCATTGTCCACGGTATGACACTCGGTGAGTTGGCCCGTATGATCAATGGCGAGGGGTGGCTCGAAGGGGGCGTTAAGTGTCAACTGACGGTGGTACCTTGTGAGGGCTACCGCCGTTCGATGCGCTACGAAGTTCCCATTGCGCCTTCTCCCAATCTACCCAATACACAGGCCATTGCACTCTATCCTTCGTTGTGCTACTTTGAGGCAACACCCGTAAGTATTGGGCGTGGTACCGACTTTCCGTTCCAAGTGGTTGGACACCCGCAGATGGAGGGCGAGTTGGAGTTTACCCCCACAGCCAAACAAGGTGCCCGACGACCTCTGCAAGAGGGTGTTTTGTGTAAGGGCCACGACCTGCGTGAAGTCCCCATCGACTCGTTGCTGGCGAGAAAGATAGACCTCGGCTATCTGGTGGATGCCTACAATGCTCTCTCCCTCGGTAACGACTTCTTTGTGAGCGACTTTTTTGAGAAACTTGTGGGCGTGGGCTATGTGAGGGAGATGATTCTTGCAGGCTACACCGCCGACCATATCGAGGCATCTTGGGTGGATGATGTGGAGATGTTTTTGGAACAGCGCAAACCCTACCTTATATACGAAGATTAATTTTTGTTTCGTATGAAATTCAGATGTTTACTTGTGGCCACACTCTTTGCGGTGTGTGGCGTGTGGGTGGCCTATGCATCCCAACCATCGTTGGATGTCATTCCTCTGCCTCGTTCGATGGAACAAACAGAGGGCCAATTTTTCCGCTTTGATGATAACACCACGGTCTATTGCCCTGTGCCCCAACTGCGCCGCTACTTGGGCGACTACCTCCCCACCTACTCGTGGCGTTCTCCTCGCAGCCGTGTGGAGGTGCGTATCAACCCCTCGTTGGGAGTGCCAAAGGAGGGCTATGTGTTGAGCGTAACACCCGAACATATTGTGGTGGAGGGTGCCGACTATGCGGGTGCTTTCTATGGCGTGCAGACTCTCCTCCAAATGTTCCCTGCGGCGGTCTATGAGGGCGGTTTTCGCTCATCTTGTTCCATACCCTGTGTGAAAATCACCGATTGGCCCGAGTATCCCTACCGAGGTCAACACCTCGACGTGGCTCGTACGTTTGTACCCATTGAGGGTGTGAAAGAGTTTGTCGACCACCTCTCACGCCATAAAATCAACCGACTACACCTGCATCTTACCGACGACCAAGGTTGGAGGGTGGAGATTAAGTCCCACCCCGAACTTACCTCTATTGGTGCGTGGAGGGGTGGCGATAGCCCTATCTGGGCGGTATATGGTAGCTTTGAGGAGAAATACGGAGGTTTTTACACCCAGGCTGAACTGCGCGATTTGGTCGCCTATGCAGCCGAGAGGGCCGTTACTGTCATTCCCGAAATAGACCTTCCAGGCCACAGCCTTGCGGTGGGTAAGGTATATCCCGAGGTGCTGTGCCCCGTGGAGAGGGACAACACGGCTGCTGCTGGCTACGATAGGCGTAATGTGTGGTGTGTGGCACGGGAGGAAAACTATGCTCTGCTGGATGACATTTTCCGTGAGTTGGCCGATGTTTTCCCCTCCGAGTGGGTACACATCGGTGGCGATGAGGTGGGTATGAAACAGTGGAGGGAGTGCCCACACTGCTCGGCACTCTACAACCAAAAGGGCTTTACCTCCTATGCTCAACTCGAAGCCCACTTTCTTAATCGTGTGGTGGAGATTGTTGGTCGCTATGGTAAACGCCCTGTGGTGTGGAACGAGGCTATCAATGGCGGTAACCTCACAAAGGATGCGCTTGTGTGTGGCTGGGATGGCATCAAACCCTGCCACAAGGCAACTGCCGAGGGCTACCGCACGGTGATTATGCCGGCACAATGGTTCTACTTCGATATGCGCCAGTCGGCCCACGAGTGGGGACATAATTGGGCGGGAGTTGTGACGACCGAGAAATGTTACTCCATAGACCTCGTAGAACAGGGTTTCTCGGAGGCTCAAATGGCAGTAGTTGAGGGCTTTGAGGGCGCTTTTTGGAGTGAGATACACTTGGCTGCCAAGCCACACTTCGAGAACTATGTGGAGTATATGACCTTCCCCCGTGTGTGTGCTGTGGCCGAGGTGGGGTGGACTCCGCAGGATAGGCGTGAGTGGAGCGACTTTTCGGTGCGCCTTGCAACTCACGGCAAGCGTATGGAAGCAATGGGTATCAGCTACCGACGCGAGGCTCCACAGCCGCCCCAAGGACGACAGATTACCCCTAAAATGACCGTAACAACTTCGCTGCCTATGAGTAAGTCCGAAGCACTCGGTAAACTTTCGGCCTATGCCAACGATTGGGGCTACACCTCCAAACGCACTTGTGAGGTGGGCGATTGGGTGTTGTATGAGTTTGAGAACGATATTGATGGCGTGGATGTGGAACTCACCACGGGCTACCGCCACATTGTGAAAGGAATGTTCCCAACGGGAGTGGTGGAGATTAGTGCCAATGGTCGTGATTTCCGCCAAGTAGCCGACCTTGATAATGGCTCTGCGACCATACATATCACCCGACCTGTGAAGGCTATCCGCCTGCGTTGTACCGCCACGGGTAACGGTGATACGTTCGTGTTCTTGCAATACCCAATCATTAGGAAACATTGAAATTGTGTTGTAGATACCTAAATTCCGCCCTCTCAATTTTCCATTTTTCAATTTTATCCCTATTTTTGTGGGTTATTTGCGCCACTATGTGGCGAGTGAAATAGGAAACGTAAGAAAACTAAAAAATATTCAACTATGAACATTTCGTATAATTGGCTCAAAAACTATCTGAAAAGCGATATTACTGCCCAGGAGGCTTCGGTGATTTTGACCGACATCGGTCTTGAAATCGAGGACTTCGAGAAAATCGAGGCCGTAAAGGGCGGACTCAAAGGCGTTGTGGTTGGCGAGGTACTCACTTGTGAGGACCACCCCGATTCCGACCACCTCCACATCACCACCGTTGACGTGGGCGCAGAGGAGCCTCTGAATATCGTGTGTGGCGCAAAGAACTGCCGTAAGGGTTTGAAGGTTATGTGTGCCACCGTGGGTGCAGAGTTGTACCCAACGGGTAGCGACGAGGTGTTCAAAATCAAACGTAGCAAGATTCGTGGCGTGGAGTCGCTCGGTATGCTGTGTGCCGAGGACGAGTTGGGTATCGGTAGCGGCCACGAGGGTATCATGGAGCTCGCCGAGGATGCCATTCCCGGCACCCCCGCAATGGACTACCTCGGCCTTGTGGATGACTACCGCTTGGGTATCGGCCTTACCCCCAACCGCATTGACGCTGCTTCGCACTACGGCGTGGCAAGGGATTTGGCTGCCTACCTGCGCTCGCAGGGCCGTACTGCCACTCTTCACCTCCCCAGCGTGGAGGCTTTCAAGGTGGATAATACTTCGAGGGCTACCGCAGTGAGGGTTGAGAACCACGAGGCTGCTCCAAGGTATGCCGGCGTGAACATCTCGGGTGTGAAGATTGCACCCTCGCCCCAATGGTTGCAGAATGCTCTGAGGGCTATTGGTATCAACCCCAAGAACAATGTGGTGGATGTTACCAACTATGTGCTCCACGAACTCTGCCAGCCCCTCCACTCCTTCGATGCCGATAAGATTGAGGGTAATCAAGTTGTTGTGCGCACCTGCCCTGCGGGTACCAAATTCCGTACCCTCGATGGTGTGGAGCGTACTCTTTCGGAGGCTGACTTGATGATTTGCGATAGCGAGAAACCTATGTGTATCGCAGGTGTCTTTGGTGGCGAGCACTCGGGCGTGAGCGAAACCACAACCAATGTTTTCCTCGAAAGTGCCTATTTCAACCCCGTGTGGGTGCGTAAGACTGCCAAGAGGCACGGCCTTTCGACCGATGCGTCGTTCCGCTTCGAGAGGGGAGTGGACCCCAACATCACCATCACCGCCCTCAAACGTGCTGCTTTGCTCATTAAGGAGTTGGCCGGTGGCGAGATAACCTCTGAGATTGTGGATATCTATCCCGAGCCCGTTGCACCCTTCAAGATTGACATCACCTATGACTACATCAACTCGCTCATCGGTAAGGAGATTGGCGAGGAGAAGATAAGGGACATTATCCGCAGCCTCGAAATTGAGATTACTGCCGAGAGGGAGAATGGCGTGAGCGTTGAGGTACCTCCTTACAGGGTGGACGTTCAGAGGCCTGCCGACTTGGTGGAGGAGATTCTCCGCATCTATGGCTACAACAATGTGGAGATTCCCACCCACGTAAACTCCACTCTCTCCTATGAGCAGAAGCCCAACCCCGACCGCCTGCGTAACCTTGTGAGCGATATGCTTTCGGCCGGTGGCTTTGCCGAGGTGATGAACAACTCGCTCTCGAAGAGTAGCTACTACGAGGGCTCGGAGCTCTTCCCCGCAGAGAACTGCGTGAAGATTATGAACCCCCTGAGTGCCGATCTCGGTGTGATGCGCCAGACTCTGTTGTATGGTCTTATGGAGGTTGTGAGCCTCAATGTGAACCACAAGGCGCAGAGTATCAAAATCTATGAGTTCGGTAACACCTACCGCTACAATGCCGAGCGTAAGGAGGAGGGTGGCCTTGCTCCCTATTCGGAGGGTATGCACTTGGCGGTTGCCGTTGCAGGTGCCCACGCTACCCAATCGTGGAACACCAAGGCCGAGCAGACCGACTTCTTCCGCCTCAAAGCTGTGGCCGAGAAACTCCTGCGCCGCTTTGGTATGGACATCTACACCCTGCGTAGCGAGCCCCTCGCTAACGAGTGCTTCTCGGAGGGTTTGAGCCTCAAAGCAGGCAATAAGGAGCTGATTCAGATTGGCACCATCTCGCCCAAACTGCGCAAGAAGTTTGACCTGAAAGTGGGTGTCTACTATATGGATGTTGACTTCGACACCTTGGTTAAGTATAGCCGTAAACACAAGGTTACCGCCAAGGAGTTGGCTAAATTCCCTGCCGTCAAGAGGGATTTGGCACTGCTTGTAAACGAGAGCGTTACCTATGCCGAGTTGAGGCAGATTGCACTATCGGCCGAGAAGAAACTGCTCAAAGATGTAACCCTCTTTGATGTATACACGGGCGATAAGTTGGAGGCAGGCAAGAAGTCTTATGCACTCGGCTTTGTGTTGCAGGACGAGAGCCGCACGCTGGATGATAAGACCATCGACAACACTATGGCCAAGCTGATTGATGCCTTTGCCAAGAAGGCCGGCGCAACCATTAGGTAAGCGGTCAGCAATCAGCGGTCAGCAATCAGCCCACCTCTCGGGTGTCAAAAAAAGATACCCGAGAAGAAGGAGGGGGCGATGAAAACTAATGGTTAACGGCTAAAAGCTAACAGCCCTAATAAAAAAAGCCACCGCAGAGTTGCGGTGGCTTTTTTAGTTGTCGGACGTGGCCGAACTATTTGGTCAGTGCGCCAATCTCAAAGAGAACCTCGTTGGTCTTCTTAACGGCAGCAACGCTTGCCTCAAATTTAGCCTTCTCGTCGGCAGAGAGTTGCAGCTCGATAATCTTCTCGATACCGTTCTTGCCGATAACAGCAGGAACACCGATGAACAAATCTTCTGCGCCATACTCACCCTCCAAGTAGCAGCTCGAAGAGATAACCCTCTTCTGGTCGCCCAAGATGCTCTCAACAACACTTGCTACGGCTGCACCGGGAGCATACCAAGCCGAAGTGCCGAGCAGTTTGGTGAGGGTAGCACCACCAACCATTGTGCTGGCAGCAATCTCCTCCAACGCCTCCTTGCTGAGGAACTGGCTTACGGGCACACCACGATAGCTTGCTTTCTCAACCAAAGGAATCATAGTGGTATCGCCGTGGCCACCGATAACCATACCGTCAACATCGCGGATGTCGGCACCCAAAGCCTTTGCCAAGTAGCAACGGAACCTCGACGAGTCGAGTGCGCCACCCATACCGATAACCCTGTTTTTGGGCAGACCGGTAGCCTTCAAGGTGAGGTAGGTCATAGTGTCCATAGGGTTGGAAACGATAACAAAGATAGCCTCGGGCGAGTATTCGAGGATGTTGTTAACCACCGATTTAACGATGTTTGCATTAACACCTATGAGTTCCTCACGGGTCATACCGGGCTTGCGGGGAACACCCGAAGTGATAACTACAACGTCGCTGTTTGCGGTTGCAGCGTAGTCGTTGGTAACGCCAACGAGTTTGGTATCGAAGTCGAGCAGAGTCGAGGTCTGATACATATCCAAAATTTTACCCTCCGAAAGGTCGGGTTTGATGTCGATGAGGCAAATCTCGCTTGCTACTTTGCGGAAAGCCATCACATTTGCAGCAGTTGCGCCGACATTACCTGCGCCTACTACCGTAACTTTTGTTGCCATTTTCTGTAAAAAATAAATTTGTGATTATGGAAATTGTTTAATGCTCAACTTATTACAACATTGCAGCATACTCCTCGGCAGTGAGGAGGTCTTCGAGTTCGGCGGGATTCTCCATACGGATCTTCACAAGCCAGCCACCCTCGTAGGGCTCTTTGTTTACCAATGCGGGGTCGGCATCCACCTCGGCGTTGAGTTCAAGAATCTCGCCACTCACGGGAAGGAACACGTCGCTAACGGTTTTTACAGCCTCGATGGAGCCAAAAACCTCGTGTGCACCGATGACCTCACCAACGGTGGGAACGTCAACAAATACGATGTCGCCAAGCTCGCCCTGTGCGAAGTCGGTGATACCAACCAAAGCCTCGCCACCTTCAATAACTTTAATCCACTCGTGGTCTTTCGAGTACCTCAATTCTGTGGGAATGTTCATCTTTATAGTTATTTAGTTGTTATTAAGTGTATTTCGATATTTACATCCACAAAGGTACGTTTTATTTTTCGCCTTGCAAACTTTCTCTGTTATTTTTTTAGCAGTGAGTGAAAAATAGAGTCTACCCGACCTTCGGGCAGACTCTATCTTGTCTCTTTTAGTTGCTGTCGCTCCGTACAGTTTGCAAGCAATCTTTGCCCTTGCTAACTCACATCTACTTCAATTTTCAATTTTCAATTTTCAATTCAAGATACTATTATATGTATCCTTCTTAACCTTGAAGAAATTGTTGTTGCTGTCCTCCAAGAGTCGGTAGTGGCCCTTGTTGCTCCACGAGGCGGGCCTATCCTTAATCTCCATATCCTCACCCGTGTCGTTGCTTACATAGGGGTTTATCTTGCTGTGCCAAGCACGGATGCGTGCAGCACTTGCGTGCTGGTCGAAATAGCTGTTCGAGGAGTCAACTAACTCTTTCAGGTAACCCACATAGAGAGCTTTGTAGTCCTCAAATTGGATAATCTTGTTTACCAACGGATACATCGAGTTGCTTCCCCATTTGAGCGGTGTGCAAGTGCCTGAATCCTCAATTCGACACACGTTTTGTGAGGTGCCGAGAGTGTTGTCGTAGTCGTAGGGGATGAAGTAGAACTTGTAGCCGCTCGTACCCGAGGCGTTGAAATACATATAGTAGTTGTTGCCGTTGTTCCAATAGTCGTCCCACATACCAACCGTTACGTTCACGGCGTAGGTTTTCAGGAAGAGTGGGATGTCGATTACTTCGCCCAACCAGTCGTGGAGGTCCTGCCCACTCTTCGAGTTGAGTTTCTGCATAAAGTCCACCAACTGAGCCTTTGCCGAGCTGAACGAGTTGTGCTCGGTTTTAAGCTCGTATGGCCACTCCTCGTCGGTATCTTGGTCAAGACCGAACTTGGCGTCGTTGCTGTACTCTTTCAAATCTGCAGGTCCTTTCTCGGTGTAGGAACACTTCCATAGGTTGCCCTTGTGGCCACCAAAGAGGTCGGAGCGCACTTCGAGATACTCGTCGTCGATGGTTTCGAGCATCTCATATACGCCATAGTAGGCGGGCTGCTTGTCGCCCTCTACGTGTATCCACAGACGGCAGTAGATATCGTTGATGGCGGTCCACACACCATACCTGCGGAAGAGGTCGTAGCAGTACATCTCACGTACATACGAGGGGTCGTCCTTGGCCCATTTAACGTGCACCTTCCTCACGCCACCAATCGTGTGAGCCGAATCTTTGTGGTACTTACGGAAGTTGAATTGGAGGTGTACGTGGTGCCAATCGGCATTCTCCCTCTTGTGTACCTCGCCACCATTACCCTCGGGACGACGACGTGAAGTGTTGCCCCTCAACCTCCAACCAGCTTCGTTGAATTCGAAGGTCTTGGTGCCGTTAAAGAAACTCACATCACCTTTGAAATATTGTTTGGTTTTGTTGTTCTGGTCGAATGTTTTGAGCATTTTGTTCCACTCGTCTTCTTTGACTGTTAGACGAATCTCTGGGAATGTGCTCTCGTCCCACACATAGGCCACGCTCTCTGCCAACGACGAAGTGCCCGTGCCGGGGTTGGAAGGGGTACTTGGTGTGCTGCCCTGATTGTCGTCGTTGCCACCTTGTTCGGGCGTTGGCTCTGCTTCAAAGTCCACTTTGGGCATATTGTGACCCCTGATTACCGAGCCTCCGTTGGCTGTTCCTGGGGTGCCTTCGGCCATGATGAACCACTTGTCCTCACCATCGCCAACACGCATTGCTACATCAAAAGAGTAGAGAATTGCGCCATCCCATTCATCCTTTGCGGTGGGCTTCTCCTTTGCGGTGTTCACAAAGTAGTCGAGGTGGTTGCCCTCGCCGTCAACGAGTTCCAGAAGGAGCGATTTACTGCCAGAGATACCGCTTTTGCTGGTACCGAGCGAAAGTCCCTCATATTGGGTGGTGTTTCCCTTGCAACCTATTACGGCGAAGCCTCCTGCGGGGAGCGTGGTGCCCTCGGCAACAACAAAGTCGGCCGAGCCGTCGATGTTGGAGATGGGACCTTCGTTGTTTTTAATGATGGTCAGACCGCTGATGTCGGCAGGTTTGTCGCCCTTGTTGTAGAGTTCGATGTACTTTGCGGAGGTGTTGACCTCGTTGATGACAACATTGAGTTCACTACCCGTGGAAGGGGTGGGGTTAGGTGTAGGTGTGTGGCTTTCGCATCCTGCCAAGGCAGCACACAAAGCTACCCAACCTAAAAGACGAAAAGTAGATTTCATTATGTGTTGTTATATTGTGGTTTGTTTAATTATCGTATACATATATTATATATGGGCATTTTTCCGCCGCAAAAGTAATTAAAAATCGGTATTTGCCAAAACTATACAGATTAGCTTTTGTAGATGTTACTAGATGTTACCCCTAACGGCACAACTTGTTGTAGTTGCAGTGTAGTAGGTTGTGGTCATCGTCGTAGAGGTGCATACCGTTACCCTGGCAGAATTTCCACACCTTGCAGTCTTTACACTCTCCCTTGCGTGCCCACTCACGATTGCGGAACGGCTCAAAACGAGTGTTCCACACCTCCCACAAGTTGTCCTCGTAGATGTTACCTTGGTCGAAACCGGCACGGATGCTGGTGCAGGCACTAATGGCTCCGTCAACCTTGATACCCGCAATGCTCACTCCCGCCATACAGCCGAAGAACCTATCCCTCACTTCGGCCTCGTAGCCACCCAAGAAACCCTCGCAAGCGTAGTCGCACTTGATGCGTCCATCCTTGCGTGTGGCAATGATAAACTCCATCAGGCCTCGGTACTCCTCTGGGGATAGTTGCAGGTTGTCGTTCTCGGCGGCCCTGCCTACGGGGAAGATGGTGAACAATCTCCACGCCTTGCAGCCCCTCTGGATGAGCCACTCACGCAGGGCGGGCAGGGAGGCGTAGTTGTGTGGACCCACGCAGGTGACCACGTCATACACAATACCCTCGGTGTTAATCATAACGTCCAGCGCCCTCACCGCATTGGCCCAACTTTGTGGGTGGCGACGTATGGCGTTGTGTACCTCCTCGAAACCATCGAGCGAAAGAGTTATGGAGCGCAGGCCCGACCTTACGAGCGAGTCCATACGCTCACGAGTGAGCAACATACCGTTGGTGACAATACCCCACGGATAGCCCCTCTTGTAGAGTTCCCTACCAACCACTTCGAGGTCTTTGCGACAGAGTGCCTCTCCACCTGTAATGACCACCATCACTCGGTTGGGGTTTACGTGAGGAGTGATTTGGTCCACCGCACGCAGGAAATCCTCGGCAGGCATATCGGGCACGGTGGAACTACTGCGACAATCGCTACCGCAGTGTCCGCAGTTGAGGTTGCAACGTAGGGTACACTCCCAAAACAACTCCCTCAATTCGTGCTGCTTGGTAAGGTCGCTCTTTATGCTCGCAAAGAGGTTGAGAGCAATGCGCTTGCGCAGACCTATCTTTTTTGCCTTATTCATTGTTTTGTGTGGCATTTTCTGGGGCTTCCTCCTCGGCAGAGCCAACCTCCGTCATCTCTATTGTACCATCGAAGTCTAGCAGGTGTTCTTGTGCGGAGTGGTAATATCCATTCTCCAACAAGTCCACGTCCTCTGCTACCAAATAACTCCTGTGGGGTACAACGCCAACGTGTATTGTAAAGTTACCCTCTGCATCGGTCAACACAGAGTTGTGGCCGGCAATGGGGGTGTATGTATATTCTGGATAGGAATATTCCCTCTCTCCCACATAGACCTTAATACCCTCAATGGGGTTGCCCAATGTGTCGGTAACTTTGCCTTTGAAATCCTTGTCCCAATATTGTTCGGGGGGCTCGGGCATACCGTAGCAGGCAGTCAGAATGGGTGCTGCCGAAAAACCCAACATACTCAAAAGTATGTTCTTCACGCTGCGTTTCATGGCTTTTGATGTTTGGTGTTTACTCTGAATTATTGTAACGGTCGACGGTTGACGGTCGACGGTTGACGGTCGCCGTTTGACAGTCGCCGTTTCTATCCTTGCGACTCCTCGAAGAACTGCCACAGAGCATCGCCCTCGGGCACGGGGGCAACGATTTTGATGGGCTCCTTCCTTACGGGGTGGAGGAACTCCACACTGCGAGAGTGGAGCGAAATGCCACCGCCCACGTTGCTCCTCTTGGCTCCATATTTCAGGTCGCCCTTAATTGGACACCCAACCTTGGAGAGTTGGCAACGTATTTGGTGATGACGGCCGGTGATGAGCTCCACTTCGAGGAGCTTATAGTTTTTGCTGCCACCGAGCAACTTGTAGCGCAACTCGGCCCTCTTTGCGTCACCCTTCTGGGAGTTGTAGGCCGAAGCCTTGTTGGTCTTACCATCACGGCTTATGTAGTGTACCAACGTGCCCTCCAACTCCTCGGGGGCCTCTTCGGTGATGGCCCAATAGCGTTTGTCGATGTTGCGACTGCGCACCATCTCGTTGAGCCTCACAAGGGCCTTGCTAGTCTTGGCAAAGAGCACCACGCCACTCACGGGCCTATCGATGCGATGTACCACGCCGAGGAAAACTTCGCCCGGCTTCTCGTCCCTGATTTTGATAAACTCCTTGATGTAGTCCTCCAAGCCGAGGGTGCCCTCGGTGTCGGATTGCACAAGGTCGCCGGCGTGTTTGTTTACGGCCAGCAGGTGGTTGTCTTCGTAGAGTATATCTCGTTTGTTAAACATCTGTTTGGGTTGTTTTTGTGTGGTTTAGAGTGTGAATGTAAATGGGAGCAGGTCGCTGGCCTTTGCCACAACGGTAGCACTGCCTGCGCCACTCATTATGACCTTAAAGTCGGCACCTTGACGTTTCTCCACGTCGTGCAACACCTGACGGCATTGGCCACAAGGATAACACTCCCTATGGCTGGGCGAGGATGCAATGGCGAGTGCCACGATTTTATCCTCGGGTGTGGTTGCCTGATGGTGATAGAGCAGGGTGCGCTCGGCACACAGACCTGCGGGATAGACTTCGCTCTCCACGTTGCTACCCGTGATGATGCGTCCGCTTGCGAGCCTTGCCGCTGCTCCAACGTGGAAGTGGGAGTAGTGGGCGATAGCTTTTGAACACGCCTCCTCGGCTGCTCTGACGAGCTGCATATCCTCTGTGGGCATCTCCTCGATGGAGTCGTAGTGGAGATATTCGAGCGAAAGAAGTTGTTTCATAGTTCTTATGGTGTTTTGTTCTACATCAAAATATGATTGGGGCAAAATGCGTGCCTTCCTACTCCCAGGGCCAGCACCAAGTGCGGGTACGCACGGTGTAGGCTCCGCCATCCGCAAGGTGTGTTTTACACTCTCCACGGGTGGTGAATATGGGGTCAACAAATTGCATCAGGTGCTCGTAGGCTCCATTGAGGGCAAATTGTCCATACTGTGGGTTGGTGCGGAAGTGGAATGCCATTATTACCACGTTCCACCTACACAAGTCGGGGTTGTTGGGATTGCTCACTCGTGCCGAGGCGATGGGCTCTCCGGCCTTCACCTTCTCGCCCTGCGCTACCTTCACGTTGGTAACGCCGAGGTAGTCGGTGTAGATGCCATCCTCGTGGAGTATCCTCACCCTATCCCTTGCCGTTTCAATCACCACGCCACCCCTTGCGGCATAGACCTCCGAGGGTACTTTGGTGGCGAACTTCCAAGCACAAAAGTCCACAAGGTTGAGGTGCTGGGCCATACCGCACGCCAATGGCGAAAGCCTTTCGGCTTGCACCACTACGCCCTTCTTCAACGGTATGCGATAGACCGCATCTGTTTCGGGGGCCTCCACTACCGTCATCTGGGCCGATAGCGCACACAGACTACACAGAGTGGCCACTATGGTAATAAAAAACCTTTTCATCGCTTGATAAGTTTTACAACATTCTCAACGTGGTGGGTGTGGGGGAACATATCCACGGGCTGCACAGCCACCACCTTGTACATATCGTTCATCATCGCCAAGTCGCGCGCCTGAGTTGCGGGGTTGCAACTCACATAGACAATCCTTTCGGGAGCTGCACGCAGAATGGTGGCGATTACATCCTCGTGTACACCGGCCCTTGGGGGGTCCAAGATGACCACATCGGGTCTACCGTTGGCCTCCACAAAGGCGTCGTTCATCACATCTTTCATATCGCCGGCATAGAAAGTGGTGTTGCCAATGCCGTTGAGCGCCGAGTTAACTTTGGCATCCTCGATGGCCTCCTCCACATACTCCACGCCCACAACGCTCTTGGCTTTCGAGGCTACAAAGTTGGCAATCGTACCCGTGCCGGTGTAGAGGTCATAGACAACCTCCTCGCCCGTTAGGTCGGCAAAGTTGCGGGTAACCTTGTAGAGTTCGTAGGCCTGCTCCGAGTTGGTCTGATAGAACGACTTGGGGCCAATCTTAAATCGGAGTCCCTCCATCTGCTCGAAGATGTGGTCCCTGCCCGAGTAGAGGATGGGCTCCCTATCGCCGAGCGAGTCGTTGAGCTTGTCGTTAATCATATAGACCAGCGAGGTGATTTCGGGGAAGGTGGTTTTGAGGTGCTCCATCAGTGGGCAGATAAGTTCGGGTTTGTCTTGTGCAAAGACCACGATGACCATAACCTCACCCGTGGAGGCGGTACGGATTACCACGTTGCGCATCAGACCCGAGTGCTGGCGGATATCGTAGAACTCATAGCCCTCGTGTGTGGTGCAATAGTTGCGCAACTCGTTGCGAATAGCATTCGAAGGCTCGGCTTGCAGGTGGCAGTAGTCGATGTCGAGCACCTTGTCGAACATTCCGGGGATGTGGAAGCCGAGTGCGGGCCTGTCGCCAATCTCCTCGCCACGAGCCACCTCCTCATAGGTTTTCCACCTCTTGGGAGCAAATGTGAATTCGAGTTTGTTGCGATAGTGGTCTGTTTTTGCCGAGCCGAGGATGGGGCTCACTTCGGGCAGGTCGAGGTGT
>JBGUSZ010000022.1:0-14618 GCA_045132795.1 Tidjanibacter sp. | reverse complement strand
TTCCACTCTGATAGGGTTACGTGGAGTGTAATTTCGGGGAGTGTCTCTTTGTCCCACAAATGTTTCACACTCTCGCCCAGAGGGGTGGTTGGATTTTGAGGTATGGTATTATCGTCGCCAATCGAGGGTGTGCCTTGTGGTCCTTCGGATGTGATGGGCCCACACGCAACGGCCGACACAACAACCGCGAAGCATAGGAGGCGAAATAGGTTTTTCATAGGGTTGTGGTTGTTTTGTGAGAATTGTGACATTTAGAACGACACAACGGGGGCCTTCTCGGCACCACTTACAGCCTCGAAATATGCCTTCGACTCAAAGCCAAACATACCGGCAATGATGTTCGAGGGGAAGCGTTTGGTGCGCAGGTTGTAGGCCTTCACTGCCTCGTTGAAATCCCTGCGAGCCACAGCGATACGGTTTTCGGTGCCCTCCAACTGTGCCTGCAACTCCATAAAGTTCTGGTTGGCTTTCAAGTCGGGGTAGGCCTCGCTGATGGCCATCAGTCGTCCGAGTGCCGAGCCGACCTCGCCCTGTACCTTCTGGTACTCTGCAAGTTTCTCTGGGGTGAGCGATTCAGCGTCAACGGTTACCTGTGTAGCCTTTGCACGAGCAGCAACCACCTCTTCGAGGGTGTTTTGTTCGTGTGCGGCATAGCCCTTAACGGTGTTCACAAGGTTGGGAATGAGGTCCGAGCGACGCTGGTATTGGTTCTCCACCTGACTCCACGCACTCTCCACCTTTTCGCCACTAACTACGAGGCTGTTGTACTTCGACACGCCCCACACAACAACGACTGCAACGGCAGCCAATGCAATCCATAATCCTTTGTTTTTCATATTCTTTTTAGTTTTAGTCTAACGTCCAACGTCTAATGTCTAACGACTCTTTTCAAGTCTGAGTTCTAAAATCTTCCGCCTGCGCCTCCGCCGCCACTCATACCGCCGCCGAAGCCGCCTCCACCGAAGCCTCCGCCTCGGCCTCCAAAGCCACCACCGCCAAAGATGATGGGCCCTCCGCCACCGCCTCGGTGGTGGCCGCCAATATCCTCGGCCTCGTTGCGCCACACGATGTGGCCACAGAGGGTACACTTGTAGGCCACCTTGTAGATGCGCTGGTAGGCATTGCGACTAATCTCCATACGCTCGCCCGTGCGTTTGAGCGCGTGGTTTTTCTTACACTTTGGGCAGCGGTTGTTGAGGGTCAACAGCAGGCAAACCAACACGCAAAACAGCAGTGCCGTAGCACCAAACAGAATGAGCCCAATGAGGTCGCCCCTGTCGTCGCCCACGCTTCCACGAAATTCTTCGGGCACCTCTCGGGTGTAGAGTATCTCGGTGAGCGCACCCACGCCTGCGACCATACCGCCGTCGAAATCTCGCTCCTTGAAGCGAGGAATCATCACTCTCTCAATTATGCGCTTACACACCGCATCGGGCAGGTCGCCCTCGATGCCATAGCCCGTCTCAATCTCAATAGCCCCCTGACCGAGCACCAACACCACCAAAAGGCCATTGTTCTGCTCCTTCTGCCCAAGGCCCCAATGGCGGAAAAGCGAGGTTGCAAACTCCCTCGGCTCGTCGAAGCCGATGGACTCCACGGCCACCACGGCTACCTCGGCAGCACCACTTTGGCGTAGGCGGTAAAGCATTGTGTCTATGGAGTATACAGCCTCGGAGGAGAGTATTCCGTCGGGGTTGCTCACAAAACGCCTTTCGTCGGCAACCTGCACGTTGGGCACCGTGCGCACCGAGTAGTTCACGGCCCACACGTCCGCAAAGGCCACCATCAGGGACACTATTATTAGCAGAAATTTCTTCATTGTCCACACATCTTCTTTAATACAAAGGTACTCCTTTTTGCCGAATTTATTGCGTAGTGGGCAAAAAATCTCATACCGAGCTGCTTGTGATCGAACGATTTTTACACAAAAAGGTTAAATTTGTGTTACTTTTTGAGGGTTACTAAAAAATTTTAATAAATCTTTTTGCTAAATGGTATAAAGTTTATACATTTGCGGTGTGAAAATATTAACAGCAATATATCAACCATTTCAAAATTAAAAAATTATGGCACAGATTAAGATTGGTATCAACGGCTTTGGTCGTATCGGTCGTTTGGTATTCCGCGCTGCTTGCAATCAGGCAGACAAATTTCAGGTTGTAGGTATCAACGACCTGATCGATGTTGAGTATATGGCTTATATGCTCAAATATGACAGCGTACACGGTAAATTCAACGGTACCGTTGAGGTTGTAGACGGCAAACTCGTTGTAAACGGCAACGCAATCCGCGTAACTGCAGAGCGTAACCCCGCAGACCTCAAATGGAACGAGGTTGAGGCTGAGTATGTTGTTGAGTCGACCGGTCTTTTCTTGACCAAAGAGAAAGCTCAGGCTCACATCGAGGCTGGTGCTAAATATGTTGTAATGTCGGCTCCTTCGAAAGATGACACCCCTATGTTCGTATGCGGTGTAAACACCGACACTTACGCTGGTCAGACCATCGTTTCGAACGCATCGTGCACCACCAACTGCTTGGCTCCTATTGCTAAGGTTATCAACGACAAGTTCGGTATGGTTGAGGGTCTTATGACCACCGTTCACGCAACCACCGCTACCCAGAAGACCGTTGACGGTCCTTCGGTAAAAGACTGGCGTGGTGGCCGTGCTGCTGCCGGCAACATCATCCCCAGCTCGACCGGTGCTGCAAAGGCTGTAGGTAAAGTTATTCCCGAGCTCAACGGCAAACTTACCGGTATGTCGTTCCGCGTTCCTACCTTGGATGTTTCGGTTGTTGACCTCACCTGTACTCTCGCAAAAGAGGCTACCTACGCTGAGATTTGCGCTGCAATGAAAGAGGCTTCGGAGGGCGAGTTGAAGGGTATTCTCGGTTACACCGAGGAGGCTGTTGTATCGAGCGACTTCATCGACGATGCACGCACTTCGATCTTCGACGCTGACGCTGGTATCCAGCTCACTCCCAAGTTCGTTAAACTCGTTTCGTGGTATGACAACGAGTGGGGTTACTCGAACAAGGTGTTGATGTTGATTGAGAAGATGTTTGCTTACAACAACAAATAAAAAAAACGCAGATAACGAGCGACTGCTGCGTTACATTGCGATAAACCACCTCCTCATTTACGAAAGTAAACTGCGGAGGTGGTTTTCTTATGTGCCTTGCATTCTTCTCGTTCTTTGCGTTTTTTTACCGCTACCGAACGTCGGATAGTACCCCCAACAAAAAATACACAAAACGGCCTGTGGCCGCTCCTCATTTGCGAAAGCAAACTGCGGGGCCGCTTTCTTGTTTGGCACAAAATGCACCTCGCACTTTGCGTTTTTTTAATTGTGTTCTAACGTCTAACGTCTAACGTCTGTTGGGACTCTTGGGTATCTTTTTTAATACCTACACCTTCCCGACCACTCCTCCCCTAAGTTAGGGGAGGTGCCCGAAGGGCGGAGGGGTATGTCAATTTTCAAATCCCCTTTCTGCCCTTTGTTGCCCTTTCTGCCTTTTGTTGCTCTTTCTTATCATCGCTTACTCGCAACTTTTTCAATTTTCAATTTTCCATTTTCCATTCCCTTTTTGTATCTTTGTGCAAACTAACCTTCGTGTGCTATGAAAAAGTTACTATTGCTTTTGGCTTCTATGGTCGTTGTGAGCATAGGTGGTGTGTCGGCTCAAAGTGTGGAAAGCGCTACTCCCAAGAAGATTACACAGCTCGGTGATAGAAAGTGGACCGTGGACCTTTCGGCGGGCACGATGGTTTATCAGGGCTTGTTGGGTTACAATCCGGAGAATGCCGTGGTGCCCGGAGGTACTATGGACCAAGATATCTACACCTTCCCGTTCCATTCCAGCGCAGATATCTACTATCGTTTTTCGCGTCGTTTCTCGCTCGGAGTGCGTACCACGATGAGTTACAAGCGGATAGAGTGTTTTGATAGCCACGGTGAGTTGCTTGGCCGCTTTGTGGGCCTACCGACAACGGTGGTGTTGACAACCAAGTTCTCCTACTACCTCGGCAGCGAGTTTGAGTTCTATGGCCTCTATGGTTTGGGTTTGAGTATGATGCTCAATGTGGAGGACTACTATTGGAGGAGTGCTCCATCGGTGGGGCTGAGGAACTACATCGTGGAGTTCTATCCCATTGGTCTGCGTTGGGGACGCAAGCAGGGATTCTTCACCGAGTTTGGCTTTGGTAGTAAGGGGCTTACCAACTTGGGATACTTTGTGAATTTCTAATTGTAAATAGATCTATGGCTATGAAACGTTGGATTGTATTGTTGGCCTTTGTGGTCGCAAATGTGGGCTTTGCCTTGGCGCAGGACTACAAAAACTATGACGATGTTATCTATGGTACTGACGGCTCGGTGGTGCGTGGTGTCATCATCGAACAAGTGCCGGGGGTGAGCTATAAGATTGCCACCAAGGACGGCAATATATTTGTCTACGATGCTTTGAAGGTGGAGAAGATAACCAAGGAGCCACCCGTGAGAGGCAACTATCAGGAGGATGTCGACCGCCACCGCTACGATGAGTATGGTCGTGTGGTCTATAAGAAGAGCCCCCTTTGGTCGGCCGTAGGCTCGTTTTGCATTACGGGTTTGGGTCAGGTTCTTAATGGTGAAACGCGTAAGGGATTGCTATTGTTTGGTGGTCACGCGGCTTGTGTGGCAACCTGTGCTGTGGCAGCCACGTTTGCCGATGAGGGCTACGGAGGCGACCCCGAACTCAATGCGGGAGTGGCTGTGGTTTCGTTGCTCGGAGCCATCGGTATAAGGCTCTACTCCATCATCGAGGCGCCCATCTATGCGAGTCGCTACAACGAACAGAATGGCTTTGCGTTGGGGGATGACAAGTGGCTCAAAGTTGGCCCCAATGTGCAGGTGTACAACACCTTCGCTATGGGAACATCCACGAGTGTAGGCCTCGGAGCAACTCTCACTTTTTAGACACTCGGGGCGATAATAACAAGACGAGTTGGCACACAATGGTGCCAACTCGTCTTTTGTATGTGGGTATGATATTTGCCACTTAGCGCCTTGCGCCATATTGTTTATAGAAGAGTGTGGCTAAACAAAGAAGTGTCAGTCGCATAGAATTACTACAACATCAATTTCCAATTGCCCGAATAGTATGCCTTGTGGAGCTGCTCCAACTCCTGGGTGTTGCCCTGCAATGTGAAGCTGTGTTCGAGGTCTTTGTAGATGTAGAACTGCAACCACCAGCCGTAGTGATACTCCTCACGGGGCGACTTGGGTGTGAGCATCTTGGCATACCAGAATGTGGTGAGGTGGTATTTCTCGGCCACCTTCTGGGCCAGAGCAGCCTGCTTCCACATATCCTTACGTACCTTTTCAAAGAGGCGGGTGTAGTCCTTGTATTTCATCTTCGACACGTCGTAGGTCTTACAACCTGCCTTGTCGTCTATACCAAGCGCAGCGAGCGATACGGTTGTTTCATACTCTTTGTCGCCGTTGAGGTCGTAGTTGAAGGTGTCGAAGAAACCGTTGCCATCGGTGTCGAGAGCCTCGATGGTGGCGAATTTTTCGGGTGCGCTCTTTTGGAAGGCACGGTCGTAGCCCTGATAGTAGTTGGTGTTCTGGTCAATACGCCACACACCTCTCTCGGCTCCGAGCAGGTGGATGCGACCATCGTAGGGGGCAACATAGATGTCGCCGCCGCCCGAGAAGTCGGTATCCCACTCGCCCCTATCGCCTGCGGGGTCGGCTTGGGTGTGGTTGTCAACGCCACCCTTCTTGGTACCCTGAATGAAGGCGTCCCTATCCTCATAGAGCTCAACCCTCTCCCAACGGCCACAATCGTCGTCCTCGTCATAGCAGAAGCGAGCCTCTTCCCACTTGCCCCTCCACGCCAAATCGAAAGCCTCATTGCGGTCGGGATAGATAAGCTCGGTGAGCTGGCGGATGCGAGCGTCGGGGAAGAACTTATCGGCCTCGGGCAGACCACGCATATTTTTCAGCGGGTGGACATATTCGAGATAGGTTACGGCGTTGGGCGCTTTGTAGTGGAGCGTCATATCAAAGTCGAAGTCGTTGCCGGGGCAGTTGTCGTTGTCCATATCAATACCGATGGAGAACCACGTCATACCGCCATCATACTGTGTGTGGTGGAAGCCCAACTCGGCAGCTTCGGGGTGGGGACGGCGCGAGTCGCAGTAACGGAGTGCAATCTCCGAAAGGCCGTCCTTGTCGTAGTCGTAGAAGATGAATGGGTTTTCCCAATTGATACGCAGGTCTTGGAACGAATTGGTAACGCGGTGTGCCTTGATGAAGGTGCTGTTGCCACTGTAATCGGTGTAGAAGTCGGAGATGCCGTTCTTCTCCCAGCACTTCAAGGTGATGGTTGTCCAATCGATGTAGTTGAACACTCCGTCGCCATCGTCGTCAAATACCCACATATAGTGGGGCGCATTCCAACCCTTTGGGCCATTCTCTTTGCCCACAGGGTAGTCCAGAATGAGCTGCACGTCGGCCTTGCCGTCGGAGTTCATATCAATGTGTTTAACCACGAGGTCATACTCGCCATTGGCGTCGCGGTCCACCAAAAGACAGTCGTTTACGGTGTCGCCCTCAATGTCGCCAGCCTTCATATTGCCGTCATCATCGAGCCAAAGGATGGGCACCTTACCTGCGTGGATTGCACTCTTCACAGCGTCCTGCTTGCCATCGCCGTTGAGGTCGAGCATCTGAATGTCCACTCCTTGTGCAGGCATAGGGATACGGAAAGGCTGCAACATGGTGTGTTCATTCCAGTAGGTCTTGCCTGTGGTGGGGGCTTGTGCCGAGAGGGAGCCGATGACTGCCAGAGCACACAAAATCATTAGTAGTTTTTTCATAGTGGTTTTTATTATTTGATTATTTCTTTTTGATTTTGTCTTTGAGCGCCTTGTCGAGTTTCACCTCTTGGCTTCCGGTCCAAGCTTTCAGTCCACTCCATGGCTCCCACTCCGAGGTCCAGAATGGGTGGTCGGTGGGCAAGCCGAGTGGTAAGAATACAGGGGTGCAGAGATAGAGACTACCGGTAGAGATGTAGGTCTCTGCACAGCCAACCTGGTGGCCCGCAAAGCCTAGTGTGAGCCAACCCTTCTCGTCGAAGTTGCCCTCAACAGCAAGGTGGCGGTTGATTACTGCGGTGAGTGCTGCACGCACCGAGCCGTTGGTGAGGGGGGAGGGCAGGTCCTCCAAGAGGGCCGATTGGGCCAACACCTGCATCGAGCCGAAGCGGTAGGCAATGGAACGGCCCACCACGGGGTAGGCTCCGTCGGGCGAAATGAGAAGCTCCAATTGCTGTGCATAGCGGCGCAGACGTTTCTTCTCGGCCTCAAAGAACTCCGCCTCACCCTTGCCGTGGCGTTGCATAACGGCCAATACATCGTAGAGCATCGGGTGGATAACGTAGCTATTGTAGTAGTCCATATGCAACTCGGGGCCGTCGGCATACCAACCATCGCCCTTGTACCACTCCTTGAAGCGCATTATTGCATACTCTACCGGAGCAGGATTCCACTCGCCCGTGAACTCCAACATCGCAGCCTCCACCGTGGCAGCAAACAATAACCAATTGCTTTCGAGGGGTTTGATTTTGCGGATATTGTTCATCTCCGTTACGAAGTTCTGCTTGGTCTGCTCGTCCAGATTGCCCCAAATCTGCTTGGGAGCACGCAGCATACCCTGACACAAGAAGGCTGCATCCACAAGTGGCTGTCGCCTGACGGTGAAGTTTAGGTAGTCGGGCGAATTGGGGTCAAAACCATTCTTTATGGCCTTGCAAGTTAGGTCTATATACTTGGCCCTCAACTCTCCTTCCGGGGTGTTGTCGGGACCAAGTTCGAGCCAGGGAGCAATGCCCACCACTGTTCGACCGAGTGCTTCGAGGTGGGTGGTGAGGTAATTGGTAGGGGTGTTTTTGCGAGGAGGTGTCTCCACAGGCATATTCTTGCGCAACTCTCCACGACTCATATTGTCCAATACGGGGTCCACAATCTCAATCATTCGGTTTACCCACATAGCCCTATCCTCTGCACCTGTGGTGGGGATGGGATAGAGTATCGGGGTTGGTACCGGAGTGTGGGCTGCAAGGATTGGTTGCTGGGTGGTAGGAGCAGCGGCAATAGAGGGGGTTGTTACCGTGTTTTGCTTTGCCCCTGCCTTGGATTTTTTGAGGAAAGAGTCGATGGGGAACTTTTTGCCGGTAAAGGCTTTACAGTTGGTCCACGGCTCCGCAGGAGCTGTCCAGAAGGAGTCCTCAGCCGGAAGTCCCAGGGGTAGGTAGACAAGCGAGGTGAGGTAGACACAAGGGGTTGAGAGATAGGTGTCTCCCAACTCAGGTTGGTCGCCACACACGCCAATCGTCAGCCAACCCTGCTCGTCGAAGGTGCCTTCTGCATCCATCACACGGTGCATTGCTGCTGTGAGAGCTGCCCTCACTTGTCCCTCCGAGAGTCCTTCGGGGAGGATTTTCTCCTGTGCGCACTGCGCCAACACCTGGAAGGCTCCGAGGCGGTAGGTGATGGAACGACCAATCAGCGGATAGGTGCCATCGGGGGCAATCATACGCTCCTGAATGGTTGCAAACCTGCGGAAGCGGCGCAGCTGTTCGGCGTGGAACTCCTCGTCGCCCACACCAAACTTATCCATTGTACGCAGCACCTGCATCATCATTGGTTGGATAACGTAGCTGTTGTAGTAGTCGAGGTGAAACTCCTCGCCGTCGCCATAGATACCATCACCAACGTACCACTCCTTGTGGTAGCGAATAGCCCTCTCCACGAGTGAAAACTCCCACTCGCCGGCAAACTCCTTCAAACCACACTCAACCATAGCACAGAAGAAGTACCAATTGTTGTGTCCGGGTTTCATTGTGCGGGTGGATTTCCACTGTTCAAAGAGTCGCTCTTTGGTCACTTGGTCCAGATTACCCCACAGCTGGGTGGGAGCACGCAGCAGGCCCTGAATAAGGAATGCGCTATTGACAAGTATCTGTCGGGTGGCGGTGCTGTTGAAATAGTCTTTGGCGTTGGGGTCCACCGAGTTGGCGATGGCCTTACAGGTCATCTCGATATACTTGGCCCTCAGTTGTCCCTCGGGGGTGTCGTCGGGGCCGAGTTCGAGCCAGGGTGCAATGCCGGCAATGGTACGGCCTACCGACTCCATGTGTGTTATGAACTCGCGGCTACTTGCCTTGGCCGAGGCCGAGCGACCGATGGGGATGGAGGCGCGGAGATTGTCCTCTGCAAGGTTGCTCAGCACGGGGTGGGCAACTTTGAGCATACTCTCCAACCAATATGCCCTATCGTCGGTCGAGATGGGTGTGGTTTTATCTTGTGTGGAGGGTGTTGACACACTGCCATAGGCTGTCGATAGGCCCGAGAAAAGTAGCAGTGCGGTCAGCAGCAGGGTTAATTTAGTGGTTTTCATATAGCTTTGTTTAGGTTATACTCTCTGTCTATGTTACAAAGAAAAGAATTAATTCTCAAAGATAATGTAAAAGAAGTTCGTTACAATAGCCCGAAAGTTCAATATGACAGTAAATAGAGCTTCCTGCTATTTATTATCCCTAATTTTCCATTTTCCATTTTCAATTCTCCATTCTATTTGTTACTTTTGTAGGGTATGAAGAGAGTTTTGTTGATTATGGCATTTGTGGTGTTGGGAGCAGGTGTGCTCTCTGCACAACGTGTGGCTGTGGGTAGGTATATTATGCCCGCATTTGATGCAGTATGGCTCTCCGACCGCCCCGTTCTCAATAAAGGCAAGGCGCTTTTCTTGGAGTTTTTCCACTCTACCAACACACAATGTAGAGCAAGGGTGGATGAGGTTAACGAGCTGGCTTATACCTATAATAATATATTAGACGTTGTAGTGGTGGCACGAGAACCTGCCGAACAGGTGGCCTCGATACTACTACACGACTACCAAAACGCCTATGTGGCCATTGACGAGAATGGTGACGTGTTCAAACAAATGAGTGTCCCACACGTCCCCTACTCAATACTCATTTCGGCACAAGGAAAGGTCCTTTGGGCCGGCAACCCCACAAGGCTCACACAAGCAACGATTGAGAAACTTTTGAAATAACCGCAACGATGGATACAATCAACCACTACGAATATCACCACCGAGAGGAGCACGAGGATAGTGCTCTGAATGTCACAGCGGGCGTGGAGAGTCAGCCTGTTGTTAATCCCTATTTCAAGCGTGTGAAGCGCAGGGTGCTCTCGACGGATGACTATGTTAACGGTATTCTCGAAGGAAACATTTCCATCCTTTCGCAGGCCATCACTCTTGTGGAGAGCAACAATAGGGACCACTACGCACAAGCGCAAGAGATTATTGAGCGTTGCCTTCCCTATGCCGGTCGCTCTATGAGGGTTGGTATTACGGGTGTGCCGGGTGCAGGCAAGTCCACCTTTATTGAGGCTGTGGGTGGTATGGTTACGGAGTTGGGCCACAAGCTTGCTGTGTTGGCCATTGACCCCTCCTCGGAGCGTAGTGGTGGCTCCATCTTGGGTGACAAGACCCGTATGGAGACCATTTGCAACAACCCCAAGGTGTTCATCCGCCCATCTCCGAGCGCAGGCTCGTTGGGAGGTGTGGCTCGCAAGACAAGGGAGTCGGTGGTGTTGTGTGAGGCTGCCGGCTTTGATGTCATCTTCATTGAAACGGTTGGTGTGGGCCAGAGCGAAACGGCCGTGCACTCTATGGTTGATATCTTTATGTTGCTCCAAATTTCGGGTGCAGGCGACGAGTTGCAGGGTATCAAACGTGGTATTATGGAGATGGCCGACGTGGTTGCCATCACCAAGGCCGATGGCGACAACCGCCACCGTGCCGAACTTGCCCGTGCGCAGATTTTCAACGCCCTCAAACTATTCCCTCCCACCGAGAGCGAGTGGACTCCGCAGGTGTTGACTTGTTCGAGTGTTAGTGGTAAGGGGCTTGGCGATGTGTGGAATATGGTTGAGGATTTCATTCGCCACACCAAGGCCAATGGTTTCTTCCAGGCCAATCGTAACCGCCAGAGTAAGTATTGGATGTATGAGAGTATCAACGAGGCGTTGAAGAGTAGCTTCTATGGCAGTGAGGAGATTGCCTCCCTGTTGCCCCAATATGAGGCCGACGTGTTGGCCGATAAGGTGAGCTCGTTTGTGGCAGCCAAGAGGTTGTTGGACACCTATTTCAATTCCAAGGAGTAATAGGCCCGCAAAGACAACCGAGGCTATTGGGACAATTAGGTCTATTGGGAGAAAGATATTTACTAATAACTCTCTACTAATTACTAATTAAAAAGTCGGTTGACAGTTGTCGGTCGACATCAAACAAGAAGCCCCGACCTTCCGAAAAGGTCGGGGCTTCTTGTTTGAATAGTCTTGCAGACTACTGTGCGTTCATCTGTTTGAAGAGTTCGTTGTACTTGTCGAACTTAGCCTGAATCTCAGCGCTCTCGTTACGCAGACGGAAGGTTACAACTTTCAAGTACTCAACAAATGCAATCTCCTGAGGCATCAACTCGTGAGCCTTCTCGAAGGGAGCAATCGACTGGCCATAGAGGTTCAATACCCTCTGCATATCCTCCTTGTAGGTCTCGCTACCCCAGCTGTTGCTAACCTGGTCGTTGAGCTCGTCGCCCTTCAAAACGTAGAGGTTACCAATGTAGTAGTAAGCGAGTGCATTGTTGGGGTTAAGCTCAACAACTTTGTTGAAAGCATCCATTGCCTCGTCATACTTCTTCAACTCTTTGTAGATAGCGCCCAAACCATACCACAACATTGCATTCTCGGGCTCTTTGGCAATAGCCTCCTGAACCATAGGAACAACAGCCTCTGGGTTCTCGCCCAATGCGAGGTAGAGGTCGGTGAGGCAGGTGATAACGTTTGCGTTACCGGGGAAGAGTTTCAGACCACGGAGGAGGAACTCTTTGGCCTCGGCCAACTTAACCTTATCCTCGCCACAAAGGCTACGGAAAGAGTTGTAAAGCACGTTGTAGAGGTCGCCCTCCTGGTAGTAGCCATACTCTTCGGCAATCAAGAGGTTCTTAACACTGCGCTCATACTGTTTTGCAAAGTAGGCGGTAAAACCTGCGTTGAAGATGCTCAGAGTGTCAACGGTCATCTCAGCAGCGGGCATCAACGACACCTCGTATGCTTTCTCAAAGTAGTCGGCAGCACCTGCAAAGTCGCGCAAGAAGTAGCAGTTACCTGCGTTTTTACCCAAGGTGTTAGCTACGTTTTGAAGACCAAGTTTGGTCTTTTTGAGCATCTTGGCATCCAACTCATAAGCCTTGCCATAAGCCTCGATAGCCTTGTCAAGAGCACCCTCATACACGGGTTTTACAACCTCCCAGCCCTTAACCTTCTGGTCGCCACTGATGTAGAGGTTGAATGCGCCGTAGTTCATTTTGAGGTAAGGAGTGTTCTCGATGGTTGCATCCTCCACACCTTTGGGTTTGCCGAGCATCAACTGCACCATGTTAGCCTCCATGTTGTCGTAGATCTGGCTGGTGTAGGCGTTCTCTGCGGCCATCATAGCCTCTGCACGCTTAACCCAAGTCGAAGCTTTGGCAGCCTTCTTCTCGTTGGCGATATCCAAATCCGACTTCTCAATCTTCTTCTGCAAAGCTGCGGGGTCAACTTTTTGCTGCTGCTGTGCAAAAGTAGGCAGACACATCACGAGTGCTGCTGCAATGGTAAGAAATGTCTTTTTCATTTTCGTAGTATTATTAAATGGATTATTGTTTTGTTCGCTATTCTGCACTCTCGTTGGTGGTGTTATCGCTGTTCTGAGCGGGACTTTCGGCACCCTCAGCGCTCTCTGCGCCTTCGGCCAATACAACAGCCTCCTCCTCATTCTTGGGCACTGCCATCACCGAAGCAATCGAGTCGCCCTCACGCAGGTTGATAACCTTCACACCCTGGGTGTTCCTACCTGCAACACGGATGGTGCTCACAGAGGTGCGGATGGTGATGCCACTGCGGTTGATAATCATCAGGTCGTTGCTGTCGTCCACAGCCTGAATGCTTACCAAATGACCTGTCTTGTCGGTAATCTTCATTGTGGTCATACCCTTACCGCCACGGTGGTGGGGAGTGTACTCGTTTATGTCGGTGCGTTTACCATAGCCGTTCTCGCTCAATACCAGAATATCCTTCGTGTCGTTGGGCTCGAAACATACCATACCAACAACCCTGTTGCCACTCTCAGTGTCGATGCTGATACCCCTAACACCCGTACCGGTACGGCCAATAGCCCTTGCCTCCTCCTCGTTGAAGCGGATGGCCTTACCATCGTAGGTGGCCAATACAATCTCGGCCTGGCCGCTGGTGAGTGCAACGTCAATCAGCTGGTCGTCTTCCCTGATGCTGATGGCGTTCACACCGCCCTTACGAACGTTGGTGTACTCATTGAGAAGGGTTTTCTTTACAGTACCCTGTGCGGTACACATCACAATATAGTGGTTCATTGCAAATTCGCCACCCCTCTCCAAACGGCGGACGTTGATATAGGTCCTAACCTTATCATCGGGCTCAATTTGGATAACATTCTGGATAGCCCTACCTTTGGAAGCCCTTGTGCCCTCGGGAATCTCATAAACCTTCAACCAATAGCAGCGGCCCTTCTCGGTGAAGAACAGCATTGTGTTGTGCATCGAGGTAACGTAGATGTGCTCAATGAAGTCCTCATCCCTTGTTGCGCTACCCTTAACACCGATACCGCCTCTGTGCTGGCTCTTATACTCGGTCAGCGGGGTGCGTTTGATGTAGCCCATGTGGCTGATGGTAATCACCACATCCTCGTCGGCATAGAAGTCCTCGGGGTTGAACTCCTCCGAAGAGTAGACAATCTCGGTCCTACGCTCGTCGCCATATTTCTCTTTAATCTCGATGGTTTCGTCCTTGACAATCTGCAACTGCAAGTCCACGTTGTCCAGCACGTTCTTGAAGTATGCAATCTTCTCCAACAACTCAGCCAACTCGGCCTCCAACTTGCCCCTCTCCAAACCGGTCAGAGCACGGAGCCTCATCTCCACAATGGCGGCAGCCTGCAACTCGCTCAGACCAAACCTCTCAATCATCTTGGCTTTGGCCTCGTCGGGAGTCTGCGAACCACGAATCATGGCGATAATCTCGTCGATGTTGTCCTGCGCAATCAACAAGCCCTGCACGATGTGGGCCCTTGCCTCGGCTGCTGCAAGGTCGTGTTTGGTACGCCTTACAACCACCTCGTGGCGGTGCTCAACGAAGGCCTTAACCATATCCTTGAAGTTCATCAACACGGGCCTACCACCCACAAGTGCGATGTTGTTCACCGAGAAGGAACTCTGCAAGGGGGTGTTCTTATACAAGGTGTTCAGCACAACGCTGCTCACTGCATCCTGTTTGAGGATAATCACAACCCTCACACCCTCTTTGTTACTCTCGTCGTTGATGTACGAAATGCCCTCAATCTTCTTCTCGTTGACCATCTGGGCAATCTTCTGTACCATATCGCTCTTGTTGACCATATAGGGTACTTCGGTGATAACGATGCACTCCCTACCGGTCTTGGTGTACTCAATCTCGGTCTTGGCCCTCATAACCACACGGCCCCTACCGG
>JBGUSZ010000021.1:0-4706 GCA_045132795.1 Tidjanibacter sp. | reverse complement strand
GTGCCAACGAGCACTGTTTACGTCCATATCGAAGAGCGAGGTGCTGATGTGAGAGCTTACCTTGTTGTAGCTGTCGCTACCCAAATCCACAGCAAACCTTGCACCGCCATACTCAAACAAGAAACATCCGACATCCATATGGCCGTGAGGACAGCTGGGGTTGCCGGCTTTGAATCCCACCCACCAATCGGTGGTCTCCCAACCACTACGCATCACACATATTGGATTTTTACCCTCTGCGATGTAGTAGAGCGACGAAGGCTGGGTGCCCAAATCCAAATTTGCCGTAACGGTGCCACTCGTACCTGCACCCCACACCATCATCAGTGGCAAGTGGCGAGCATAGGAACCCGTAACGAGCTGCTTGGAATAGGGCTTGCCGTCGTTCTTATAGTCGGTGGTAGGGTCGGTAAACTTGTCCACCAACTTGGCCTGATAGTAGAGCAGCGTTGGGTCAGCGGTCTGCGAATAAAACCAGAAGATGCACTGCTCGGGCAGCAATAACGAGGTACTATTGTCGGAGAAGGCAAAGGTGTTGAGCGTGTTGGTGATTAGTTGCGAGTAGTATTGACCCGTCTGCATAAAGCCCTGTACGGCCCTGATTTCCGACATAGACGTCAAACCAAAGCAGTTCTCCATCACATTGATAAATATGGCATTGAGTGCCGTACCGTAGCCCCAATAGCCGATACCCTCGGGATAGGCACCCATAGGAGGGTACTCGCCCTGCATAGGAATCATAATCTTCTCTTTGGAGCGTTTGATGATTCGCTCGGCAATTTCAGGTTCCGACTCGTAGATGGCGGCAGCACCAATGGCAAGGCTACCGTGGCACACCTGATTCCAGTTACTCTCCATATCCATCCAGCGGAGTTCGTAGTCCTTCTGCTCGGCACTTGCTCCGGGGGTACCCGTTTCCGAAATCAAGAGCGCTTTGTCCCTTATGCTGGTAACAATGGCTGCACGCTCATCGGTAGTGAGTGCATCGTAGAGCCAATCGTAGGCAAATGACATCGCAAAGGTCAGCTCGGCAATATCAAGGAAGTGGTAGGGGTTCCAGCTTGCAAGTCCGCAAACGTGTGCGATAATCTCCTTACACTTGGTCAGATACTTCTGCTCGCCTGTGGTGCGATAGCAGTAGGCCAAAAACAGCACTCTGCGCACCTCCTCGCAAGCCTTCGAGTGGAATTCGCCACGAGCATTGGGTGTGAAGTCCTGCATACCCAGAGTGAGTACACTCTCTGTTTCGCTCAGGATAGCCTCGTGCAGTCGTTTCCAACGCACATCGGAGTTGATGTTGCGCATCAAGACCTTCTCCTCACCCTTGTTCCAAATCAGACGTGGGTGGGCAGTAGTCAGGAGGGCTCCATTGGGATTGTCGGGAGTAGTGCCGACCTCATCCTCATCGTCAATGCCGGGAAGTGGTTTGGGCGTTGGCTCCGGAGTGCAAGCGCAGAGCGACATGCAGAAAACCGCAAGGCCCACACAAAACACCAATTTCAAAAGTTTCTTCAAAGTCATATTTTTTACCGTTTTTGTATACTTATTCCACACTATTTCTTGGGCCTTAGGGCCACCTTCAAGGTCTGCTTCTCTTGTGGTGCGAGGGCATATTTGATACGCAGCCACGAGGCACCCTTATTGTCGTTCTCATAGTCGTTGCGATTGGTGGCAGGTGCAAACTCCACCTCATATTCGCACCTATTTTCAAACTGCACCTTCAATTCAAGAGTTCTCTTAATACCCAAAGTGTCAACGCCATAGAGAGTGATACGATTTCGACGATAGTTCACTTTGGCCTCGGTAGCCATGGTGGTCATATTCCACACCATACGCTGCTCCTTGTCGCCATTCACCACCTTATCCTCCACGTTCACTCTCTTTCCCCGTAGGCTTACCCTACGCACAAGCGAGTTCAAGTGGCCCTCATATACTGGGGTAATATCCGTTTGTGCAAACATATCGCCCTGCTCGTCGGACCACTCCTCAAAGTAGCACTGACCGTCCACCTTCTGATAGACACCCTCAGGATAGGTTGTACTGTGGGCAAAGTTGTTGTACTTGGTCAACACGTTCCACCTTGGGCTATCCTGCGTCATCTTAAACATACTCACCTTTGCCTTTGCGATGTCGCCATAGTGGTCGCTGCCGAGGTCGGTTGACCACCTCACGCCATCAGCTTCGAGGTAGAAACTACCAATGTCCATATGACCGTGGAAATTGTCGGGCCTACCCGACTTCACGCCCAGATAGATATCCTCCTTGGTCCAACCCGTGCGCATCACACACACCGAATTTTCGCCCTTGCCGAGATAGAAGTTCTTTGTGGGTTTCTCGGCATTGGCAAGGTGTACCGTTGGGCCCTCGCCAAAACCTGCGCCCCACACCAACATCAGTGGCATAAGACGATTTTTTATGGTCTTAACATAGGATTTGGTCTTGTTGAATTCCTCAAAAAGACGTGCCTGCATATAGTAGAGTTGTGCATCGGGCCTCACCGAGTTGAACCACATAGTTGCGGGTTCGAGGTAGATGCGGGTGCTGTTGTCCGAGTAGCCAAAAGTTTTCAGCATCGGGGTAATGAGCTGCTGCGAGAATGTTCCCGACTCCACAAATCCGGGCATAGTCTTGTAGTCCTCAACCCTCTCCGAGCCGAAATAACTCTCCATTGCGGCAATAAAGAGAATGTTGTATTGGGTACCAAAAGCCCAATAGCCAAATCCCTCGGGATAGCAACCTTCGGGCGGGTAGGCTTTACCCATCGGTAGTTTTATGTATTCCTCACTACGGGCAATGATACGCTCTGCAATCTCTGGCCTCTCGGTGTGTACGGCAATTGCACCAATGGCAAGTCCACCGTGGCACACTTGTCCCCAATTGGAGTAACGACTTTTCTTGTGGACAAATGCCTGATTGTATTTGTCGTTGAGCGATGGCTCCAAACCTTTTGTAACAATGGCCTCCACAAACTCGGCCTTGCTTCCTTCTGAGAGCCAATCGTAGAGCCAATCGTAGGCGATAGCCACCGCCACCGTCATCTCGGCCACGTCGAGGAAGTGTTTGGGATTCCAATCCACAAAGTTGCGGCACACTTGCAGGGCCTCCTTCTCGGCCCTCTGAGCATACTTCTCCTCGCCCATAGTGCGCCAGCCATAGCTCAAAAAGAGCACCCTACGGAGCACTTCACACGACACTCCGTGCAACCTCGGACCCTCCAAGACACGCTCCATCGGAGCAACATTACACAGAAAATCGCACTCCTCAATGAAGGCTTCGTGCATCTGCGTCCAAGCAGCATCGGCAGCAATGTTATCCACCAAGGCCTTCTGCTCTCCTTTGCGCATAAAGATACGCGGGTGTGTGGAGTCGGCAGGCTCCTGCGCCATACCACTCCACACCCATATCATAAGAGCCGATATGAGAAACAATCGTTTCATCCTACTTCGCTAATAAGTATTTCGTTACACTCTCCTCTACTTCACCTCATAGCGTTTCATACCAAAGGTAATCTGGTCTGTGAGGTCCGAGCTGGGGGTATTAACCCACATCCAAGCCCTATACCTACCATCTTCGCTCTCTATCCAAATACAGTTGTACTCCGTAACAAAGTTGGTAACCAAGTTGGAATAGCCCATACCCACAGGACTTGGGCGGAAATCGAGTGCTGCAAAGTCCTCATCGGTGATGTAGAGGTGCCACTTGCTCTGCTCGATAACCTCATCCTTTGCGTGGGCCGACTCACGGAGTTTGGTGTTGCGCTCCACGGGAGGCAACTGAATAGTTTTGAGTTCTTCAATACGATTGATTGCCTCGGTGGTGGGTGCCATAAAGCACTTGTTCAGACCACCAATAGAACTACTACCCGAAGGAGATGTTGGGGTTTTTACGGTTTTGTAGGTGTAGATGATGTCCACACTCTTATTGCCAGCCACAACCTCGTCGTAGGTATAAACGGCCATATCCTCAATGGAGATGTAGCAACGCTCGTTGTTGGCCTCCAAGCCTGTTTTGCAATCCTGACGCGAGCAGTGAATGGGACCCATTTCGTAACTTACAAGCTCACCATTGTCAGCCGAAGCGTAGAATGTAAAGGTTACATCCTTGTCGCGAGCCTCTTCGGGAATCTCATAGTAGTAGCGCAGAGTGATAGCGCAGGTATCAACAATGAGGTCAACCTTGCTCGAACAAGGGTTTGTCTGCGGAATGTTGGTTGCCACGGTGGTGCCAACCTCCACACCTGCCTGAGAAGTCTTGTAGGCACGGGTGTCGAAGCGAGTGGAGGGGCCACCTGCGATGGAGGCCGTTACCTTCATCGACTCAATCTTGCCCGTACCATAGGGCATCGCTGCCGCATAGGCAAACACCAGCTCCTCGCCCACCATATGGATACCCCACGAGCGGTGCAAGCAGTCGTTTTTCAGCAGAGTCGTAGGACCCTCGGGCGAATTACAACCCAGCATCAGGCCCGCAAACAACGAACAAATCAACAAATAAATCGTCTTTTTCATAGTTCTCTTTGGTCTTATTTGATGGGTTCTTCTTCGTGGAAGTAAACGGTGTAGGTCTTCCTAACCTTGCGGTTGCCCGAAATTACATCCCATTGGCGTGGTTGCATATCGGAGAAATCCATACGACCCGTAATCTTCGGTTCAAGTTTACAGTTCAGATACAGACTGAATCGTGGATAGACATTGTCCAACACTGCA
>JBGUSZ010000020.1:0-47037 GCA_045132795.1 Tidjanibacter sp. | reverse complement strand
GCGGAAGGTAATCTTGAATTGATTGAACGTGCCACCATAGAGCAGCGGAGCAGCCACAATGTTGTCGCCGGCCTTGCAAAGCGAGGTTATAACGACCAGCTGGGCCGACATACCCGACGAGACAGCCAATGCTCCAACGCCACCTTCGAGTGCCGCCACCTTCTCCTCATAGGCGTTGCTGGTGGGGTTTTGCAGGCGGGTGTAGATGTTGCCAATCTTGGCCAGATTGAACAGGTCGGCAGCGTAGTCACACGAGGGGAACTCGTAGGCTGCCGTGGGATATATTGCTGCACCACGCGAGTGGGTGCCATCCTCGTGGCGACCTGCGTGGATTTGAAGTGTTTCAAAATGGAGCTTATCCGACATAATATTTCGTCTTTCTTTTTTTACTTTCAGTATCCGAACGGCAAATTTATAAAATTTTTCAATAAATGTTTATCCGATGGTTTATATTCCTCGAAAGTTATCTATCTTTGTGGTCGATTAGTTAGATTAGGAGGAAATATTGAACATTATACACTGACACCGAATATGAAACACAACAAGGTATTCGATACCAGCGTACAGTTGCTGAAATACAACGTACTCAAAGAGGTAGTACGTCACGCCTACGAAGGCACCCTTGACAGGGCATACATCGACATTCCCAAAACCATTTCACCCGGACCCAAAGCAGAACTCCGTTGCTGCATCTACAAGGAGAGGGCTATCCTCCAAGAGAGGGTGCGTATGGCCTGCGGTGGCGACAAGGACAACCCCAACGTTATTGAGGTTATCGACATCGCCTGCGACGAGTGTCCCGCAAACGCCATTCTTGTAACGCCTGCTTGTCGTGGATGTATTGTCCACAACTGCCGCGAGGTGTGTCCCAAAGATGCAATCAACATCGTCGACAAACGTGCCGTGGTGGACCACGACAAGTGTATCGAGTGTGGCAAGTGTACACAAGCCTGCCCCTATGGTGCCATCATCAAGATGGTTAGACCTTGTATGCAGAGCTGCAAGGTGAAGGCTATCAGTATGACCACCGAGAAGAAGGCCAAGATTGACAACGACAAGTGCATTATGTGTGGTGCTTGCGTCATCGCTTGCCCCTTTGGTGCTATGGCCGACAAGTCGCTCCTGCTGGACATCATCCGTATGTTGAAGGAGGCCGAGGAGAAGAAGAGCAAAATCTATGCTGTGGTTGCTCCTGCAATCATCAGTCAGTGTCGCTATGGTCGCATCGAGCAGGTAGTTACGGCCATCAAGAAACTCGGCTTTACGGACGTTGTGGAGGTGGCACTCGGTGCCGACATCACCCTCTACAAGGAGTCCAAGGAGTGGGAAGAGAAGGGCCTGCTCACCACCTCCTGCTGCCCCTCGTTCGTTCGTTTCATCGAAATCAACCACCCCGAACTCAAACAATACGTTTCCCACACCCCCTCGCCTATGATTGAGGTGGCAAGGCTCATCAAGAAGAGCGAACCCGACGCAAAGGTGGTATTCATTGGCCCCTGCGCATCGAAGAAGATGGAGTACACACTCGAAAAGACGGGCGGTGCCATCGACTCGGTGATGTCGTTTGAGGAGTTGCAGGCCTTCCTTGATGCTCGTGGCATTGAGACCACCGAGCAGGAGGATACCCCGCTGAACAACGCATCCTTCTTTGGTCGTATCTTCGCCAAGAGTGGTGGTATTATTCAGGGCCTGCTGAACATCGCCAGCGAGAAAGGACTTGAGAATCTCCGTCCTATCCAGATGAACGGCATCGAGCAGTGCAAGGTCAATATGGCCAAGTTGAAGGTGGGCAAGAGCGAGTTTAACTTCTTCGAGGGTATGGCCTGCGAGGGTGGCTGTTTGAATGGCCCGCTGTGTATCAACCACGGCCCCCGCAATATGGCCGATGTTGACAAGTATGGCAACGAGGCTGCCGAGAAGACCATCGATAACTCCGTGAAACTCTGGCGCAACGTCATTGGCGAAGAGTAGAGAGGGGGAATTGAGAATTGAGAATTGAGAATTGAGAATTGAGAATTGAGAATTGAGAATTGAGAATTGAGAATTGACGGTCGACGGTCGACGGTTGACGGTCGACAAAAAAAACTGATTTTGGGTTGGAGATTTTTGTGCAAAAAGCACCTGCCAAAATCAGTTTTTTACCTCTGTGCGATTGTGAAGAGCATGCGCAATCGTCAACTCATTGGCATACTCTATCTCGTCGCCCACACCAATACCACGAGCAATCTTCGTGATTTTAAGGTCGGGGAACTGAGCCAAGCGGCGCATTATATAAAATAAGGTAGTCTCGCCCTCAACCGTTGCGCCAATGGCCAAAATAACCTCCCGTATCTCGCCCCTTGCGATATTCTCAACCAGAAGGTCTATCTTCAAATCGCTGGGGCCGATGCCCTGCATTGGCGAAATAACTCCGCCCAGCACGTGGTAGAGGCCATTGTATTGGTTGGTGTTCTCAATGGACAACACATCGCCAACGTGCTCCACCACACACACCGTGGTCCTATCCCTACGAGGGTCCGAACAGATGGGGCACACCTCGCCGTCGGAGAGATTGTTGCAGCGGCTACAAAACCTCACCTCATTGCGAAACCTTGTGAGCGCATCGGCAAGTGCGGACACCTCCTCCTGCTCTCGGTGGAGCAGATGGAGAGCAAGTCGCAGGGCGGTACGGCGGCCCACAGAGGGTAGTTTGGCGAGTTCGCCTACGGCGTCGTTGAGTAGTCTTGACATCAGGTTGTGTGTATTTGGTTGTTTCTACATCTGAAATGTTAGTCTATGACAATGATTGCCGACGAGGATATCCACCCCTCGTTACCGTCGGCTATGCGTATCTCGTTCCACGCTCCGTAGGTATCCAGCACCTTCACCTTCGTACCCTCGTGGAGGATGAAGATATCCTTGCTGGTGCGGTCGGGCGAACTCTTCACTGCGGCGGCCGAGCTGACCACCACAGCCTCCGAGCAGTCAAGGACATCCCTCCTCTCGGCAGCAGCAAAACCACCCGTAGCGAGGGTTACCACTGCGCCCACAAGAGCCACCACAAAACCTGCCTTGCGCACCTTACGCTTTGCGCCCAGCAGGTAGACAAGTCCGAAGGCAAGCGTCAGACCGAGAGCCACAAGCGAGAGCACAGCCCACGAGTCGCTACTCATAGCATTGCCCAGAGCCGAGAACCACTCTTTGAGGAAGAACTCGGGTACCACCTCAATTTTGTCCTTCACAAAGCTGTTGGCGTAGGCAAGGTTATAGGCCACGTCATCATCGGCAGGGGCGAGTTTTTGGGCCTTATTGTAGTAGAGGATGGCCTCGCCAATCTTACCACTCTTGAAGTAGGCATTGCCCATATTATAGAATAGTTTGGCACTCGTCCACCCTACACTGCTAATGGAGTCATAGACCATCAGCGCACCGTTGTAGTCTCCTGCGGTGTAGAGCGTACCTGCCCTCTCCCAAAGGGTGTCGGTATCAACGGTTTGGGCCTGTGTTGGGGTTGCCCCTGCGAGCACACCCAACAATAGGATTACATATATCAAAAAAGTCTTTTTCATCGTCTTATGTTTGTTTCTTGGGCTACACCTATTTTCCGATAACTCCCTCCAAGCGGGACACAATCTCCACACCTGCCAGGTAGGCCTCCTCCATACGGCCACTCACCGAGGGCGCATATTGGGCATACTCGCAGTCGCTGATGATGGCCACATATCGCTCCACATCCTCCTGCTCCACGCCCTTACGAGAGAGGTTTTCCCTGATGCTCTCTTTGGTGAGGTCGGCAGCGGGGATGTTGAGTTTATCGCCCATATAGCCCCAAAGGCCACGCAGCATCTCCTCATAGAAACCCTTTTGGTTCTGCTCGTGCATATACCTCTCTGCGGCACGGAACCTCATCAGGGCCACCTTGTTTGCTCTCTTACCCTTCAAAGCCTCCTGATTGCGAAGCTCCTTCAAGCGGCCTTTGAGCCACACGCCCAACACCACCGAGAGGCTAATCATAGCCACCACCAGCAACCAATAGAGGCCACTGAACATAAAGAGTTTACCCTGTGGGCGCAGGTCTGCCGAGCCGAGTTTGATGAAGCGAATATCCCTGCCGAGGAACTTGATATCCTCTTTGGCGATACCACTCACGAGGGCTGCCGTGGGGCCCGAAGATGTAGCATTCGCATCGGGTGCCACGTTAACAACCAGTTCGGCTGACGAGAGGGTTACATATTTTGCCAACTTGGGGTTGAAATAGGTGAACTCCACAGCCGGAATCAGGAAGTCGCCATCGGCCCTTGCAATCATCGGGTACTCAAATTGGCGATAGCCCGTAATGCCCGAACTTGTGGCCTCGATACTCTCGCTGCTCTTCACACTATACTGCTCGAAGGAGGTAGGCAATTGAATCTGCGGAGCCTGTATCATAGAGAGGTTACCCTTGCCCGAAATACGTACGGTGTAGGTTACAGCCGTGTTGGCCTCGATGTGGTCGGCAGGGGGCGTGGTGGTCATCTCCAACTCACCCACGGCACCACTGAAACTTGCCGGTGCACCTGCAGGCAGAGCCTTCACGTTGATGGTCAGAGGGCGAGAGGCCACCTTCCTGCGCACCTCCTCAATCTGTGCGCCACCAAAGAAATCCGCAAAGGGGTCGTTCGAGCGGCGGCGTTGCACCTGCAACCTTGCCACCACATTCATCTCCAACGGCTCGATGGTCAGCTCTCCACTCTGCTGTGGGAAGAGGAGGTATTCGCCAATGGGGCAGGCATCGTAAATCTTGCCCTTATACTCCTCCCTCACCCAGCGGTTGGCGTCGATGTTGAGCCTCTGGGTCCAAAAGCCATTGAACGAAGGCATCTTCTGTCCCTCCACGCCCATAGCTACACGGGTGTAGAACTTGTAGGTTACCCTCACCGGCTCGCCCTTATAGACGTTGGTGCGGTCCACCGAGGCCACAATCAACATATCGTCCTCGGCCAGGCGCGAGGCTGCGCTCTGCACCTCCGCCGCTGCCCCACTCTGTCCGCCCGCAGCGGCACTCTCAACGATGGCCTTAACGGTTACGGGCTTTGTAGTGTAGGTCTTACCGCCGGAGCGAATGGATGCGCTACCAATGGTGTAGTCGCCCTCGCTCGGGCATAGCACCACGAAACTTGTGGTGTGGCTCACCGTGCGGGTGGTCTTACCATTGATGATTTGCACACTGCTTCCGTGCGACTCCATAGGGCCGGCCATAACATCGAAGCCCTCAAAAGTGGGAGCCTCAAAGTTGCTACCTTTGGCGTTGATGGTAAACTCCACACTGAAAGGCTCGCCCACGGCTACAACCCTCTGAACATTCACCTCAAAGGATACCTCGTCGGCAAAGACTGTAGCCACACAGGCAAACAGCGTGGCAATAAACAGAAGAATTTTCCTCATTCTCAAACTAATCCTATTCAACTTGTTCCATACCATAGCGAGGCCGCCATCGGAAAAGGATAGCAGCCGTCGCCATAATAACGTCCCCAAAGGGGATTTTAGTGCTTAAACTCTGCAAAGAAGTCGTTGCCCTTGTCGTCAACGATGATAAAGGCAGGGAAGTTCTCAACATAAATCTTCCTCACAGCCTCCATACCCAACTCGGGGAAGTCAACAACCTCAACGCTCTTGATGCTGTTCTTGGCCAAGATTGCAGCCGGGCCACCAATGGAGCCGAGGTAGAAGCCCCCGTGTTTCTGGCAAGCATCCGTTACGTCCTGCGAACGGTTGCCTTTGGCCACCATAACCATCGAGCCGCCAACGCTCTGGAAGAGGTCAACATAGGGGTCCATACGACCTGCGGTGGTGGGGCCGAAGCTACCCGATGCCATACCGCTGGGAGTCTTTGCAGGGCCTGCGTAATAGACGGGGTGGTTCTTGAAGTAGTCGGGCATAGGCTTACCCTCGTCCAACATCTGTTTGATGCGTGCGTGGGCAATATCACGAGCCACGATGAGTGTACCCTTGATGTTCAGGCGGGTCTTGATGGGATATTTCGAGAGTGTTTCCCTCACTTTGTCCATACCCTCGTCGAGGTCAATCTCCACAGCAGGGGCCATAGTGGGTGCGGTGGTGGGCAGGTAGCGTGCGGGGTTCTTCTCCAACTTCTCAATCCAGAGGCCCTCCTCGTTGATTTTGGCCTTGATGTTACGGTCGGCCGAGCAGCTCACGCCCAAACCCACGGGGCACGAAGCAGCGTGGCGAGGCATACGGATAACCCTCACGTCGTGCACGAAGTACTTGCCGCCAAACTGCGCACCAATGCCACTCTTCTGGCAGATTTCCAGCACCTTCTGCTCCCACTCCAAGTCACGGAAAGCACGGCCACCATCGTTACCGCTGGTGGGCAGGTTGTCGAAATAGCCGGCCGAAGCCTTCTTCACGGCTGCCAAGTTGGCCTCTGCCGAGGTGCCACCCACAACGAGTGCCAAGTGGTAGGGAGGACAAGCCGAAGTACCGAGGTCTTTGATATGCTCGGTGATGAATGCGGTGAGCGACTTCTCGTTCAGCAGAGCCTTGGTCTGCTGGTAGAGGAAGGTCTTGTTGGCCGAGCCGCCACCCTTGGTGATGAAGAGGAATTTGTAGGCATCGCCCTGCTCGGCATAGAGGTCAATCTGTGCGGGAAGGTTGTTGCCGCTGTTGTGCTCGTCGGTCATAGTGATAGGCACCACCTGCGAGTAGCGGAGGTTCCTCTCGGAATAGGTCTGATAGACACCCTTGGAGATGTACTCTGCATCGTCCACGCCGGTCCACACATTCTCGCCTTTCTTACCGATGGCAATGGCCGTACCGGTGTCCTGACAGGTGGGCAGTTCGCCCTCGGCTGCCACTACCTGGTTCATCAGCATAGTGTGGGCAACAAACTTGTCGTTATCGGTGGCCTCGGGATCCTCCAAGATGTTGGCCAGCTTTTGGAGGTGCGAGCCACGCAAGTAGAACGACACGTCCTCAAAGGCACGTTTGGCCAAAACGGTCAAGCCCTCGGGCTCCACTTTGAGAATCTTGCGACCATCGCACTCAATGGTCTTCACATAGTCTTTGGTAATGAGTTCATACTCGGTGGTGTCGGCACCGTGCTCGAACATAGGCTGATACTTAAATTCGCTCATAGTCTTTTGGTTGAATTTTTAGTGTTATATTTTGCTTATTATCAAATTTTCTTCTCTTGCAGAGTAGTCCCCTCGGGAGTACCCTTTGTCTTGTGCGTAGCACAATCGTACAAAGATAGGATATTTTTTTGTGAAAAATATATCATAGGGTGAACGATATTCCAAAAAAAGACGTTATATTTGTAAAAAATTTTAATAATTGACTTACAACAAACACTAAATAACATTCTATTATGGTATCCTACAAAGACTTAGGCCTTGTGAACACCCGTGAGATGTTTGCAGGTGCAATCAAAGGCGGTTACGCTATCCCCGCCTACAACTTCAACAACATGGAGCAGTTGCAGGCTATCATCGCTGCTTGCGTTGAGACCTCTTCGCCCGTTATCCTCCAAGTGTCGGCAGGCGCTCGCAAGTATGCCAACCAGACCCTTCTGCGTTATATGGCACAGGGTGCTGTTGAGTATGCAAAAGAGCTCGGTAAGAACATTCCTATCGCTCTCCACCTCGACCACGGTAGCAGCTTCGAGATTTGCAAATCGTGTATCGATATGGGCTTCTCGAGCGTGATGATCGACGGTAGCCACCTTCCCTACGAGGAGAACGTAGCCCTGACCAAGCAGGTTGTTGACTACGCTCACCAGTTCGATGTAACCGTAGAGGGCGAGCTTGGCGTGTTGGCCGGTATCGAGGACGAGGTTGTTGCCGAGCACCACACCTACACCAACCCCGACGATGTTATCGACTTCGTACAGAAGACCGGCGTTGATTCGTTGGCTATCTCGATTGGTACTTCGCACGGTGCCAACAAGTTCAAACCCGAGCAGTGCGTACGCAACGAGAAGGGCATTCTTGTTCCTCCCCCATTGCGTTTCGACATCCTCAAAGAGATTGAGGAGCGCATCCCCGGTTTCCCCATCGTACTCCACGGTTCGAGCAGCGTACCCCAGGACAAAGTTGCTATCATCAACACCTACGGTGGCGCATTGAAAGATGCAGTGGGTATTCCCGAGGAGCAGCTCAGGGAGGCAGCAAAGAGCGCAGTTTGCAAAATCAACATCGACTCGGACGGTCGTTTGGCTATGACAGCTGCTGTTCGTGAGGTGTTTGCAAAGAACCCCGCAGAGTTCGACCCCCGCAAGTATCTCGGCCCCGCTCGTGATGCTTTGAAGGAGCTCTATATGAACAAGAACATCAACGTACTCGGCAGCGCAGGCAAAGCAGAGTAATCGGAGTTGATATTACAAACAAAAGCCACGGGTAACGATTTTGTTACCCGTGGCTTTTATTTATTGTCGACCGTCAACCGACGATAAAATTAAAAATTGAAACTTTATCAATTTTCCATTTTCAATTCATAGTGCGTTTTGCTGCCCTCAGTGTAGCGCACACGATGGATGGTGTCGGCCTCTATGGTGAGGTCTGTGGGGCCCACTTCGCCCCTGCGGTGCAGACCGATGCGCACGGCAACTCCGTGGTCGGTACCCACGTCGTTCTGGTTGGATATGAAGTTACCCAGCGAGTAGAACACTGCACCCACAGTTCGGCCCTCCTCATTACGCTCAACCTCAAAGGGTTGCACAATGTGTGGGTGGGAGCCGACAACCACATCCACTCCCCTACTTCGCATCCATTTGGCCATCGTTTTCTGTCGTTGTGAGGGCACTCGGTGGTACTCCTCGCCCCAATGCACAAGGGCCACCACAAGGTCGGCCCTATCCCTCACCGAGTCCACCTTTTGGCCCAGCGTGAGGGTGTCCAACATAGCCACCTCAACCCCTTTGGCGGGGCGATTCAGAAGGTCGGTGGCCGCCACAAAGGCGACCCTAAAACTACCGACACGAGCGATAAACCCACCCGTGCGCCCTGCTCTCACAGCAGGCACACCCACGCCCACATAGTCAACTCCCGCATTATCGAGTGCGGCAAGTGTGTGGAGCACTCCCTCGGCTCCCTTGTCGGTGATGTGGTTATTAGCCAGCGTCACGGCATCCACTCCCACCGCAGCCAAGTCGCGGGCGAGTTGTTCGGGGGTGGCAAAGGAGGGGTAGCCACTATATGGTGGCCTTGGCGAGAGGGTTGTTTCGAGGTTGGCAACCACATAGTCGGCCTGCTCAAAGAGTCCCCTAACACCCTCAAAGTGAGGAGTAAAATCGTAGGCCTCCTCGCCCACCACCCTTGCCGACTCCACCTGTGGCAGGTGGGCCATAACATCGCCCACAATCACAATCTCCACGCTATCCTTTGGGGCGGGCACACACACCGTGCAAGTGGGCCTTGTGACCACCCACAACTCCGCCACCATCGCCACCACAAAGGCGGAGATAATCAGCGCATAGAATATGTAACCCGCAGCTCTACGCATTGTTCTATTCAAAAAAACAAGGGCCCTCCACTCGGTAGGTGGAGCAGCCCTCGGTTACTATCTTTCTTCGGCTCCCTACCAAGCGAACAAGGGATAGCCCGACATCAGCGCGTTGACATCCTTACGCACTGCGGCGATGTTCTCCTCATTCTCGTGGTCGGCGAGCACTCGGTCAATAAGTTCAACGATGTAGTCCATTTTGTCCTCCTTCAAACCACGAGTGGTAATTGCGGGAGTACCAAAGCGGAGACCCGAAGTCTGGAATGGCGAACGGCTATCGAAGGGCACCATATTCTTGTTGGTGGTAATATCGGCAGCCACCAGCACCTTCTCTGCCACCTTACCCGTGAGTTCAGGGAATTTAGTACGCAGGTCAATGAGCATCAGGTGATTATCCGTACCGCCCGACACAACCTTATAGCCCCTCTTCTCGAAGGCCTCGGCCATAGCCTGTGCGTTCTTCTGCACCTGCTTCTGGTATTCGATATACTCGGGAGCGAGAGCCTCGCCAAAAGCAACAGCCTTGGCAGCGATTACGTGTTCCAGCGGGCCACCCTGAATACCGGGGAATACGGCCGAGTTGAGAATGGCCGACATCTTCTTCACCACGCCTTTAGGAGTGGTGTAGCCCCAAGGATTGTCGAAGTCCTCACCCATAAGGATGATACCGCCACGAGGACCACGGAGGGTTTTGTGGGTGGTGGAGGTTACGATGTGTGCCCACTTAACGGGGTTTTCCAACAGACCTGCGGCAATAAGACCTGCGGTGTGTGCCATATCGACCATCAGCAATGCGCCCACCTTGTCGGCAATCTCACGCATACGTTTGTAGTCCCACTCGCGCGAATAGGCCGAAGCGCCACCAATGATGAGTTTGGGGCGGTGTTCGAGAGCAAGAGCCTCCATCTGGTCATAGTCCACTTGTCCCGTTTCGGGGTTGAGAGTGTAGCCCACAGCCTTGTAGTTCATACCCGACATATTCACGGGCGAGCCGTGCGAAAGGTGTCCACCGTGTGCCAAGTCGAGGCCCATAAAGGTGTCGCCCACCTTCAAGCAAGCAAAGAATACCGCCATATTGGCCTGTGCACCACTGTGGGGTTGCACGTTGGCATAAACAGCACCGTAGAGCTTTTTGAGCCTCTCCTGTGCGAGGGTTTCAATCTCGTCAACCACCTCGCAACCACCATAGTAACGTGCAGCGGGATAGCCCTCGGCATACTTGTTGGTCAGAATGGAGCCCATTGCAGCCATAACCTGGTCGCTCACATAGTTCTCCGATGCGATAAGTTCGATACCGTTGGTCTGTCGCTCACGCTCTTTGGCTATGAGTTCAAAAATTTCACTCTCTTTGTACATAACTCTTTTGTTGTGTTGGTTTGTTTGCTCACAGTCCTCCGACTGTTTATGCCTACAAATGTAATAATTTTCGTTGAGATATTCCATAATTTCCCCCGACTTTTTGTAATGTCCCCTTATACACCTATTTTTTCGGAAAAAATCGGGCACAAAGTGTGCAACATTTGAGCATAAATGCTTATCTTTGGCTTATCAAAACCGAAATACTATGGGACTATTGACAGGTAAAGTGGCCCTCATCACGGGCGCAACAAGAGGTATCGGACGTGCAATAGCGGTGAAATATGCCTCCGAAGGTGCCAATGTGGCCTTCACATATCTTTCCAGCACATCCGCTGCGGAACAGCTCACCGAAGAACTCGCCGCCCTTGGCGTGAAAGCCATCGGTTATCGTTCCGATGCAGCCTCCTACGACGAGGCACACACTCTCGTTGCCGAGGTGCAGAAGGAGTTTGGACGCATCGATATCCTCGTACACAACGCCGGCATCACTCGTGATACGCTGCTGATGCGTATGGGCGAGGAGATGTGGGATGCCGTAATCAATACCAACCTCAAATCGGCCTACAACATCACACACGCCATCAGTGCCGTGATGGCCCGTCAGCGCAGTGGCTCCATCGTCTATATGAGCTCTGTGGTGGGCCTCGGTGGCAACGTCGGCCAAGCCAACTACGCAGCCTCCAAAGCAGGCCTCATCGCTCTGGCCAAATCGGTGGCCAAGGAGTTGGGCGCAAGGGGCGTGAGGGCCAACTGCATCGCCCCGGGTTTTATCCAGACCGATATGACCGCTGTGCTCTCGGAGGAGATACGAGCCTCGTTTGTGGACAACATCTCGCTACGCAGGGCCGGTACTCCCGAGGATGTCGCAGGTGTGGCACTCTTTTTGGGTAGCGATATGAGTGCCTACGTTACCGGTCAGGTCATCGCCTGCTGTGGCGGAATGAGAGGATAGAGAGAGAATTGAGAATTGAGAATTGAGAATTGAGGCAAATGCGAGTAAGCGAGGGCAGAGGCCACTTGTGGACTATGCAGAGCGGGAGCATTTTAGAGCAAGCAAAGCTTGGTCAATTGAGAATTGAGAATTCAATTTTTCAACTTTCATTCACCACCACTTTGTTCTCGGGTATTAAAAAAGATACCCGCAAAAAAGGGAAGAAAAATATTCACTAATTACTATTTAATAATTACTAATTAAAAAAAAGACGTTGGACGTTAGACCTTCGACGTTAGACAACACAAAAAACTATGGCAAGCATTAAAGGTACACAGACCGAGCAGAACCTGCTCAAATCGTTCGCTGGCGAGAGCCAAGCACGCACACGTTACACATTCTTCGCTTCGCAGGCCAAAAAAGAGGGCTATGAGCAAATCGCAGCTATCTTTATGGAGACTGCCGAGCAGGAGAAAGAGCACGCCAAGAGGTTCTTCAAGTTCCTCGAAGGCGGTATGGTGGAGATTACCGCTGCCTACCCCGCAGGCGTAATCGGCGACACCGCAGCCAACCTCGAAGCAGCAGCCGCTGGCGAGAACGAGGAGTGGAGCGAACTCTACCCCCAATTCGCAGCTATCGCCGACGAGGAGGGTTTCCCCGCAATCGCAGCCGCTTGGCGCAACATCTCCAAGGTGGAGGCCTACCACGAGAAACGCTACCGTTCGCTCTACGCTCGCGTAGCTGACGGCGAGGTGTTCCTCCGCAAGGACGAAATCACTTGGCAGTGCCGCAACTGTGGCTTCATCTATGTAGGCAAAGAGGCCCCCAAAGCCTGCCCCGCCTGCTTACACCCACAGGCATACTTCGAGCCCTTGAAGGACAATTTCTAAACAAAGTTTTGGCGTTCCTATGGCGTGGTGGTACTAATCACCACGCCTGGGGCTGCGCCTAATACACTTTTACATTCCCCCTAAGTCCCCCTTTGTAAAAGGGGGACTTAGTCGGCCAAGGCCGAAGGGCTTATTTCGAGCCACTCAAAGACAACTTCTAAACAACAAAAACGCCTCTCAATCGAGAGGCGTTTTTCTTTTGTCAACCGACGACCGTCATCTGTCAACCGACTTATATTTGGCGTGGGCGGCACACACAATATGCGCCATTTTATAGTATAGGGAAAGTTTACAAAAATAATAGGCTGCCCAAAAAGACATAGACCGCTATCATCGACAAGCACCCCGAACTCTGCGTGTCGGGTTTATCGTTAGGGTCATCGGGGAAATAGAGCAAGTCTATCAGCGACAGCTCCTTATCCAGAATAGGCTTGATGGCTTGGCTGCGAAGGTGGAGGTTTACAACACCCTCATTTACATTAAACCAAACCTTCCAATCACACCACATTCTATGAAAAAACAGCTCTCCACCACTTCTCAAACGGGGATAGTAGTCCTCAAATCTCATTTGTGTATTACCCTCGTCATCGGCCCCAAATAACGCATATAGCGCATTCCAGAATATTACGGTGGCATTGGATATAACGGCGGTATTGGTAGCTGCCCCCGAAAAAACTATGTTGTATTCTCCATTCTCAAAGAAAATCACTCGCACATCCGTAAAGTAGTCGGCTAAATCTAAAAAAGTACCATCGGGGGATACGTATCGAAATTCACGCACGGCATGTCCATTCGGCACCACTTCTTCCACCTCTAAATCTGTGTAGGTGTCGAAATCAGCGAGAGGAAAAGCGAATAGTTTTTGTATGGTCAAAGTTTTAGTCATACACACAACGGTTAGGGGTATCTATCAATAGACAAATGTAGCTCTATTTTTTGTAAACCACAAACCACTTGTGCCTTTTGGCAGGAGGGGCGATAAGGACGATAGGGGCTTTAAGGCCCTTAAAAAGTCGGACGACGGTTGACGGTTGACGGTCGACGGTCGACACAAAAAAAGAGGCGCTCCGAAAATCGGAACGCCTCTCTCATTATCTAATTCCTATAAAGGATTAGTCGCAAAGCGATACACGGTAGAAGCTAACAACCTTAGCCTCTGCATCAACAGCTTTGATTGCATCCTTAACAGAGGTCTTACCATCGCCCATCTGGTATGCCTGCTCCTCCAAAGTCTGCTCCTTGAAGAATTTAGCCAAGCGACCCTTAGCAATGTTCTCCACCATCTGTGCGGGAAGGTTTGCAGCCTTCTCAGCCGATACGGTCTTGATGATCTCGCGAGCCTGCTCTGCCTGCTCTGCGGTGATCCAACCCTTCGACTGGTTCGACTCGATGTGATCCTCGCTATCAACGTGTGCGGGGTTGATACCTGCCTTCGAAAGTGCAGCATCAACTGCCTTCTGTACCAACTCATCCTTGGTCTTCTGAGTAGCAGCGCTGATCTCCTCGTCGATAACCGACTGGGGAACCAAGTCTGCCGAAACAGCAACGGGATTCATCGATACAACCTGCATTGCTACACCCTTTGCAAGCTCCTCGCTAACCTCTTTGTTGAAACCAACAATGGCACCGAGTTTCTTGTTGAAGTGTACATACTGTGCGCAGTAGGGAGCCTCGATACGAGTGTAGTAGGGAATCTCTACCTTCTCACCGGTCTGGCCGGTCTTCTCGGTTACGAGGTCAGCAACGGTGCGACCGTCGGCAGTGGGGCAAGCCAACAGAGCCTCCAAGTCAGCAGCATCGTTTGCAACTGCAATCTCTGCAATGGTGTTTGCGGTTGCGCCAAACGACTCAACCTGTGCAACGAAGTCGGTCTCGCAAGCGAGGCACACGATGTATGCCTTGCCCTCTGCAAGTTTTGCAACAACAACACCCTCAGTAGCGGTGCGGTCTGCACGTTTGCTTGCAACGAGTTTACCTTTCTCGCGGATAATCTGTACAGCACGGTTCATATCGCCTGCAGCCTCTTCGAGAGCCTTTTTGCAGTCCATCATACCGGCCTGAGTCATATCGCGGAGTTTCTTGATGTCGGCAAGTGTAACAGCCATAGTCTTTTCTCTTTTATTAAAAGGTTTAACTTCGTTTCGTTTTCTTACTCTGCAACCTCCTCAGCAGCGGGAGCCTCCTCAACAGCAGGAGCCTCAACCTCTACCTTAACGGTCTTGCGAGTGCGGGGCTTTTTCTCAACCTCCTTGGGTGCCTCCTCAGCCTCTTTCTCTTTCTCAATGCGACGCTCCTCCAAGCCTTCGTTGATAGCAGCACACATTGCGTCGAGAACTACGCCGATACTCTTTGCCTGATCGTCGTTTGCAGGGATTACGTAGTCAATGTCTGTGGGATCACAGCAAGTATCAACCATTGCAAACACGGGGATGTTGAGGCGTTTTGCCTCGCGAACAGCATTGAACTCCTTCTGAACGTCCACTACAAACAAAGCTGCGGGCAGACGAGTAAGGTCGGCGATAGAGCCAAGGTTTTTCTCCAATTTAGCCCTCTGACGAGAGATCTGGAGTTTCTCACGTTTGGAGAAGTTGTCATAAGTACCATCGGCGCTCATTTTGTCGATGGTTGCCATCTTCTTGATAGCCTTACGTATGGTGGGGAAGTTAGTGAGCATACCACCGGGCCAGCGCTCGGTAACGTAGGGCATGCCAACTGCTTGCACCTTCTCAGCAACAATATCTTTTGCCTGTTTCTTGGTTGCAACGAAGAGAATCCTGCGACCACTCTTTGCAATCTGTTTGATGGCTGCTGCTGCCTCATCGATTTTTACCACAGTTTTGTGGAGGTCGATGATATGGATTCCGCCTTTCTCCATAAAGATATATGGAGCCATTTTAGGATTCCATTTCCTTTTGAGGTGGCCAAAGTGTACGCCAGCCTCCAATAATTGATTAAAATCTGTACGTGCCATTTCTAATCGTAAAGGTTTTTCTTTCTTTTTCTTTAAAAAATCTCTCTTTGGTAACCGCACGGTAGCACCCCCTTGGGGCGGTCCGTCCGGTTTTTCGCGAAAGGGCAATCTTTCAGTAGCACACCCTCTATGCTGCCATTGGCTCTTGGGGCTTCCACCTTTCGGCCTCTATGCCGCCGCCACTATGCGGCAACAACGAGGGGTGGTCTGAAAAATTTGTAAACCTCTTTCGTGCAGTCCTTTTGGTGCAGAACGGAGAAAATTAACGTTTGCTGAACTGGAATTTACGGCGAGCACCGGGCTGACCGGGTTTCTTACGCTCAACCTCACGAGCATCACGAGTGAGGAAACCGTTCTTCTTCAAAATCGAGCGGTTCTCTGCATCAATCTCGCACAAAGCACGCGAAATACCCATACGGGCAGCCTCTGCCTGACCGTGGATGCCACCACCATCAAGGTTGATGTTGATGTCATAGTTCTCCAACTGGTTCAGCACGATGAGGGGCTGTTTTACTACAAACTGGAAAATATCCAGAGGGAAGTAAACCTCGAGGGGCTTTTTGTTGATGGTAATGGTACCGTTACCGGGCTTAACGTAAACGCGAGCAACTGCTGCTTTTCGGCGTCCTATAGTGTTTACAACTTCCATAGTTTAGTTTCGCTTTTGTTTACTTAATCTCGTTGAGTTTAATCTCCTTGGGGCACTGTGCGGCGTGATTGTGCTCTGCGCCGGCATATACCTTCAAGTTTTTCAAAATAGCAACACCGAGGCGTGTTTTAGGCAACATACCTTTAACGGCGTTCTGAACAAGGAACTCAGGCTTGTGGAGCAGACGCTCTGCGGGGGTAGCGAAACGCTGACCACCGGGGTAGCCTGTGTGGTGTACATAGACCTTATCGGTCATCTTCTTACCCGTCAACCTCACCTTGTCAGCGTTGATTACGATAACATAGTCACCGCAATCTACGTGAGGAGTGAAGTCGGGTTTGTTTTTGCCTCGTAAGATTTTCGCAACCTGAGAGGCAAGTCGTCCGAGCACCTGGCCCTCTGCATCGATAACATACCACTGTTTGTTAACAGTTGCAGCGTTGGCCGAGATGGTTTTGTAACTCAAAGAATCCACTTCTTCTGTACGTTTTTAATGGTTAATACTTGAAAATTAATTAGTTGTAATCCCAACCCATAAAATATGGGCCTGCAAAGATACGAATAAAATTGAAAATTGAAAATTGAAAATTGAAAATTTTTGTTTTTTTCTTAGGCCGAAAGACACACAAAGGACAGAAAGAGCAGAAAGAGCAGAAAGAGCAGAAAGAGCAGAAAGGGACTCCCCTAAACTCCCTAGGGGCTTTAAGGCTTTTTAGTCGGTTGTCGGTCGACGGTCGTCGGTCGACGGTTGACTCAATTTCCCAACATCTCCCTATACCTCTCCGGATTAAGAAGAATGTTCATTGCTTCAGCAAAAGAGTCCTCAAAGTGGGTATTAGCCACTCTCACATAGCCCTCCGTGCCCCACAGATGGAGTGCAATGGTGGCCTTGACGTAGTGGCCCAACAGCCAACGACTATCCTCCATACTAACTTCCGCAGGCTCCACACCACTTGCAATCCCCCTTTCAATGCACCTCTCGACCAATTCCGCAGGGCAGTTCCACCTCTCCACAAACGCTTCAAGGGTGGGATAATTGGAGGTGAGGTCGTCGAGGTTATCAATGGTATACTCGCCTGCCACGTCGCTCACCACCATTTTTTGGTTGAGAAGGTTGGCAAAGGTATAATTCTTTGTGGTGTCGATATCCACATAGACATCGGGGGTGATACCGCCACCGCCCAGCACCGTACGCCCTGCATTGAGGGTCTTAAACTTGGGGGCCACCACCGCCAGCGAATCACGATAGTAGCGGTCGGTCATACGTTTGGCGTGGTCGAAGTAGTACTCCGCACTCTTACCCTTCTCGAAGGGGCGCTGTATACACCTACCGCTGGGGGTGTAGTAGTGACTTGTGGTGATACGCAGCGCCGAGCCGTCGTCCATAACAACCTGCTTCTGCACCAAGCCCTTACCAAACGACTGACGGCCCACGATGACTGCTCGGTCGTAGTCCTGCAATGCTCCACTGACAAGTTCGCTGGCCGAAGCGGAGCCCTCGTCGATGAGGACCACCAGAGGTCCTGTGGTGTATGTTCCCTTACCCTTGGAGTAGTGATTGTAGGTCTTTTCGGTGCGTCCTCGAGTGGATGCCACAAGACACTTCTTGGGCAGGAAGAATCCCGCCATATCTATACCCTGCGTGAGCAGTCCGCCTCCGTTGCCACGCAGGTCGAGGATGAGTCCACCGCTGATGTTGCCCAACTCCTTGTAGGCCTTCCGCAGGTCGCTCATTGTGTTTTCGGCAAAGCGGTTGACTTTGATGTAGCCTATATTATATAAGGTATATGCTGCGTCCACCGTGGAGATGGGAATCTCGCCCCTTGTGAGCGTCAGTTCCTCCTGTTCGCCACCCCTCTTCACAACCGAGAGTGTGAGCGAAGTACCCACCTTACCTCTCACCATCGCAGAGAGGCTATCCCTCGGCACGCCCTTTGTGGGCACTCCGTCGATGGCCACCACTCGGTCGCCACGCCTGATGCCGGCCTTGTCGGCGGGGGAGTCGGGCACCACATCCATAACACACAGCGAATCCCTCACGGGGCTGTACGACACGCCAATACCTCCAAACGAGCCCTCCATCATTGCCATATCGGCCTTGACCTCTTCGGGTGAGAGGTAGGCAGAGTGTGGGTCGAGTGTAGCCAAGGTGCTGCGTATGGCCTCCTCTATGAGCGCAGGGTTGTCGAGGGGGTCTACATAGAGCGAGTTTAGATAGTAGTAGAACGAGCCGAATTTTTCCAGCTCGTTCCTAAAACTCTGCCCTGCCGCCGAGCCCACACCCAACGACCACAGAGCCACTATTACTACCAACAATCGCTTCATTACGTTTCTATTTAGACAGTCGTCGGTTGACGGTTGACGTTTTAGTAGTTGGCACTGTGCCAACTACTAGAACCACTTGGCTAACTCGCCGAAAGGAACCTTTGTCTGCTCGCCTGCCACCATATTCTTCACGGTAGCAACGCCCTCGACACGTTCGCTCTCGCCCACTATTACAACGTAGGGAATAGCCCTTTTATTGGCATACTCCATCTGTTTTTTCATCTTTGCCGCCTCGGGGTAGATGTCGCTCGACACACCCTCGGCCCTCAGGGCCTTCAACAAGCCCATGGCGCACTTCTGCTCCTCGCCACCGAAGTTGATGAAGAGTACCTTTGTGGTCATCTGTGCCTCCTCGGGGAAGAGGCCCAAGCCGAGCATCACGTCATAGATGCGGTCGGCACCAAAGGAGATACCCACACCGCTGGTGTTGGGCAGGCCAAAGATACCCGTGAGGTCGTCGTAGCGACCGCCACCACAGATACTTCCAATCTGGAAATCTTTGGCTTTAACCTCAAAGATAGCACCCGTGTAGTAGTTCAGGCCACGGGCCAACGAGAGGTCGAGTTCAATCTCCAACTCGGTGCCATAGTCGGCAATCAGGCCAAAGAGTTCATCCATCTCCTCCACACCTTTGAGGCCCGTCTCGCTCTGGGCGAGGGCACTACGCAGGGTGGCGAGTTTCTCGGCCGTTGTACCCTCCAACAGCAAGATGGGTTTGAGCTTTTCGATAGCCTCCTGCTCAATACCCCTCTCGCGGAGTTCGGCCTCCACGTTCTCCATACCAATCTTGTCCAACTTGTCGATAGCCACGGTGATGTCAATCATCTTGTCGGCGTGGCCGATGGCCTCGGCAATACCGAAGAGAATCTTGCGGTTGTTGAGTTTCAACACCACATTGATACCCAGCTTGCGGAAGACCGTCTCGACAATCTGCACCAGCTCGGCTTCATACAAGAGCGAACGGCTGCCAATGGCGTCCACATCACACTGATAGAACTCCCTATAACGTCCCTTCTGTGGCCTATCGGCCCTCCACACGGGCTGAATCTGATAGCGTTTGAAGGGGAATGTGATTTCGTTTTGGTGCTGCACCACAAACCTTGCGAAGGGCACCGTGAGGTCGTAGCGGAGTCCCTTCTCGCAAATCTTGGTTGCGAGTGCTGCGGGCGAGCCTTCGAGTTGCTCGGGGGTAACCTTGCCCATAAAGTCGCCCGAGTTGAGAATCTTGAAGAGGAGCTTGTCGCCCTCCTCGCCATACTTACCCATCAGTGTGGAGAGGTTCTCCATTGCGGGTGTTTCCAGAGGTGCGTAGCCGAATGTGCGGAACACCTCTTTGATGGTGTCGAACATATAGTTTCGCCTGGTCATCTCCACGGGCGAAAAATCCCTTGTTCCCTTTGGAATACTTGGTTTCTGTGCCATATTTATAAAATTGAGAATTGAGAATTGAGAATTGAGAATTTTGAGATGCTCTGCAAGTGCGTATTTTATATCGCACCAGAGGTGCACCTTAATTTTCCATTTTCAATTTTCCATTTTTAATTTTCAATCAGTTTGCGGTACTTCACACGGTGGGGAGTGGTGTCGAGGCCTTGGGCCTTCTTGTGCTCCTCGTACTCGCTATACGAGCCCTCGAAGTAGACAACCCTGCCGTCGTCCTCAAAGGAGAGGATGTGGGTGGCAACCCTATCGAGGAACCACCTATCGTGCGAGATCACCACAGCACAGCCCGCAAAATTGTCAAGACCCTCCTCCAGCGCACGCAGAGTGTTTACGTCGATATCGTTGGTGGGCTCATCCAAGAGGAGCACGTTGCCCTCCTCTTTGAGCGCAAGGGCCAAGTGGAGGCGGTTACGCTCACCACCCGACAACACGCCACACTTCTTCTCCTGGTCGGCACCGCTGAAATTAAACCTGCCCACATAGGCGCGAGCGTTAATCTGGCGGCCACCCAGAGTGATGAGTTCGCTATTCTGCGAGATAACCTCAAAGACGGTCTTCTCGGGGTCGATGCTCTTGTGTTGCTGGTCCACATAGGCGAGTTTCACAGTCTCGCCAATGCGGAACGAGCCGCTGGTAGGCTCCTCCAATCCCATAATCATACGGAACAGAGTGGTCTTACCCGTACCATTGGCACCAATCACACCCACAATACCTGCGGGAGGCAGCACAAAGTTGAGTCCCTCATACAAAACCCTGTCGCCAAAGGCCTTCGATACGTCGTGAGCCTCGATGACCACATTACCCAAGCGGGGACCGTTGGGAATGTAGATTTCGAGCTTCTCCTCCTTCTGCTTGGTATCCTCGTTGAGCAGTTTATCGTAGGCACCCAGACGGGCTTTGCTCTTGGCGTGGCGAGCCTTGGGGCTCATACGTACCCACTCCAACTCCCTCTCCAATGCCTTACGGCGTTTGCTCTCCTGCTTCTCCTCCATAGCCAAGCGGGTGCTCTTCTGGTCGAGCCAGCTGGAATAGTTACCCTTCCAGGGAATACCCTCGCCACGGTCGAGTTCGAGAATCCAACCTGCCACGTTGTCGAGGAAGTAACGGTCGTGGGTTACGGCAATGACCGTACCCTTATACTGATTGAGGTGCTGTTCGAGCCAGTCGATACTCTCGGCGTCGAGGTGGTTGGTGGGCTCGTCCAATAGCAGCACGTCGGGCTCCTGCAACAGCAGGCGGCACAAAGCCACCCTCCTGCGCTCACCACCCGAGAGGTGGTCAACCAACGCATCGGGGTCGGGACAACGCAGAGCGTCCATAGCACGCTCCAATACGCTGTCAATCTCCCAGCCGTTCACATTGTCGATAGCCTCGGTGAGCTCGCCCTGACGCTCAATGAGTTTGGCCATCTGGTCGTCGTCCATAGGCTCCATAAACTTGGCGTTGATCTCCTCATACTCTTTGAGCAGGGCCACTGTTGCGGCGCAGCCCTCCTCCACCACCTCACGCACGGTCTTGCCGGCTTGGAGCTGTGGCTCCTGTTCGAGGTAACCCACCGAGTAGCCGGGCGAGAATACCACCTCGCCCTGGAAACTCTTGTCGAGTCCGGCAATGATTTTCATAAGTGTTGACTTACCCGAGCCGTTCAAACCCACGATACCGATTTTGGCACCATAGAAGAACGAGAGGTAGATGTTGTTGAGGATTTTGCGGTTGTTGTTGAGCACCTTGCTCACACCGACCATTGAGAAAATAATCTTTTCGTCTGCCATATATCTGTGTGTTTATTTTTCGTTTTTGCGCATTTGGCACAAAGATACCTATAAAAATTGAAAATGGAAAATTGAAAATGGACAAAAGGGCAGAAAGAGCAGGAAGGGAATTGAGAATTGAGAATTGAGAATTGAGAATTTCTCCCCTAAGTTAGGGGAGATGGTGCGCAGCACCAGAGAGGTCTGTCTGACGGTTGACGGTTGTCGGTCGACGTCAAAAAAACGCAAAGTGCAGTGCAGAATTGAAAATTGAAAATTGAAAATGGACAAAAGGGCAGGAAGAGCAGGAAGGGGAAATATTTACTAATTACTCTTTACTAATTACTAATTGGAAAAAAGTCGTTAGACGTTAGACGTTGGACGTTAGACTAAAAAAAACGCAAAGTGCGGAGGGAATTTTGTACCAAGCAAGAAGGCGAGTCCGCAGTTTGCTTATCGCAAATGAGGAACTCGCCTATCGAAGTGCGGTGCAAAATTCACCCGCAATCTGCGTTTTTTACATTCGCTCGGGGACTGCTATTCCCATAAGATTCATACCCCTGCCGATAACCTCGCTCACAAGGCGACTCAGGGCCACACGGAAACTACGAACCTCCTCGCGCTCCTCACGCAGGATGGAGTGGTCGTGATAGTAGCTGTTGTACATCTTGGCAAGGTCGTAGACATAGGCACCAATCACGCTGGGCGAATAGGTGGCACCAGCCTGCAACACCGTCTGGGGGAAGTCGGCCAAGTACTTAACCAACTCTATCTCCTCGGGTAGCAACTCAATACCCTCGCCACAGCTCTCCTTCACACCTGCCTCGGCTGCCTTACGCAACACCGAACGGATACGTGCGTAGGTGTACTGGATGAAGGGGCCCGTGTTGCCGTTGAAGTCGATACTCTCGCGGGGGTTGAAGAGCATAGTCTTCTTGGGGTCCACTTTGAGGATGAAGTATTTGAGCGCACCGAGTCCTACCATATGGCAAATCTCGTCCTGCTCCTCTGCACTCAGGCCGTCGAGTTTACCGAGTTCGGCACTCATCTCCCTTGCCGTAGCAACCATATCTTCGATGAGGTCGTCGGCATCCACAACGGTACCCTCCCTCGATTTCATCTTACCCTCGGGAAGTTCCACCATACCATAGGAGAGGTGGAAGATGTTGTCGCTCCACTCGTAGCCAAGTTTTTTGAGCACGAGTTTGAGCACCTGGAAGTGGTAGTTCTGCTCGTTGCCCACAACGTAGATCATACCGTCGAGGTTGTTGTCGTTGTGGCGGCTGAGGGCTGTACCCAAATCTTGTGTCATATAGACGCTGGTGCCGTCGCCACGCAGCAGGAGTTTCTCATCCAAGCCATCGCCCGTGAGGTCAATCCACACGCTGCCGTCCTCACGGCGGTAGAACACGCCCTTCTCCAAGCCCTCGGCCACAATATCCTTACCGAGCAGGTAGGTCTGCGACTCATAATAGACCTTGTCGAACGACACGCCCATAGCCTCATAGGTGGCGTCGAAGCCCTCATAAACCCAGCCATTCATCTTCTCCCACAGGGCATAGACCTCGGGGTCGTGGGCCTCCCACTTTTGGAGCATCGTGCGAGCCTCCTTCATAATGGGAGCCTCCTTCTTGGCCTCCTCTTCGTCCATACCACCGGCCACGAGCTCCTTAATCTGGGCCTTGTAGTGTTTGTCGAACTCGACGTAGTATTTGCCCACAAGGTGGTCGCCCTTCATACCGCTCGACTCGGGAGTCTCGCCCTCGCCATAGAGCAACCACGCAAGCATACTCTTGCAGATGTGGATACCCCTATCGTTCACCAAGTTGGCCTTGATGACGTTGTAGCCGCACGCACCGAGAATTTGAGCCACCGAGTAGCCCAAAAGGTTGTTGCGGATGTGGCCCAAGTGGAGAGGTTTGTTGGTGTTGGGCGAGGAGTACTCCACCATCACGGTCTTGCCGTTGGAGGGAGCAATGCCATAGTTGTCGGCCTCCACCATAGCACCGAACTGCGAGAGCCAGAAGTCGGCACGGAGTTCGATGTTAAGGAAGCCTTTGATTACGTTGTGGCCCTTAACGTAGGGGCACTCGGCAGCCAGAGCCTCGCCAATCTCGGCGGCGGTGGCATCGGGCGACTTGCGGCTGCGTTTGAGCAGGGGGAATACCACAAGTGTATAGTCGCCCACAAACTCCTTACGAGTCTTTTGCAGCTGCAATTCCAAGCCCTCCAATGGGCCATAGAGTTTTTCGACACAGCCATTGATTGCTGTGAGAAGTGTCTGTTCGATTGTCATATCTTATTCTTTTAGTCAACCGTCGACCGTCAACCGTCGACCGTCCATATATGTATTTTAGTTATTTCACTGCTTTGAGCCACCTATCCAACGAGGTGAGGAACTCGTCGTGGTAGGGTGCGAATTTCTCTCCACTGAATCCCCAGCCGTGGCCACCCTTGGGGTAGATGTGCATCTCCACGGGGACCTTGTTGGCATAGAGTGCATCGTAGAAGAGGGTGCTGTTGGCATTGTGCACTCCCCTATCGTCGTTGGAGAGGGCGATGAAGCAGGTGGGTGTCTTGGGCGTTACACACTCTTCGAGCGACCACTCCAACACATTTGCATACTTGGGTTTCTCGCCAATGAGCCTTATGCGCGAGCCGGCGTGGGTGTACTGTTCCTTCATTGTGATGACGGGGTAGATGAGCACGCCAAAGTTGGGCCTATTAGCCTCGGAGGTATATTTCGTGAGGGCCGTAGCTGCCACGTGGCCACCTGCCGAAAATCCCATCACTCCCACCTTCGAGGGGTTGATATTCCACTCCTCTGCCTTCGAGCGTACCAACTCCACAGCAGTCAGCACATCCTTACGAGGAATCTCGCTGTGGCCGTTGGGCATTCGATAGTAGAGTATCACAGCCGTAATGCCCCTCTGGTTGAACCACTCGGCAAAGAGTTCGCCCTCGTGGACAACCGCCAAACGAGCATAGCCACCACCCGGGCAGAGAATCACCGCCTGACCGTTGGGCTTCTCGGGCAAGAAAACATCCACCCTCGGGTTGCTCACATCACACACCCTGCCACCATCGATGGTAACCTCCTTACCTTCAAGACCGTTGCTCTCGGCAGGGCCTTCGGGATAGAGGTAGATGGTTTGTCTGGCAGGCTGTCCGAAAGCCGCAAACGAGGTTACAAGAGTTAGCATAAGCAGAAAAAATCTTTTCATAGCGGAGTGTTATCTTTTGTTTCGTGCGCAAATATAACTATTTTTGGGGCAAAATTTGCAAACTGTGAAGATTGGAGATATAGATTTTGGCCCAAAGCCTCTTTTTTTGGCCCCGATGGAGGATGTAACCGACCCTTCGTTCCGTCGTTTGTGCAAGGAGTTCGGCGCCGATATGGTAACCACCGAGTTCGTTAGTTCGGACGGGTTGTTCCACGGTGCCGAGAAAACATTCCGCAAACTCAACGTCAGCGACACCGAGCGTCCCGTGGCCATACAAATCTACGGCCACCTGATTGAGCCTATGGTCGAGGCAGCACGTCTGGCCGAGAAGGCAGGGCCCGATGTGATTGACATCAACTTCGGTTGCCCGATGAAGAAGATTGCGGGCCGAGGTGCGGGTAGCGGTATGATGAAGGACGTACCCCTGATGGTGGAGATGACACGCCAAATTGTGGAGGCTGTAAAACTACCCGTAACGGTCAAGACAAGGCTCGGTTGGGACGACGACAACAAGAACATCGAAGAGATTGCCCTGCGTCTGCAAGACGTTGGCATCAAGGCTCTCACCATCCACGGCCGTACCCGTTCACAAATGTATCGAGGCGAGGCCGATTGGACTCTCATTGGTAAGGTCAAAAACAACCCCGCCATCCACATCCCCATCATAGGCAATGGCGATGTTACCACTCCCCAAAGGGCTGCCGAGTGTTTCGACCGCTATGGTGTGGATGCGGTGATGATTGGCAGGGCCACCTATGGTCGTCCGTGGATATTCCGCGAGTGTAGGCACTTCATCGACACAGGCGAGCTCCTACCCCAGCCCTCCGTGGCCGAGAGGGTGAAGATTGCCAAGCACCACCTCGACCTCTCGTTGGCTGCCAAGGGCTACTATGTGGGCATCATCGAGATGCGCCGCCACTTCTCCAACTACTTCAAGGGGTTGCCCGACTTCAAGCAGACTCGTATCAAGCTCGTAACCTCCTACGACCCCGACGAGATACGCTCCCTGCTGGACTACACCGCCGAGCATTGGGCCGACTACGACTTCTCGGAGGTCGTTCCCCCACCCTTGTCGCACGATATATAAACGTCGACCGACAGCCGTCGACCGTCGACCGTCTTTTTAACAAGTAAACATTTTTTCCGAATAAATGAAAGGAATTATCACAATAGGTATGTTGCTGCTCTCGAATGTCTTTATGACCTTCGCTTGGTATGGCAACCTCAAACTGCGAGATATGAATGGCGGCAAAGACCCCTTCCCACTCTTCATCATCATACTGTTGAGTTGGGGCGTGGCCTTCTTTGAGTATTGCCTGACCATCCCCGCCAACCGCATCGGCTTCATTGGCAGCGGTGGCCCCTTCTCGCTCTTCCAACTAAAAATCATCCAGGAGTGTATCTCGCTGGTGGTCTTCACGGTGCTGGCCCTCGTGTTGTTCAAGACCGAGACCTTCCGCTGGAATTATGTGGTGTCGTTCCTCTTCATCCTCGCAGCGGTCTATTTCGCCTTCAAAAAATAGAGAGGGGGAATTGAGAATTGAGAATTGAGAATTGAGAATTGAGAATTGAGAATTGAGAATTGAGAATTGAATCGACGGTTGACGGTCGACGGTTGACGGTTGACAAAAAAAGACTCGGCAAAACTGCCGAGTCTTTTTTTTATTAAGCAAGAATCTTCTTGACCATTTCGCTGATTGCCTTACCATCGGCCAAGCCCGCCAACTTCTTGGTGGCCACGCCCATCACTCGGCCCATCTGCTGGGGCGAATCAACACCCAACTCCGCCATTATGGCCCTCAGCTGGGCCTCCAACTCCTCGGGCGAGAGCTGCTTGGGGAGGTACTCCTCAATGGCGGCAGCCTGTGCGAGTTCGGCCTCGGCCAACTCGGGGCGGCCTGCCGAGGTGTACATCTCGGCCGACTCACGGCGTTGTTTCACCTGCTTCTGCATAATCTTCACAATGTCGGCATCCGTAAGTTCAATGCCTGCACCGGCGGTCTTGGCGATGAGGATTGCCGACTTCACTGCACGCAGTGCGTCGAGTTTCACTTGGTTGCGAGCCTTCATTGCGGCTGCAATATCCTGTTGAATTTGTTGTTCGAGTGCCATAGGTCTAAATTTTTAGTTCGTAGCACAAAGATACAAATTTTGTGGCAGAGCCACACATCGGGAGCAAAAAAAATCCATCCCCCACCCGCAACGCTTTGTTGGTTCGTTTTTTGGTCGTACCTTTGGCAGTAATAATTTGTGAGATTATGAGTCAACTTTCGGAGTTCGTGGGTGCCAAAGTGGAGGCACAGCGAGCATTCTTCGCCTCGGGAGCAACACTCCCCTACAAGTTTCGCATACAGCAACTTAAACGCCTCTCCGAAGCCCTCGACGAGTGGGAAGCCCCGTTGTGTGAGGCCCTATGGAAAGACCTACACAAGTCGAAGGAGGAGGCCATAATGACCGAGCTGAGCATCGTCAGGAGCGAGATTCGCAACCACATAGGCCACCTGCGCCGTTGGATGCGCACACGCAGGGTCCCCTCCCCACTCAAAATGTTCCCCTCACGCACACGCATACAGACCGAGCCACTCGGCACGGCACTCATCATCTCCCCGTGGAACTACCCCGTTCAGCTCCTCCTGAACCCACTCGTAGGGGCCATTTCGGCAGGCTGTACGGCTGTGCTGAAAACCTCGCCCGCCGTGCCACACACCTCGCAGGTGTTGGAGCGGATGATTGGGCTTACGTTTGACGAAAGGTACATTGTTGCCTTTGGTGGCCACAGGGATGTCAACAGTGCCCTCTTGGAGCAACATTTTGACCTCATATTTTTCACCGGCAGTCCCTCGCTGGGCCACACGGTGATGGAGGCCGCCGCCAAACACCTCACACCCGTAGTGTTGGAGTTGGGCGGCAAGAGTCCCTGCATTGTGACCCGAAGGGCAGATGTGGAGGTGGCCGCCAAACGCATTGCGTGGGGTAAGACGCTCAATGCGGGCCAGACCTGCATAGCACCCGACTACCTGCTCATCCACTCCTCCCTCAAAGAGGATTTCACCCACCACTTCCGCAAGGCACTCCACCAACTGCACGGCGAGGATGTTGCCCAAAGCCCACACTTCGGGCGACTTGTGAGCGAGAAGGCCTTTGACAGGGTGGCTGCCTACCTTGCCGACGGAGAGATTCTTGTGGGTGGCACCACAGACCGCACCGAAAGGTACATCGAGCCAACCTTGTTGGAGGTACGCTCGGTAGATGTGGCTGTGATGCAGGAGGAGATTTTCGGCCCCGTGCTACCGCTGATGACCTTTGAGAGTCTGGACGAGGCGGTGGAGTTTGTGGCTGCAAGGCCCAAGCCACTCGCCCTCTACTTCTTCGGCTCGGCCGAGGAGAGCCGTAGGGTGCTGCGCCACACCTCCTCGGGCGGAGCGTGTGTGAACGACACCATTATGCACATCGCCAACGAGAAGGCCCCATTTGGCGGCGTGGGTAACTCGGGTATGGGCCACTACCACGGCAAGCGCAGCTTTGATGCTTTCAGCCACGAGCGCACCGTGGTTACCACCCCCACCTGCATCGACCTACCGCTACGCTATATGCCCTACAAATTGTTCCCCCTGATAAAGAAATTATTGTAGGCGGCAACCACTCTCAACCGCACAAAAAAACAAATGGCCGACCTTTCTGCAAGGTCGGCCATTTTGTTATTAATGTTGTAAGCAATCGCCTATTTGGCAGGAACATCAAGTTTGAGGTTGTCCAACCAAGCATAAGTGGTAGCTGCGCTACTGGATACATAGAACTCAATGGTGCTAGAAGGATCCTCGATGGTGATGTCGAAAGTTACGTGTTTGAAAACGCCCTTCTCCTCAACCGTGAGTGCGGTGGTATTAACCTTAATCCACTTGCTTGAACCAGACTTCCTGTGGTTGAAAACGATATTTGTTGCAGTATCGCCGGTAAGAACAAGGTCATACGAAACGGTCAGGGTGGAGTTTCCATTAACATTAACACCTGTCCATTTTGTATTGGAACCACCCTTCGCACCACTCCAACGCATTGCGATGCCCTCGAAAGGACCACCAGTGGGATAACCGCTAGTCGCCGAACCGGAACCATTACTCCAAGTAACAGCAATACCACTCACGTCATTATTGAAGGTGATGATATTATTCTTGTTGTATGTGCCTGTAGTACCAAAGGTATCCAAGAAGATAGGAGCAGGAGCAGCACCATCAAAGGAGAGTTCTGCAGTGTTGTAGCTACCAGCCTTGAACTCAATGTCGCTGGTTGCGGTCGTCTCAACAACCTGTTTGCCGGTAGAGGTCTCGATGGTAACCTTGAAGGTCTCGCCGGTATTGAGGGTGAAGGGTGCAGTAACCACATAGAAGTCTGCGCTCTCGCCCTTTGCCAACTCGGTGCCATCCTTAACAGTCAACGCACGCTCATTGAAAGTGGCGTTTGCCTTGGTGATGTCAATTGCAGGCTCGTCGGCGGTGAGGTCAATCCAGAAAGTACCAAAAATCTTATTCTCGCCACCATTGAGTGTGAGTTTGGTGATGGTGGTGGGAGCGTCGGAGTTGTTGGTAACGGTGAATTTGTGCAACACAGCAAGGTGTTTAAGTGCTACATTGGGAGTGCGAGTGTTGGTTACCTTACCCACCAAAAGGTCAGCACTCGAAACGTGTACCGAGTTGTTGTAGCCGGTCTGGGTCTGTGCGCCAATGGGGAAGTAGCCGTCCTCTTTCGATTGGCCTTTGGGGGTCTTTATCTCCTCTGCACCATTGGTTTCACGCCAGGGAGCGAGCACATACCAATCGTAGTTTACGCCATCCTCAAAAGGCACATCAATGCCCTCGCCTGCAACAAATACACCGGGTTGTGCCTCCTGATTCTCGTCAACCTTTGTAACGAAGTGGAGGTTGGCCGAATAGTCCGCGGTACCGGTGGGAGCATTGAACACAGCGAGTTGGTCGCTACTGCTCCAAGACAACGAGTAGTCGTCGTTGAGAATGGTACGGCTTGTGGGCAGAGTGGCGCGGAGCACAAACTCAGCGGGCTCCTCAATGGTGGGCTCGTCGGGAACAACGGGGGTTGCAGGCTCGTCTACGGGCTCGTTCTGGCAGCCTACTACTGCGAGTGCCAACACAGCAGCACCCAAAAATTTGATTGTCTTTTTCATAGTCGTTTATCTGTTTTGTTTGTTTACATTTCTTGTTTTTACACCAGAGTCTACTTCCACCAATTGGTGTTACCCTCTTCCCACTCCTCGGGAATCATAACATCCACGGGGATGCTGGCGGCGATACCATTCTCGATAACTACCTCCTCCTGCTCGATGGCAGGTGCGTTGTACTGTTCTCTTTTCATAACGTTTCTTTCCTATTTAATTATTTTGAAATATGTTTTCAGGCCATTCTGGCTATCGGTGCCAAGCCAGAGAGTGTATTTACCCTCCTCAACAGCCAGCACCATATCGCGGTTGTGGAACGCCAAGCGGCTCACGGGCAACTCAAACTCCACCTTGCGGCTCTCGCCTGCTGCGAGGGTTACACGCTGGAAGCCTTTGAGCTCCTTCAAGGGCTGGGTGACGGATGCTGTCTTGCGGCCGGTGTAGAGTTGCACCACCTCGGTGCCCTCCCTTGTGCCGCTATTCTTCACAACAACACTCACACGGATGGTATCGTCGGCCGTCACGGCTGTCTTCTCAATGGCGATGTCAGACAATTCAAAGGTGGTGTAGCTCAAACCATAGCCAAAGTGGAAGAGTGGCGAGGGGGCAACGTCCAGATAGGAGGAGGTGTGTCCCATAACCGACTGGTAGGCCTCGCGAGGAATACTGTCGAGGTTACCCTCGGTACCCTTTGCCCTGTGGCTGGTGTGTTTGTGGTTGTAGTAGATTGGAATCTGTCCCACGTTGCGGGGAAAGGTAACGGGCAGCTTGCCCGAAGGGCTACTCTTGCCAAAGATGATGTTGGCCAGCGCCTTACCACCCATAGTACCGGGGTGCCAAGCATACAAAATGGCGTCGGAAATCTCCACCTGGCGAGCGATGGTCAGCGGCCTACCTGCCATAAAGACAGTAACAAGAGGGGTGTCAACCTCTGCCACAGCCTCCAACATCTGGCTCTGGGCACCCTGCAAGTCGAGCGACGAGAGGGAGTGTGCCTCACCCGACATCATCTGCTCCTCGCCCACAAATGCCAACACCACGTCGGCCTTGCGAGCTGCCTTCTGCATCTTCTTGAACTCGGCAGTCGACTTATCGCGGGGGTGTGTAAGGCAGGGGATGTAGTCAATCACCACCCTATCGCCCCACTCCTCACGCAGAGCCATAATGGGGGTAACGGAGTGTGTCTTGTCGCCATCCAAAGCCCAGGTACCCATCTGGTCATAGGGTGCATCGGCCATAGGGCCAACAACCAACACCCTCTTAACACTCTCGCCCAGAGGCAACACGCTCTCGTTTTTGAGCATCACAACACTCTCCTCCGCCAAGCGGCAAGCGGTGTTGAGCACCTCCTCGGAGTAGATATCGCTCTTCTCGGCGGTACGAGCATAGGGTTTCTCGAAGAGTCCGAGCTCCATCTTGAGCTTCAACACACGGCGCACAGCCTCGTCCAGCACAGCCTCATCAACCTCGCCCTTCTCGATGAGGTCTTTGAGGTGGAGCAGGTAGGACCTCGACGACATATCCACATCGCATCCTGCCACAATACACTGCTGGGCAGCATCCCTCTTGTCGTGGGCTACGCCGTGGGGAATAAGGCCCGCAACCGAGCCCCAATCGCTCACAACAACACCCTCAAAGCCCCACTGCTCCCTGAGAAGCTCGGTGAGCAACCAGCGGTTACCCGTAGAGGGCAGACCGTCGTTGTCGTTGAAAGAGGTCATAATCGAAGCGCAGCCATCGTCCACACACGCCTTAAAGGGAGGAAGATAGACATCCCTCAGGGTGCGAGGAGGAATAGTTGTGGTGTTGTAGTCGCGTCCACCCTCGGCGTCGCCATAGCCCACGAAGTGTTTGGCACAAGCAGCCATAGAGGTCTGCTCCGAGAGCGACTCGCCCTGGTAGCCCCTAACAACAGCAGCTGCAAGGCGACCAGCCATATAGGTATCCTCGCCAAAACTCTCGGCAATACGGCCCCAACGTGCATCGCGTGCAATGTCCATCATAGGAGCAAAGGCCCAGCGAATACCCCTCTCGGTGGCCTCCAAAGCGGTGTTGCGTGCCGCAGCCTCAATCAGCTCCTCATCCCACGAGGCCGCCATACCCAGAGGAATGGGCAACACGGTGTTGAAGCCGTGGACCACATCACGGGCAAACAGCAGAGGAATACCCGCAGGGCTCTCCTCAATGGCCACTCGCTGCAACTCGTTGGTAACCGCAGGGTCCACAATGTTCATAATGGAGGTGAGGGTACCCCTACGCACCTCATCTTTGATTTTCTCAATATCTCGGCGACCATCCATCTGGTTAAGCTGGCCTATCTTATCCTCGATGGTCATCTTGGAGAGCAACTCCTCCACCCTCTGGTCGATGCTCTGCTGGGCAAACACACAGAAGGGAAGAAGCGCAAACATCAGATATGTTACAATTCTCTTCATTTAGTTTCGTATCTACTCTTACTGTTTAACAAAAAGGACTGCATCGGCACGCATTGTTGCGTCGGCCGAGGCGTTGGTGATGGCAACCGTAACGGCTGCACCCTCCTCGAAGTCATAGGTGCCCAACAGGGCCCAATCGCCAGAAGTCTGGCCCAACACTCCCAGCTCATCACGAGCAAAGGTGGTCTTGTAGACCTTCTCACCCGAGGTAATCACAAACGAGGTGGACGAAGTGAGAGTCTTGTTGGCACTCTGGTAGCTATACACTGCCCACTTGCCAGATGCGGGAATACTCTCCACGCTGAACTTCACACTCTGGGGTTTGGAGGTGGGTTTGAGTTCGTAGAACGAGAGGCCATAGCCACCCTTACCACGAGCCTCCCACAGTTTGTCGGCAACCACACTTGCATCCGAGTCGTCAATCAGAATGTCGGGTACCGAGCCATCCATATAGGGGTCCTTGTTCAACACAGCATTGATGTCGCAGCTGCAAACCTTCTGCACATCAACACCACCCTGCTCCACCGCCAAAGCAACAGCCACTGCTGCCGACTGGCCCAGCACCATAAACACGGGCTCCATACGGATTGAACCGTAGGCGATGTGGCTTGCCGAAAGGCACACGGGAACGATAAGGTTTGTACATTGCTCCCTCTTGGGGGTGATGGAACGGTAGGCAATCGGATAGGGCAGACCACCGCCAATCTCCACATTACCCTCGTTCTTGACCATCCTCTTGCCATCCTTCTCAATCACAATGCGCTGGCAGTTGTGGGAGTCCATCTGATAGGCAGCCATACCAACACCATCGGTAACGGTTGTGCGGCCCTGGCAGTCGGCCTGGGTGGCAACATACTCGCCCACCATACGCCTTGCCTCACGAATATAGAGTTGGGGAGTCCAGTGGCCATTGTTGATATACTCATCCTTGGGGTAACCCCACAGCTGCATCCTCTTACGCAACAACTCGGGCACACGCTCGTCGTGGCCGATGAAGTAGAGAAGGCCTTTGGTGTAGTCGGTGTGGGCATCAATTATCGCCTGACGCTCCTCGTAGGAGGCCTCGGGATAGTTGTGGTTCATACCAATCATATCGCTCGAAAAACCTCCTCGGTTATTCACGTCGGTCTTGCCATTGGGCATACGGCTCCAAATGAAGTAGTCGTTGAGGGAGAGCTTCTCGGGCTGTACCTCCATCAAGCGGAGCCACAACTCATAGCGGGTAGAGTCGTAGTTCTCGGGGCGAGTGATGGGAATCATATTTTGGGGCTCGTCCGTCAGACAGATACGGTAGTTGTAGGCCTGCACCATATTGTCGGCCGTGCCATTCTCTGCCACCTCGGCGGGCGAGATACCCCACAGCAGACCACTCTCCGGATTGCCTTTCTCCTTGTAGGGGTCAATACCGTCGGGGAATTGGTGGCGGTCCATAAGCTCCACGCCGTTGTAGGTCTCGCCATACTGTGCGTTGGCCTCCCTACCTACGGTGTACTCCACACCCGAGCGAGCCATCAGGTCGCCCTCATAAGAGCAATCGATGAAGTAGTCGGCCTTGATGGTCTTTGTACGCGAGGGTTTCTGGGAGTTCTCCACGAGGATGCTCACAATGCGGGTGCCCTCTTTGTGGCTCTCGCGGATGCGATACTCGTCCATCAGGGTGATGTTCTGGTGGTCGATGTAGTCGCGCATAATGGCCTCCGCCACCGAAGGCTCAAAAATCCACTGCTCCAAGCGACCATAGTGTGCACCCACCTTGCGGTAGAACTGCTTTGCCACACCCGAGATGACCTGCTTGTTACCGATGTCGGTAAAGCCCAAGCCGCCGGTGGTCATACCGCCGATGTGGGTAGTAGGTTCAACGAGCACCACGCTCAGTCCCTGCTGTGCTGCCGAGTAGGCAGCCACAACACCTGCCGATGTGCCGCCATAGACACACACATCATAGTCGGTAGGCTGGTTGCAACCGCCCAATGCGAGGGCGGCTGCAACAGCCATTATAATTCTCAAAAATTTCATACCTATTACAATACCTCTACAAGTTTCAGGTTATCAATACGAACGTGGTTAGTACCATCATTTTCCGTAAATCTAATAGAGATTGTCTCTGCGCCACCCTGGATGGTAAACTTGTGCTCTGCGGTCTCAAAGGAACCGGTGGTAGCGCCAATCTCCTGCCAAGTAGCACCGCCGTCTAGCGAGTAGTCAACCTTAATCTTCTGTGCTGCCTGCGAGTAGGTCAGTTTGAGCGAGGTTGCACCGTGCAACTTGATGCCATCAACCTGGAACCAACCCTTCTTGGCCTTTCGGAACCAGAGATAGGTACCATCCATATGTGCAACACTCGAAGTGTCATATTTGGTAAGGCAAACATCCACACCATCGCAGGTATATTTCAGAGCCGTAACATCGCCATCGTGTACCTCACAGCCCTCCATTGCGCCATTGTTAGGAATCATCTCTTCGGGATTCTCAGGGTTGGCAACCATAAAGGTGTTGTAGTCTACAATCTTGTTAGGCTTGAACTCTGTAGCAGAGTTACCCGAAACTCCGCCCTGGGTAGTATTGTGTGCTGTGGTGTTACTAATAGGCATCGAAGTGTCGAAAATCTCGCTCCAAAGCATCTTGCCCACAGCGTCGGCCTTGATGACCGAAACGGTGTAGAGTGCCTCGGCAACGTTATTCTTCACGTCGGTTACCACAAAGTGGAACGAGATGGTCTTGCCAACATCCTCCGCAGCGGGAGTGTAAGAGAAGGGATAAGAGAAAGTCTTCTGGTCGGTGAAGTCTTTCTTCGAAGCGTAGGCCACATCGTTCTTGAACACCTCGATGGATTTGAGGATGTTGCCACAATCAACCGTCAAGTCAAACGACACGGTTACATCGCTATATATACTCTCAGGCTGGCCCTCGGGAATGCTCACAACAAACTCCACAGCGTTGGCCGTAATCCACAGAGCATAGTCCACACTCTGGGTGTAGCCATCGGCGGCAGTTGCCTCAAAGACAAAGTCGAGAGTCTCGCCAAACTGCGACCCCTTAACCTGATATTTGAAGGTATATTCGGCCTCGGTGGGAGCGTCGGTCCAACTCTTGGCACTACCCTCCAACTCCTCGCCATTGAGCAAGGTGCGGACGCTTGCCAAGCCACCCGAATGGGCAATCTTGAACTTGTAGGTAACCTCCTCGTCGGGAGCAGCCATAACGGGTGCCTCGGAGTTGAGAAGTGTGAAGAGGATGCGCTCGTGAGCAGGCTCATTACCCTCCCCGGGGCCCTCCTCGGGACCACACGCCACAAAGGCCAACGAGCCAACGAGTGCGGTCAAAATCAGATAAAGTTTTTTCATTGTCATATAGTTTTAATAGTTCTATTTAGCTTGGAAGGGAATACAAGCCATCGCCAACTTGTGGTTAGCCTCGTCGATAGCGTAGACATAGAGGCGATAGGCACCTGCACCAGGAGCCGTGAAGGTGATGGTAGGTTTGGTGGGGTCGGCGATAAGGCCGGCAATACCGTCGGGCATAGAGCCGTTGGCCAAAGCCTCGCCCTCCTTGTTGATAAACCAACGGTAGGTAAGAGGTTTGCCGGTGGGCGATGTTGCCTCAACGGTGGCGGTATTATCCTTTGAGTTGGCAACAACGCTCACTCCTTCGGTGGAAATCTTACCATTGAGAGTCATCTTCTTACGATTCTCGATGCGGGGTGCGGGATTCTCCACAGCCTTGCCGGTCCAGCAAGCCGAAATCTCATCCACGCCGCCAAACGAGTTCTTCTGTTTGTCGAAAAGACCATACCACGAAAGCACCTCGCCGTGGGTTTGGAAGCCCCACAGGAAGATGAACGAACCAATACAGCCCTGGCTCTCTTTGGCCTTGATGTCGTTCTTCCAAATTTGGCTGTAAATGGCAGCCTTCTCGGTGGAGGTCATCTCTTCGAGCGCCTTGTTTGTGCCGCTGGAAATCCACGAAAATTCCTTGGGATCGGTGCTTGCAGTCAAAGCCCAAGTGCCACGAGGACCAAACTCGGTAATCATCCAGGGTTTGTCCCAGCCGGCCGACTTCACATTGGTAGCCACGCCACCCACACCATTATAGTAGGAGTTGACCGAGAGGATGTCGATGCTTGGAGCATACTGCATCAGGGGTTTGAGTTTGTTGTTGACATCCGAGTTGGAGAATGCGATGGTTGTGGGGTGGTTGGGGTCCTCCTCGTGAATCATCTTGGCGACCTCCTCCACATACTTGAAGTAGACAGCATTCTTTGCCGCATCGCTTGTCTCAAATTCGTTACCAATCGACCAGCACATCACTGCGGGGTGGTTGCGGAAGCGGCGCACCCAGGTGCGGTGGTTTTCGAGTTGCTCCTTGATGGCCGCAGCATTTGCAGGGTTGGAGTAGTCGAACACTCCGCTATCCTTCATACCGAGTCCCACGTTTACATAGACACCATTCTCATAGGCCTCGTCGAGGACCATCCTGGTTGTATATTGGGTCTTGGCATCGGGAGCCTCTTTGATACCATAGGTACGAACTGCATTGCCGCCCCACTTTTTAACCTCGCCATAGAAGTTGTTGGTGGCTGCGCCGTTGATATAGAACACCTCGCCATCTTTCAGCAGTCGCCAAACACCATCCACCTTGCGGGTTTCAAATTTGGTAACATTCTGCACGTCATCAAAAAATGGTTGGCTGGGGGTGGGGATTATTGTCTGACGCTCCTCGTCGCACCCCATTAGTGCAAGGGCGCCAACGAGTGTAAGCACTACATTAAATACTCTTTTCATATCTATCGTTCTACTCTTTGAGTGTGTTTAACTTTCTTATCGGAAGGGGTGAGGAATTGTCCCAACTCTTCGAGTTTGGCGCGGAGCGAAGGATAGTCCACATCCTGCACAGCGCACTTGGCATTGATGGCCTCAACGGCAGCCACAGCAGCCGACTGACCGAGAACCATATAGGTGGGTTCCATACGAATGGTTGTGTAGGCAACGTGCGATGCCGACAAGCAGACGGGAACCAAGAGGTTCTGACACTCCGCCCTCTTGGGGGTGAGCGAATAGTAGTCGATGGCATAGGGCTTGGTGCTGGTGAAGATACCACCCTCCACAATCACGCCTCCATCGCCTGCCACATAGGATACAAAGTGGCAGTCCATCATATAGGTACCGATACCCACCGAGTGCTCCACGGGGATACGCTCCGTCTTCTGCACGTTGTGCTGGGTCATAACCTTCTCGCCCACCATACGTCGTGCCTCACGCACATAGATTTGGTAGGGGAAGCCGCCATTCTCCACAAACTCGTCTTTGGCCCAGCCCCAACGCAACATCTCCTGACGGATGTGCTCGGGTACACGCTCGTCGTGGCCCAGGCAGTAGAGCATACCAACGGCATAGTCCTTGTGCTCCTGCTCCATACGTGCCCTCACCTGATAGTCACCCTCGGCATAGCCGGTACTTGCACCAAAGAAGTCGAGGTGGTTGGTGTCGGTCTTGCGGTTAGGCATCGGGGTGAAGGTGATGATGTTTTTGAGTTGCAGGTCGGGCTCCATTGCAAAGCGGCGAATTACAATCTCATAGAGTGCCGGATTGTAGTTGGCGGGCTTCTCGATGGGAATCATATTCTCGGGGTCATCGGTGAGAGTTACACGGTAGCAATATGCCTGTGTACGGTGGTCGCCCTGGCCCAGCTCGCCATACATCTTGGGAGCCACATAGGGTATCAGTTCGCCATCGGTGCCATTCAGATAGGGCGACGTGGCGATGAAGTTGAAGTTGCGGATACCGGCCAAGTCCTCGCCATACTGCTCGGTGCTCTCCCTGCCGATGATGTGCGACACTCCTGCGGCAGCCATAAGGTCGCCCTCATAGGAGCAGTCAAGGAACATCTTGGCTTTCACGGTAGTGCCGTCCAAGAGGCGGATGGAGCGAATCTTACCGCCACGCACCTGTGCGCCATTGGCAAGATCAAGGGGAGCATTGTAGAGCACCTCAACGCCTGCCTCGGCAAGCATATCCTTCATAATGCGCTCGGCAACACCCGACTCATATACCCACTGAATCTGGCGAGCGTCGTTCTTACCCGTGAAGGTACGTTTCTTGCTCGACTCAAAGAACTCCTCGCGAGTCTGATTGCGCCACACACCACTCTGGGTATAATAGTCCCAAATGCGGCCATAGAACTCGGCAGCAATACCACCCACCTGGTCCTGACGGTTGATATCGGTAGCCGTGAGGCCCGAAGTGGCCAGACCACCAACGTGGGTGTTTTTGGAGACAAGAAGTGTCTTCTTACCGAGCCTTGCCGACTGAATGGCAGCCACAACGCCCGAAGCACTCTCACCATAGATACACACCTCTGTTTTGAGGGTGGCACCCTGTGCCGACAGTGCGGCACAGAGTGTCAATAGTATGATTGATAGTTTCTTCATTACGTCAACTTGTTTTTAGTATCCGACATTCTGGGGGAAGTTCTCTGCACCCATATTGATAATCTCCTCCTCGGGGATGGGCCAGCGCACAAAGTGGGGATTAGCAGGAAGGTTGGTACGGCCCGCAAGGGAGGCCTGCCAGCCCTCGTTACCTGCATATTTCTTCACCTGGTCGATGAGAATACCGAGGCGTTTGAGGAAGTACCAGCGGTCGTTCTCGAAGCACATCTCGCGAGCCTCCTCGTTAATGATGTCTTGGAGAGTGAGCGTAGCGGTAAATTCGGCATTACCCGCCCTCTGCCAAGTCTTGTTGTAGTAGTATTTGGCTTTGGTCTGATTGCCCAAGCGGAGAGCCGCCTCGGCACCCATGATATATACATCAGCCAAGCGATAGAGGATAATATCCTTGTAGCCCCTCGAAGCGAAGAGCTCACGAGTGATTACATCGCCGTGCTTGGTGCAACCGGGCAGGATGTCCTGATCAACCGAGCCATCTTTGGTTTCGGGGAAGTACTCACCGGGCTTAACGATTGTCTTACCATACTGAACATTTGCGTTGCTGGTGTTTTTGTAGCGGTGGATAAACCAATCGTTGTAGCGTTTATCTTTTGTCTTGTTGTAGAGCGACAGCAGATAGGGGTTAGGCAAGCAACGGCCATAGGTGTAGCCCCAGTTCTCAACCGTGCACGAATCCTCCACATCACCACCCAGAGGACGGCGATACATAGAGATAAATAGGGTGGAGAATTGGTGTCCTTTGGGGGTTGTGGTCGAGAGGTTACCACCGGGGTTCTCGCTCCACTGCTGTACCATCAGGGCCTCCGAGTGGTTCAGGTCGGCACCCTCAAAGACCTCCTTGGGCGAGTCGAGCAGCTTGTAGTAGCCACACTCGTCGATGGCGTCGGCCATATCCAGAGCCGTCTTCCAATCCTTCTTCCACAGAGCAACCTTTGCCAGAATGGCACGAGCAGCAGCCTGATTGAATCTACCTGGCATTGTGGATGTCCAATCGAGGTTCTCGACAGCATAGCCAAGGTCGGAATAGAGAAGCTCATAGACCTCATTTGCACTTGCGGGACGATACTCACGTTTGTCGTTCACATTCTCCCACGTTACGGGCTCGGTGTTGAGCCAGATGCGGTCGTAGGTGCGGAACAACAGGAAATATGACTGTGCACGGAAAGCTTTGGCCTCGGCCAGAGTCTTTTTCAACTGAGGTGTAGCCTCCATCTTCTCGCCGGCAGAGATAATCTCGTTACACCTACCGATAATCTGATACATACGAGTCCACATCCTGGACACCTGCGCAGCCGAAGGTTTGAGGTGGTTGGGGTCGTAGATACCATAGAAGTTACCCGTACCGCCATTGGTCATAACGATATCGGTACCTCGTTCAACAGCCCAATGGGTGTTATTCTCAGCATCGTCGCCCAGATAGTTACGATGGAGCACATAGAGTGCCGACACTGCAAGGTCCAAACCACCCTCGGAGTTGAAAATATAGTCCTGCGAATACTGTGTTTTATTCTCCTCCATCAGGAAGTCGGTGCAGGAAGTAAAGCCAACTGCTACAAGCAGCAATAGTGTTATATATTTTTTCATAGTTGTAATTCTCCTTGATTGGTTTTAGAATGAAACATTTACACCAAAGAGTACAGTGCGAGGCTCGGGATAGCTACCCGGGTTCTGCTCCGGACCATAGCCGATAACATCCGTCATTGTCCAGATGTTGGTCAGCGTTGCATACATCCTCAACGACTGCATCGAGAGCGCCTTGGTTACCTTCTTGGGGAAGTTGTAGCCGATTTGTACATTCCTCAGACGCACAAACGAAGCGTCCTGATAGCCGAGAGCGGTGATGTAGGCAGGGGCCTGTGTCATATTGGGAGCGGGTGCCTCGTTGGAGGGGTTGTTGGCCGTCCAATAGTTACGGCGCACGCCATTACGCTTACCGGTCATATCACCACCCTGGTTGAAGCTTGTCAGGTAGGAGTTGTAGCGAGTACCTCCGGCCGAAACATACAACTCGGCTCTCACGTCGAAGCCTTTGTAGAAGATACCCGTGGAGAGGGTGCCAATCCAATCCGGATCGCGGTACATAATCACACGGTCCTTGTCGTCGAGTTTGCCATCGCCACTTGCATCCTTCACCCTGATTGCACCGGGTTTAGCGTCGGGCATATGTGAGGAGGCGATGTCGTCGTCCAACTGCCAGATGCCGTCGAAAGCGTAGTCGTAGTAGACATTCATAGGCTCGCCAATGAACCAGTTGTTGTTCACATCGTTCTTGGGCTGGCCGTTCTCGTCAAGCGAGCCGTCGATGCGTACAATCTCATTTTTGTTCTTTGCGAAGGTGAGGTCCACGTTCCACTCAAAATCTTTGGTCTTGACGGGCACAAGGTTGAGGGTAATCTCCACACCTCTGTTGTTCACGCGGCCCATATTGACCAATTGGCTCGAATAGCCGGTCGATTGGCTCAACGACTTAGCCACCAGCAGGTCGGTTGTGTCGGTGTTGTAGAGCTCCACGCTACCACCGATGCGGCCTCCGATGAAACCGAAGTCGATACCGATGTTGGTCGATGTCGAGGTCTCCCATTTGAGGTTGGGGTTAGGCAGGGTGGTATCGGGCAGGTAACCCACCATAGGATAGGTACCGAACTCATACATATATTTGTCGGCCAGACCGAGGGTGGTGTAGGGCGAGATACCCTGGTTACCAACCTGACCATAGCTCAGACGGAATTTGAGGTTGGAAATCCACTCCATATTCTTCATAAACTCCTCCTCGTTCACCCTCCACGCAAACGATGCCGAGGGGAACACGCCATATTTATTGCCGGGACCGAACACCGAAGAGCCATCCATACGAACAGCCGCAGTGAACAGGTAGCGGTCCTTGTAGTTGTACCTCACACGTCCCAGCAGCGAGAGCATCTTACGCTCAGAGAGCTGGTAGGTGGGGACACCGTGCTCGATAGCCGAGCCGATGGCGTGGTAGGAGAGGTCATCGTTGGAGAAGCCCGTACCGGTGATACCCAGCGACTTCCAGGTGATGTAGTTGACACTCTGCATCAAGGTGGCGTCAATCTTGTGGTCGTCGCCAATCTTGGTGGAGTAGTTGAGGATGTTCTCCACCAGGTAGTCGAAATAGTCGCTCTGCGAGAGAGTGGCCTTACCCTGTGTGGTTGCACCTGTGGTGTGGTTGATACCGAGGTAGGAGCCGCTATCGACGTTACGCTCCGAGAGGCTCGTATTGAGGCGATAGGACAATCCGGGGGCAATCTTCCAGTCGGCAAAGAGGTTAATCAACAGGCGGTCCGTCTGGCTACGGCTCTCTGCATTATTGATGTTCCACAAGGGGTTGAAGTGCGACTCACCGGCCAAGGTAACGTCCTTGCGGAGAGTAACGCCATCATCCTCATAAACCTTTGCCAAAGGAGGCATTGTTACGAAGCTGTTGAACGAGCCATCGGTGCTCTGCTTCCACGCACGCGAGAAGGAGAGGTTGGCTCCCATAGAGATATTCTTGGTGATCTTGTGGTCGATGTTCAAACGTCCCGACACCTTCTCAAAACCCGAATTGAGCACCATACCGTCCTGAGTGTAGGCACCAATACCGAAGGCATATTTGGTCTTGTCGTTACCCGACTGCACCAACACGTCGTGTTTCTGCTGGAAGGCTTTGCTAATCATCAGTTTCTCCCAATCGACCCATTCGCCCGACTCGAACACATCGAGCATCAGGCCCGTGAGGCAGCTCTTCGTGTCGAACGAGCCATAGGCATTGTAGTATGCCTCGGCACGATAGTATGCCCACTCCTCGCCGTTGTAGAACTCGAAGTTGCGGTTGATGTCCTGCACTGCGGCATAGCCACTATACGACACTTTCAGTTTGCCCACCTGACCACGTTTGGTGGTGATGAGAATCACACCGTTTGCTGCCCTCGCACCATAGATGGACTGCGACGAGGCATCTTTGAGAATCTCCATCGACTCGATATCGTTGGAGTTGATATCGTCGATACTGCTCATTGGCACACCATCCACGATGTACAAGGGAGCATTGTCGCCCGACAACGAACGACGGCCACGAATCAGCACCGATGAGGTACCACCGGGCTCGGCACTACCGAGGGTAACGTGTACACCCGCAGCAGCACCCCTGAGCATCTCGCCCAACGAAGTGGTAGGGGTGGCGTTGAGTTTCTCGGTCGACACCGAGGCAATAGCACCCGTAACATCGCTACGCCTCTGGGTACCATAACCAACCACGATAACCTCTTCGAGCATCTGGAAGTCCTCTTTGAGAGTGAACTTCTCGCCCGACTTGCCGGCCGTGATGATTTGGCTCGCATAGCCCACACACGACAGTTCCAACTTCTCGCCTTTGGCCACTGCAAGCTCGAAGCGACCATTCACATCCACAATGGTTGCGTTGGCCATATTGCTCAGCGAAATGATGGTTGCACCAATGACAGGCTCGCCATTCTTGTCAACCACATAGCCCACAAAGTGGTTACTCTTGGCCGAAGCAACACTTGCTTGTTGCTTTGCCTCTGCTCCTTTTTCGAGGACAATGTTGCCATCAATGATGGAACACTTGATGTTCTCGTTCTCGAAAATCTTGCCCAGAGTGACCAGCACGTCCTCTCCCTGGGCATCAATTGTCACCCTGCGAGATGTGTTCACAATCTTGTCGCTGTAAAAGAATGTGTAGCCGCTTTGCTGCTCTATGGTGGCAAAAACCTCACTCAACGGAGCGTTCTTAACCCTCAGAGAGATATTGCGGTTTTGGGCATAGCCCTCCGACAACACCAGCGAACACACAAGACAGAGTAAAAATAGTCTGATGTTCTTCATAAGAAATTAGTTTAAGATTAGTTGTTTTATTGATTGATTGTTTGAATTTGTCTGTCTAAAACGAAAGTTTCACACGGCCCTTGCCCCATCGTGGCACGTTTAGTAAATCTCTATTACTTCGTGCCCGTTGACCACATTGGCTCCATACTTATCCATGGGTTTGAATCGCATCTTGGAGGAGCGTTTGAAGTGTTCGAGAATAATGTCGAGCCTCTGGTCGGTAAACATACCCGTAAAATTGTGGTCATAGTAGGAGGAGTTCTTAACCACAAACTCCACATTAAAGCGGTTCTCAATCATACGCAACGCCTCCTCAAATGGGGTCCTATCGAAAATCATACGTCCCTCCTTCCACGAAGCCGTTGCCGAGGTGTTCACACTCTCCACACCCCATTGGCGCGACACGGGGTTGATGTTCACCCTCTGGCCGGGGCTGAGCATTATGGTGTGGAGCTGATTATCGCTACCATCGAAGGTCATCTTCACACTACCCTCCACAAGGGTGGTACGAACATCACGACCACTCCTCTCGTAGGCATCAATGTTGAACTCTGTACCCAGCACCTCCACCTCCATAGCGTTGGTCTTGACCACAAACTTGTGTTGCTCATCTTTGGCCACATCAAAGTATCCCTCGCCCACAAGCTCCACACGCCTCTCACTACCCTTAAAACGCACTGGATATTTGAGGTAGGAGTTGGAGTTGAGCCACACCTTGCTGCTGTCTGGCAGGGTAACACACGACACCACACCCGAGGTAGTCCTCAGCTCCACAAACTGCATCGCCTCCTCCACCTGGGACGGCCTGCTCAGAAAAAAGAGTGCCAGCGCAACAATGGGGATGAACAACACCGCCGCAACGTGGCCCACACGATTCCACAACTCACGCCTGCGAGCCGCCGCAATACGCCTCTGAACCTTACACAAGGCCCCTTGCGTATCCACACTATCCATCACCTGCAACGTGTTGTCCACACAGCAGAGCCAATAGAGTTGTTGGGCGATTTTGCGATTCTCCTCCGAGAGGTTAATCCACGCCTCAACCTCCACACGCTCCTGCTCCGAGAGCGCATTGTTGAAGTATTGAAACAATTTTGCTTCCATATATCGATACCTATGTTATATATTCACGCCTATATTATATTTCATAGACTATCCTGCAACAAAAATCCCTAAACACAACAATTTTTTTTCAACACACTACACCGCATCACAAAAAAATAGTACCTTTGTAAAAACTACTTCCACCACCACGATGACCAAACCCATTGAAACAGACATCCAGCTGTGCCAAAAGATTATCGGCGGCGACAAGAAGGCCTATGGGGCTCTTTTTGAGAGGTTCTACCCCCGACTGTGCGCCTATGCCTGCCAATGGGTTTCGCTCGAAGACGCAGAGAATGTGGTGCAGGATATCTTCCTGTGGATATGGCAAAATCACAACGATTTGCACATCGAAACATCGGTACGCACCTATCTCTTCACCGCCACCCGCAATCGGTGCCTTACGCTCATCAACCGCGGCAAGGTGAGTCAGCAGGTCATCAACAACCTCAAACAGAACGCCACCGAACACTTCGAGAGCCCCGATTTCTACATCCTCGACGACCTAATGTCAAAGCTCAACACTGCTCTTGACACCCTGCCCGACAGCTATCGTGAGGCCTTCGTTCTGCACCGACTCAACAACAAGAGCCACAAAGAGATTGCAGGCGAAATGGGTGTATCGCAAAAGACCATCGAGTATCGCATCTCGCAAGCCCTCAAAGCACTGCGCATCGCCCTGAAAGATTTCCTGCCAATACTACTTCTCATTTTACCCCCCCCCATGGCCTAATTAGAAGATACAGATTATCAGCGCGTTAGCACCAACACACAACCACACCCAAACCACTTTTGACTATGAAACGTTTTCTGCTACTGCTCGTCGCCCTCGTGCTCGCTCTGGGCATTGTCTATGTTGCCACCGAGGATGTCGGAATCCCGTTCCTCACCGAGCTACTATCCAAAGAGTCGGCCCCCGCAACCGCGCCCACTCAATCTGCACAACCCACACCCAAGGCAGTCCCCAAGCAGTCGGCACCTAAGCCCACACCCAAAGCCGCCCCTGCGCCTGCACCAAAGCCCGTCGATACCAACCACCTCACCTTCAAGGGAGTATATATCACGGGCACCTTGCGTGACTATGTCAATTCGATGAAAAATGCCGGATTCCGTTTGGTTAGCAGCGGCGACGGCGTGGCTCGTATGAGTGGCGACTTTGCCGGCTTCAAGGGGTGTACATTGCTGGTGTCGACCATCGACAACCACGACCTTGTGTGCAGTATCGACGTCCTCTTCCCCGAGCAGGAACAGTGGGGCGAACTCCACGGCGACTACTCCACCCTCAAAAAGATGCTCACACAAAAGTATGGCTCCCCTGCCTCGTGCGTGGAGAAGTTTCAGAGTAGTTATGATAGAGATGATAACATGAAAATGCACGAAGTCAAATTTGACAGATGCAAGTACATCACGACATTCAACGCCCCAAAGGGTAGGATTACGCTTCGTATAGACCACGAAGATTACGACTGCTATGTGCGCCTGACCTACACCGATAAGGTCAACTCCGCCGCCGTCCTCTCCACCGCAATGAGCGACTTATAGGGGGCAATGTTATTCTCAAAGATGGTAGTCCAAATAGTTAGGGCCTGCAATCTATGCAGGCCCTGCTTATATAGTGCAAACAACACATCCACATAATGTGAATCAGCGCACCACCAATTTAGGGAGCGAGGCAGTCGACCGAGCGGGGCGCTTTCAACGAGGATTGACTGCGCTTCGCTTGTCTTTCCTCTTCTGCTGCCGCAGGGACGCTTTCAACGAGGATTGACTGCGCTGTCGCTTGTCTTTCCTCTTGCGCCGCCGCGGGCGCCATCAAAGCAAACAACGAGTAAGGGCGACAACAAGTGTCGCCCTCTGCTTTTTCGAGGATTGACCAACACTTTTTGTTGTCCTTTCCTCTCACGCTGCCGCAGGGGCGCTTTCAACGAGGATTGACTGCGCTGTCGCTTGTCTTTGCTCTTACGGTGCCGCGGGGGCCATCAAACCAAACAACGAGTTAGGGCGACAACAACTGTCGCCCT